>JBGPEO010000085.1:0-11322 GCA_041482895.1 Candidatus Dormibacteraceae bacterium | reverse complement strand
GCCGGTGCCATGGACCCGTTGTGGGACGACCTCGCCCGCGTCACGTTTCCGTGCACGTTCGTGGCTGGACAGCTCGACCACGGCTATGTGAGCTCGGCCCGCCGGCTCGCCGCCACCGTTCCCCACGGGCGCGTGGAGGTCGTACCCAGGGCCGGGCATACCGTGCACCTGGAAAGGCCGGACGCCTTTGCGCGCGTGCTCGAGGATCACCTGGCTCCGGCGGCTTCTGATGTCCCAACGGACGCGCCGGCCGGCGACGACTGGCCCTCCAGCACGACCAAAGCCTGAAGGCCGGCGGCATAGCGGGCCGCTCCGAGTCGCTCGAGGTCGAGCATTCCTCCACCGTCGAGCTCGTGCAAGACGAACCGGCTGCAGCCCGCCCTGCGCTGGGATTCGACCTCAAGCGCGACATCGACCGGGGTGCGGGCCGTGATGTACGCGGTCGTCACAGCAGCAAACCAAGCGAGAACAGCAGGGCGTAGGCGATCTCGGCCATCGCCATCCGCTTCAAGGCGCGCACCAACGCGGGCGCCGACGGCGCGGCGAAAGCAGTGCGCACCGGTGCGGCGGCGATCGGGATGGCCAGCAGGACGAGCATCACGCCTGCGGCGGCGAGGTTCAGGACGGCGACGGCGAGCGGGATGGCAAATGCCACGCCAACCAATCCCAGGAGAAGCGCTCGTGTGGGGCCACGCCCGATGCGCGTGGACAGGGTCAGCTTGCCGGCCGCGAGATCGGTGTCCAGGTCGCGCAAGTTGTTGAGGACCAGGATCGCGGTGGCGAAGCATCCCATCGAGCAGGCGACCAGGACGGACAGCAGCGTGACGCGCAGCGTCTCCACGTACACAGTGCCGACCGTGGCGACCACGCCGAAGAAGACGAAGACGAAAACCTCGCCGAGCCCAAGGTAGCCATAAGGCCGCGGCCCCCCCGTGTACAGCCAACCCGCGAGCAGGCAGGCGACCCCGACCAGCAACAGCCTCCAGTCCGTGGCGAGGCTGAGGACCAGGCCGGCTGCCGCAGCCACTCCAAACGCCGCGATGGCGGCACGCCGCACGTCCGCGGGCTTGACGACGCCCGACGACGCCGCTCGCACCGGACCCACCCTGCGCCGGCTGTCGGCGCCACGCACATGATCCGAGTAGTCGTTGGCGAAGTTGACCCCGATCTGCATCGCGATCCCGACCAGCACCGCGAGCAATCCGGCGCCCAGGCGCGCTCCGCCTTCCTGGACCGCGATGGCCGTGCCCGCGAGCACCGGCGCAACCGAGGCCGCCAACGTCGCGGGCCGGACCGCCGACCACCACACGCGAGACGGCGACAGCGCGGGCGCAGCCGCGACAAGTGTCACGCTCCCGAGGTCCGCCGCTTATTCGCGGCATCGGCGGCCGGAGCCAAAGAGCCGACGAGCACGCGAGGGAGCGCATCGCGCAGATGCGTGACCGAGCGCGCGCAATAGGCGACGCAGGCTTCAGCGCCCGGCCGGGGCCCCCGCGAAATCGCAGATTTCGCGGGGTGGGCCGGCGCCCGGCCGCCTAGGCCGCGAAGAAGCAAGGAACTTCGGGAGCGTGACACTAGGGCCGTTTGGGAAATTTCGAGAAGTCGGGCTTGCGCTTTTGCACGTAGGCGTCCCGGCCCTCCTGCGCCTCTTCGCTCATGTAGTAGAGCAGCGTCGCGTCACCAGCCAGCTGCTGGATTCCCGCCAGGCCATCGTCCGCGGCGTTGAGTCCGGCCTTCAGCATGCGCAGCGCGAGGGGGCTCAGCTCCAGCATGCGCCGGCACCAGACCAGCGTTTCCTTCTCGAGGTCGGCAAGCGGCACGACCTTGTTGACGAGGCCCATCTCGAGCGCCTCCCGAGCGTCGTACTGCTCGCATAGAAACCAGATCTCGCGCGCCTTTTTCTGGCCCACGATGCGAGCCAGGAATCCCGCGCCGTAGCCCCCGTCGAAGCTGCCCACACGCGGGCCCGTCTGGCCGAACCGCGCGTTGTCCGCGGCAACGGTGAGGTCGCAAACGACGTGCAGCACATGCCCGCCGCCAATCGCGTAGCCGGCGACCATTGCCACCACGGGTTTGGGCAGCCGGCGGATCTGGATCTGCAGGTCGAGCACGTTGAGCCGTCCGATGCCCTTCGGGTCGACGTATCCGTCGTCGCCGCGAATCCGCTGGTCGCCGCCCGAGCAGAACGCCTCGGTCCCGGCGCCGGTGAGAATGACCACCCCGACCTCCAGGTCGTCGCGCGCGACCTCGAAGGCGTTGGACATCTCGGAAACCGTGGTGGGCCGGAAGGCGTTGCGAACCTCTGGCCGGTTGATCGTGATCTTGGCGATCCCGTCCCAGGTCTCGTAGATGATGTCTTCGTAAGAGCCGGCCTTCTGCCAGCCTCGATCTTTCAAGCTTTCACTCCTGAGCGATCACTAGCACGATTCTGAATCCTACGCCTGGCCTCCCCACCATGTGGGGAGGTCCCGCCAGGTCGCATGGCGATCCTCGCGGGGGAGGGGGCGGGGGTTCCTCAAACCGGCGTCGCCTAAACGCGCTGGCGCGGCTTGCGGCGCGGGAAGAGCCTCACGATCTTCGCGTAATCCTCGGGCGTGTCGATGTCGTCGGGGCGCCCGGGCGCAGGCACCATGTCCAGCAGCTCTGGGTGGCCCTGCAGGATCTGGCGGGCCCCGGCGTCGCCCTTGAGCGCCATCAACTCGTCCCACAGCTCGCGCGACAGCACCACCGGCGGCGCCCACTCGCCGTGCGCCTGGGACAGCGCGACGGCCGGCCGCGAACCCTCGCGCCGCCAGGCTCGCATCAGCGCCGCGATGGTGCGCGAACCGACCAGAGGCTGGTCGCCGAGGACGATGACCGCGGCTTCGATCTCGTCCCGCATCGCTCGAAGCCCTGCCTGCAGCGACGAGGCCATGCCCGAGCGCGCTTTCGGGTTGTGGACCAGCTCCCCGCCTCCGTCGACGGCCTGGCGCACGTCATCGGACGAATAGACCACGACCACCTGGTGGCAGCCACCTTCTGACGCCGACTCCATGGCGTGACGAACCATCGGCTTGCCGTCGACCTCGAGCAGCATCTTCTCGGACCCTGGCATCCGCGAGCCGGAACCGGCCGCCAGCACGATGGCGCCCACAGGCAGCAGCGCCGAGGCAAGCCGCTCGAACGGCGGTCGCGCCGAACGGATCCACTCGACCTCGATCCCGGCCCGGATCGCGCTCTCCGCGTATTCGCGCAGCCGCTCGCTGTCGCCGTCCACGAGCAGCAGGCGCCGTCCGGCCAGAGCCGCCATGTCGGGAAGCGTGTCGGGCAAGCCGACCACAGCGAGGGCCCGGCAATCAGCCCGCGAAGCAAGGTGTTGGAGCGCGGAGTCCAGATCGCGGCCGCGGACGACGAGACTGTGAGGACCCTCCGGCTCGCGATAGGTGCGCCCCCTGACCGCCAGGTCGAGGTCTCCCATCACGAACACCGCACCCATCTCGTCTCCAGCATGCCAGAAGGGACCGGCCTACTCTCTTTGAATGCCATTGCTTGGAGCCCACGTCGACTCGTCGGGGGGCCTGCATCTGGCCTTCGAACGGGCCGAGGTGATGGGGGCGCAGGCGATCCAGGTCCATCCCACGCCACCGGGCTTCTGGGGCTCGCCCAAGCTCGACGAGGCGCGGATCGCGACTTTCAAGGAGGCGGCCGAGAAATACGGCCATCCGCCCTTTTACTTTCACGCCGTCTACCTGATCAACCTCGCGGGCGACGACCCGACGCTGCGCCAACGTTCGGAGAGCACGCTTGCCGGCTACCTCAAAGCGGCCGACGACCTTGGCGTGAACGGCGTCATCTTTCACACCGGGTCGCACAAAGGCGCCGGCTTCGAGGCCCGACTACCCTCGATCGTGGAGCACTTGAGACACGTGCTCGAGCGAGCCAGCCCGAGCACCGCGCGCCTGCTGATCGAAAACAACGCCGGGCTTGGCGGATGCGTGGGCGCGAAGTTCGAGGAGATCGCTCAGATGCTTGCCGCCATCGACGACCCGCGCGTGTCGGTTTGCTTCGACACGTGCCACGCCTTCGCCTCCGGCTACGACGAACGCACTCCCGCCGACGTGTTCAGGACGCTTGACGAGCTCGATCGTGTCATCGGGCTGTCGCGTGTGGACGTCATCCACTGCAACGACTCGGTCACCGGATTGGGGTCCAATCGCGACCGCCACGCGAACATCGGAGACGGCCAGATTGGGGAGGACGGTTTTCGCGCACTCCTGCACGAGCCACGCCTCGCGCGTCTCCCCTTCATCCTCGAGGTGCCCGGCGCTGGTGGCGGCCCCGACGCCGAGCAGATCGCGGTGCTGAAGCGGCTGGCGGGCTAGCGCCAGGAGGCTAGGCAGCGTCCGAGGCAGCATCATCGGTCTCGCAGGCGTCAAGCGCCAGGACCGGACGCCGGCGTGGCGCCCTCCGGAAGGCGAGCCCGCCGAGCCACCAGGCGCGCGCCGACAGGTTGCGGATCAGTCTGCCCACCCCTGCCAGCCAGTCGGCCGCAATCCGGCTGTTTTCCATCTCCCGCTGGAGGTCCTTCAGCCGCTCGAATGCAACGTCCTCGTTCATGTAGGGGTACATCGTGTTCCTCCCGTAACTGCCGTTCTGATCACGATGGTTAGTATAACCTATGTTACGGGTTCGCAGGTTATGGATATACTGTCGAATGTGGCAGACCGCCAGACCGCTACCGGCGACATCGGGCTCGTGCAGGCCTTCGTCAACACCGTCGACCTGCAGGACGGTCCAGAGGAGCTCCCTGACCCAAACACCCTCAAGGCGTGGTTGGTTGCAAAGGGCCTGCTGGACGGCTCGCAGCACGTCGATGCGTCTGACCTGAAACACGCGATCGCCCTGCGTGAGGCGATCCGGTCTGTGATCGGCGCCAACTCCGGTTCGAAGGTCTACCCCGTCGACATCGCCACTCTGAACGAGGCCGCCGCCAAGAGCGGCCTACGGATGCGCTTCGGCGCGGATGGGACGCCGCGCCTGGAGCCCGAGGCGACCGGAGTCGTGGCCGCGATGGGCCGCATCGTCGCCACCATGTACTCGGCGATGGAGGGCGAGGACTGGACGCGGCTCAAGCTATGCAGCTCTCAGCCCTGCCGGTGGGCGTTCTACGACCGGTCGAAGAATCACTCGAGCCGGTGGTGCACCATGGCCTCCTGCGGCAACCGCGAGAAGGCTCGCCGTTTCAGGAGCAGCAACAAAACGGCCCTCTGAGTAGGGTGGTCGGCGTGAGCAAGACGCGCACGGAGGCGACGCTGCTGGCGCTCGTCAGCTTCAAGCTGAGCCTTGCGATCTACGCCTGCGTGACGCTTTTCTACCTGGGGCTGCCGATCGTCCGCGAGCGCGTGATGCGATCACGCAATTGAAGATTTCCTCGTCCCGCGCATAGAGCTGCCGGTGCCGCCGAATCGCACAGCCGTGATCTCGGCCAGGATCCCCAAAGCCGTCTCCTCCGCGCCCCGGCCACCCAGGTCGAGGCCGATCGGCCCATGCACGCGCGCGAGCTGCTCCTCTGTGAAACCCTCGGCGCGAAGCGCGTCGAAGCGGTTCTGGTTGGTCTTGCGACTCCCGATCGCCCCGATGTAACCGGGATCCTTCGCCAGCACCGAGCGCAGAGCGGGCAGGTCGAACTTCGGGTCGTGCGTGAGGATCACGACGTAGGTCGAGTTGTCGATCGCGATCTTAGCCATCGCCTCGTCGGGCCACGCGACGATGAGCTCGTCGGCCTCAGGGAACCGCTCCTTGGTGGCGAACTTCGCGCGAGCGTCGACGACGGTGACCCGGTAGCCCATCAGCTTCGCCAGGCGGTGAAGCGGGATCGCGATGTGGATCGCGCCGATGATGACCAGGTGGGCCGGGCGCCGGAAGGGCTCCACCAACAGGTCCCCTTCGCGGTGCGCAAGCTCCGACCCGGAAGGCGTCCAGCCCTCGACCAGGTCGGCCTCGCCCGTGACCAGGTTGGTGCGCAAGGTGGCCGTCTCGTTGCGCCGAAGCATCGCGATCAGCTGCTCGTGCACCGGCCCGAGCGGTTCGACGAACACCTCGATGTGACCACCACAGGCGAGGCCGACCTCGAACGCGACGTCGTCCGCCACGCCAAAGGCGGCCAGCTTCGGCTGCCGGCTCTTCAAGACCTTCTGAGCCTCCTCGAAAACCGCGCCTTCGATGCAGCCGTTGGAGACGGAGCCGGCCATCTTGCCCGAGCGCGTGACCACCATCTTCGAACCGAGCGGGCGAGGGCTCGAGCCCCAGGTCTCCACCACCGTCGCAAGCGCGATGTCTTCGCCCGCCATCGTCCATTCGGCGAGCTCACTGAGGACCTCGCGCACCTACCGAGCCCTCGAGCGCCGGTCGAGGCCTGCGAGCAGGCGGCCGAGGTCGTCGAGTGCCTGCAGGTTGTGGGCGGCGAGGAAGTCGTCGCAGTGCGGTAGGGCTGCGGCCATGCCGCGCGTCAGGGGTTCGTACCCCTGCGAACCGAGCAGCGGGTTGAGCCAGATCAGCCGGTGTGACGACCGGCGGAGGTGGATGAGCTCGGCCGAGAGCCGAGCCGGGTCGCCCCGGTCCCATCCGTCGCTCACGATGATCACGACCGCGCCATGTCCGAGGACGCGGCGAGCCCAATGGCGGTTGAAATCAGACAGCGCGTCGCCGATGCGAGTGCCTCCGCTGAAATCGTGAACGCCCTTGCTGACCGAGTCGAGCGAACGGTCCAGGTCGCGATAGCGAAGCAGCCGCGTAATCCGTGTCAGGCGGGTCGAGAACACGAACGCCTCGAGGTCCTCCCGCCGCGCGATCGCGTGAGCGAAGATCATCAACAGGCGGGAGTAGCGCTCCATCGAACCGCTCACGTCGCAGATCAACACGAGCGGGCGCCTGCGCACCCGCGGCCGGCGGTAGAACAGCCGCATCAGCTCTCCGCTCGACCGGATCGCGTGGCGCGCAGAACGGCGCAGGTCGATGCGGCCGGCCCTCGCGGAGCGCAGCCGGCGCGTGCGCTTCTCCGCCACGCGCCACGGCGCCTGCTCGAGCAGCTTGCGCACCTGCTCGGTCTCCTGCCAGGTCATCTGCTCGAAGTCCTTGTGGCGCAAGAGCTCCTCAGCGCTATATCCGCTCGAACTGGCGGGAACGACGCTCGGGTCCTGCTCGCGGTTCATCTGCGACGTGTTTAGCCCGAGCGCGGCGGACCATGCCTTCGCCCTTTCCGGCGACATCGGCAGGCTCCGGCTCCGGCCGGGCATCACGCCGGCGGCGGCTCGCGGATCGGGCGGCGCCCAGAAGATGTCGAAGGCCGCTTCGAACACCGGCAGCTCGTCCTTTCGACTGACGAAAACAGTGCGAAGCGAATTGCGAAAGTCGGCCTGTCGCTTCAGGTCGACGTAGGTCAGCGCACGCGTCGCATCCGTCAGACGCCGGGGCCCGGCCTCCATGCCGGCGTCGTGCAGGAGCCGCGCAAACGCCCCCAGCCTCGGCAGAAGATCTGGAGCAGGAGGTGCGGCCGGAAAAGCCGTCGACGGATCTTCGGCGCCCATGCGGCCCATCTTCGGGTTCAGCTCCTGCGCTGCTCGCTCACGCATTCACGATGCGCTCGCTCCGCTGCTCGTCGCTTCACCCGAATCTGGGCCACCTGGATCGCCGAATCTCTCGTCGAGGTTTCCGGCCGCACCTCCTCAGGCACCCCGCGCCTTCTCGACCATTGCGGGCACCTGCTCCCTGACTCGCTCGAGGTCCTCCTGGTACTTGAGAGCCGCACCGATAGTCGCGTTGACCAGCGTCGGGTCGATGCGTGTCGCGCCCAGCGCGGCCAGCGAGCGCGCCCAATCCAGCGTCTCCGCGACGCCCGGCACCTTGTAGAGATCCATCCCGCGCAAGGCCTGGACCAGTGCTGCGACCTCGCGAGCCAAACCGGCGGCAGCCTCCGGAGCGCGCGCGCGCACGATCTCGACCTCCTTCTCGAGGTCTGGGTAGTCGATCCAGTGATACAGGCAACGCCGCTTGAGGGCGTCGTGCACCTCGCGGGTCCGGTTCGACGTGATGACGACGAACGGCGCGTGCTTCGCCTTGATCGTGCCGATCTCCGGGATGGAGACCTGGAAGTCCGAGAGCAGCTCGAGCAGGAATGCTTCGAACTCTTCGTCGGAGCGATCGATCTCGTCGATGAGCAGCACCGGCGGCGTCAGATCGTCGTTGTCGATGGCGTCGAGGAGCGGGCGGCGCAGCAGGAATTCCGGGCTGTAGATCTCGCGCTCGGCAGAGCGGCGGTCCTCGCCGGCATCCAGCAGGCGAATGTGCAGGAGCTGTCGCGGGTAGTTCCACTCGTAGACCGCATGCGCGAGGTCGATGCCCTCGTAGCACTGGAGCCGGATCAGCCGCGCACCGAGCACGTCGGCCATGACCTTGGCCGCCTCGGTCTTGCCAACCCCGGCTTCGCCCTCGATGAAGAGGGGCTTCTCCAGCTTCAAAGCAAGAAAGATCGACGTTGCGAGGGCGCGATCGCCTATGTACTTGCGCTCGCGCAGGCGCTGCTCGATGTCCTCGATCGTGGCGGGAGAGGTAGCGATCACGCCAAAAGGTTACCGACTCTCAATTCGGATCTGGCGGGTTAGTCGTAAGCAGGGTTGTCGGGCACGGCGTTGTACGTGTAGCTCCCTCCAAACCGGCTCCAGGCCGCGCTCGAGATGGTGCAGGCCTCGGTCACGCTCCCTCCATGTGGGGCGTCAGGCTGGATGGTGTCCTTGCACGTGCCGAAGACCAACCCGCCGGAGCTGTCGGCCAAGGTGAATGTGACCGTTGATGGCGCCGAGGCTCCGACCGTGCCGCCGTCGTTCTGGAACACCGCCGAGAGGATGCATGGGTCGCTGCAGCGAGAGTTGCTTATCGACGCTCGCGTGTACAGCGGCGGCCACGTAGTCGGGTCGTCGACGTCGAGTGTGCCGCCAGGCGCCACGATGCCGAAGTTCTTGTTGTAGTTCGTGAATGCGATGTCGACGTTGACGAAGTCTCCGAAAACAGCCGTAGCTGGTGTAGTGCGTATCGACAGCAGGCGATGCGGCGCGGACTCGCTGATGTCGAGCGTGTAGTCAGCGTCGCTGAGCTCGGCGCTCGCTACGCCGCCCGCAACCACATTGTCTTTTCGCTTGACAGCGAATGTGTTGAAGAACGTCGCTTTGATCGTGCCGAGGTTCGTAAGCGCACCCGCAACGTCGATCGATGACGCCGTTTTGGACGTGAACCAGCGATCCCCGATCGCGTGGCTCAGGCGAAGATCCGACTGACCTGCGGTCAAGAGGAGCGTGGCCAGATCCAGGCTCCTGTAATAGGTCTTGCCATCGATCTGGGTCGTCTCGAAGGTGATCGCGTTGCGCTGGATGCTTGCATGCAGCGTTCCCGGAGCGGTGAACTGGATGTCTACCGAGAAGTTGTAAGAGCCCTCGCCGAAAGCACCCGTTTCCTCGAAGCTGCTTGCCTTCACGAGGCCGTCGATCGCTCCGTTTAGAAGCTGCGTGGTGGTGTCGAGGTGCGGACCTCCAAACGGCAATACACCGCAGCCGCCTGCCAACAGCGCGGCTGCCACCGCCATGAAGATCCGTTTGCGAATCGCTCCCTCCGCCCTGCAAGGGGGGGCGGCCGTCACGCCGGCCGCCCCCCCTTGAACCGCTACTGGGCTTGCTCGATCGCCCTCTTGGTCAACACCCGAGCCAGGTGCTTCTTGTACTCCGGGCTCGCTCGCAGGTCGCCCGACGGGTTCAACCCGTCGGATGCGTGCTGTGCCGCTTCTTCTGGCTTGGCACCGTCGTGCAGTGCTTTCTCGACGGCAGTGGCGCGGACTGGCGTTGGTCCGACGTTGGTCAGCCCGATGCGCCAGCCGCCGTTCATCTTCTGGGCCGCGGCGCCGACGATCGCCCAGTCGAAAAGCCTGCGGCGGAACTTGATGTACTTGTGGGGACCGTCCGCCACGGGAAAGACGACCTCGAGAACGATCTCATCCGGCGCGAGGGGCGTCGTGAAGAGGTCCTTGAAGAAGTCCATGGCGGCGATCGTCCGCTGGTTGGTGACGATCTCGGCGTCGAGCATCAGAGCGATGGTCGGGTAGTCTCCCGCGGCGTCGGCGTGCGCCATCACCCCTCCGATCGTGCCCATGTTGCGAACCTGGTTGTCGCCCACCTCACCCGCGACCTCGGCGAGGATGGGCAGCTTCTGCTTCACCACGGCTGAGTTCTGGATCGTCACGTGACGTGTCAGCGCGCCGACGTGCAGCTTGGACCCACTTTCCTTGATGTGGTCGAGGTCCTTGATGCCGTTGATGTCGACGAGCGCCTTGGGCTGCGCGAGACGGAGGCGCATCAGGGGGATCAGGCTGTGTCCGCCCGCCAGCACCTTGGCGTCCTCGCCGTACTTCTTCAGCAGCTTGGTTGCCTCCTCGACTGAGGAGGCGCGGGCGTATTCGAATGCGGCCGGGATCACTTACGTGCCTCCTTTCCATGGTTTGAACCGGCCTGCGCCTCGTGGATCTGCTTCCAGATCCGATCCGGGCTGGCCGGCATGTCGACATGCTTGATGCCGAGCGGGGACAGCGCGTCGCAGATGGCATTGATGACCGCGATGGAGCTTGCGATGGTGCCGGCTTCGCCGATGCCCTTGACGCCAAGCTCGTTGGTTGGCGACGGGGTGATGGTTCGGCCGAGCTCGAACTTCGGGAACTCGTTGGCGCTCGGGACCAGGTAGTCGGTGAACGTTCCTGTCCTCATCTGACCCGATTCGTCGTCATAGATGATCTCTTCGTAGAGGGCCTGTGAAATTCCCTGGGCAATGCCGCCATGGATCTGGCCGTCGACGATCATCGGGTTGATGATGTTGCCGCAGTCGTCGACGGCGATGTACCGCTGCAGGTCGACCGCGCCGGTCTCGGCGTCGACCTCGACGACGGCGATGTGCGTGCCGAACGGCCACACGAAGTTGCTCGGGTCGTAATAGGCGACCGCCTCTAGACCTTGCTCCATGCCGTCGGGTAGGCCGGCGCCAAACGAGGCGAAGGCGATCTCGCCGAACGCCTTGCGCTTGTCCGGGCTGCCCTTGACGTAGAACTGGCCCTGGTCGAAGACGACGTCCTCCTCGGCCGCCTCGAAGATGTGCGCGGCGAGCTTGCGGGCTTTGTCGACGACCTTATGGCTCGCCTTGAGCACCGCCATGCCGCCCACGGCCAGCGAGCGGCTGCCGTAGGTGCCGTAGCCGAATGCGGGGCCCTCGGCGGTGTCGCCGTGGCGCAGCTCGATCATGTCGTACGGAACG
>JBGPEO010000084.1:0-11414 GCA_041482895.1 Candidatus Dormibacteraceae bacterium | reverse complement strand
GCTGGCCATGGGCGTGAACCACGAGCTGCCCTGATCGTCAGCGAGCCTAGCGTTTCACGACCCACCTGAAATGCCAGACCGCCGCGGCGGTGGCCATCGAGATCAACACCAAGGCAGCCAGCGCCAGGAAAATTAGCCCGATCACTTCTCCCGCGCCATATGCACTGCCAACAAGTACGAGTAAGGCCACGGCCGCGAGCAACACACCACACGCTGCTCCAATCAGCATCGGCCGCGACAGCCCAAACATGTGGTGGCCCTTTTCGATCCACGTGTCGGCGGCCCGCTTAGGGCGGCGGTAGCGATACCAGGCGACCTCCAGTACAGCACGTGCGGTAAGCGGAATCGCCAGCACGAGAATCACCAGCGCGAGATCAGTCAGTCCCGACTCGCTCAAGTGGGGAGGAGAGCAAAAGTCCTAGCGATGAGCGGCTGTGCTGGCGCCCAGAATGGCCATGCCTCCGAACACGAAGAGCCAAAACAGCACGATAAGCGCGAAGGCTGCCAGGTGGATGTACCCAAGGACGAGCCCTGCGGTGGCCATGCCAGCGCCGCCCTCACCTGATCGTTTGATCTGACCATGTCCGACGTGTCCAGAGATAACGGCAACTACGCCCCCGACAAATGGGCACAGGAACCAGGAAACTATTCCAGTCACGAGTGAAATCACCGCCCAGGTGTTGGTCGGCGGCCTGTAGACGAGCACCGGAGATGCGTACATCGGTGCTGGTTGCGCGTGGGCAGACTGAGCCGATTGAGGTGCCAGCGCGCTGCCGGGGTTCCCGCCGGCACTTGGTGCACCAGCTGGACTCCACGCGCTTCCATTCCATCGCCATTGCCCGTCAGCAGAGAGTGTGGATGCCCACCTCTGACCATCCCAGTAATAGTTTCCGTCGGGCGCAATCTGACCTGTCTGCTGCATGGTCCGTGAGTTGGTGTGAGCCTACTCTCGTGCCCGCCGAACTGGGCGTCCAAACGAGAATGACCAATCCAGCGGTTAGGTCCCGATTTGAACACCGTCAGACGGCCGACGAGGTAGGGGGAATTGCCCGCACCCATCGGCGGCTTGAGAACGCGCCCGACCCCTATCGCCATTCCGCCATTCGGGCAGCGATGGTCGGATCTCCCGCCATTGATAGCGCGTTTAGGGCCCATTTGGCGGCGCCGGAGGGGCTGACTAGACCGTCGCGATCGCGCCCTCCCAGGCGCGCAGGCGGGAGTTGGCGAACCACAAGAGAGCGATCACGATCGCCGCTGCTCCCACCAGGAGCACCACCCCACCCGCCCACATTAGGGCGCCCACCGCGGGCGTGGCCGGTATCGGGCCCAGCTGCTTGATGCCCTGGATGGCCGAGTAGCCGAAGACGACCAGAGCCAACGCGCCCACGCTCAGCAGCCCGAACCCCAGCGTGCCGGCGAGGCCCGCCAACGTTCCGACCAGCCCCACCGCCCGGCGATCGTCGGAGGCGTCGAAGCGCGGGTCGATGGCCCCCGCTGAGACTCCGACCGCGACGAACCCGGTGCCCAGCCAGAGCACGAGGATGGCCAGCTCCACGTACTGCGCGACGCCGCTGGCGCTGACCGTGGCGACCACCATGCCGAAGATGAAGGTGAGCACCAGCACGGGAGGGAGCGTGAGCATGATCTTGGCGCGGATCACCTGCGCCATCGTCATCGGCGCCATCCGCAGCAGCTGAAAGCCGCGCCGCTCGCTTGGAATCGAGGGAGTCGCTAGCGCGGTGGACATGAACATCGAGATGAACCCGACAAGGAACACCTCTGTCCAGAAGCTTGTGATGCTTCTCGACGGGCGGAGGAACGCGAAGGCGTAGCCGATGGGGAAGAGGAAGGCGGGCAGCATCCGGCTCAGCCGCCGGATGTCGCGCCGGTAGCTCAGCCAATCCTTCAGCGCGATCGCACGGAAAGGAGAGGCCGCCCCTTGCCTGGCAACCACGAGCGCCTGCTTGGCCGAGCCGCGCCGCCAGATCGCCGGCGGCCCGCCGAAAACCCCGAGGCCTGTGAGCAGCGTGCGCCGGTACAGGATCTCCGCGATCGCCAGTACCAGCACGGCGAGTACCGCGGAGTACAGCACCCACGTCATCGCCTCGCTTGGGTTGCCTGCGATGACTGCGCTCAGCGCGTGGCCCGGCCAGGCCGAAGGCAGCCACTCCACGTGGTTGACGAGGGAGGTGAAGTTGGAGAGGTCCGGGTGGTTACGCGGCGAGAACGACTGCCGCAGGTTGATGTTCCACGCCAGGTAGAAGCCGGCGCCGGAGAGGCCCGCCACGGCCGCAGCCACGTCGCGCGCAATCCGTGCCGGGACCCACCGCAGGACGATCGACATGAGGATCGCCTGCAGGGCGGTCACCACCAGCACCTGGATGAAGATCAGCACGACCGTCAGCGGATAGAAAGCGATCGGGGCGCCCGAGCCCACGCCGACTCCGAGCGTGCCCATCAGGAGGATGCTGCTGATCAGCAGGTTCGCGCTCATCGCCAGCACGAGCCTCGCGATGAAGATGTCGAGCGGACGGACCGGAGCCAGCACGAGCTGCAGCAGCTCGCGCCCGACAAAGAAGGTCGCGATCACCGTCGGGAAGCCGATCACCAGCATCAGGACCGAGAGCGACGTGAAGCCTCCGGTGAGGATCGTGTCGCGTGCGATCGGTAAGAAATGACCGGCCGCCGCGCCGACGGTGAATGCCCCGCCGCCGATGAACACGGCGCCTGCCAGCAGGAAGATTCCGAGCAGGGCCAGCCGAACGGGGCTGCGACCAAAGAGTCGATGCCGCCATGCGACGAGCTCGGCCTTGAGGATGATCCAGGTCGCGGATGCGCTCACGTCTTTGGCGCGAGCAGCTGCTCGATGAGCTCTCGGGACTCCGGTCCGGCGGTCAGCTTCAGGAACAGGTCCTCGAGGCTTGCGTGCTCAGACCCTGCCTGGGTCCGCAGCTCCTCGATCGTCCCGGTCGCGACGATGTGCCCGCGGTCGATGATCGCGACGCGCTTGCACAGCGCCTGTGCGACCTCGAGGATGTGGGTCGAGAGCAGCACGGTCGTGCCCAGCGCGGCCAGCTCTTCGAGCAAGTCCTTGACGAGGCGTGCCGAGCGCGGGTCCAGGCCGTTGGTCGGTTCGTCCAGCAGGAGGACCGACGGTTCCCGAATCAGCAGCGACGCCAGCCCGATCTTCTGCTTCATGCCGTGGCTGTAAGCCCCGATCAGCTCGCCGTTGCGATCCGCCAGCTCGAAGAGTCCCAGCAGCTTCTCCATCCGCCCCTGGCGCTCGGGGCCGCGCGGCATCCGATACAGGTCGGCGATGTAGTTGAGGAACTCGCGCCCTGTGAGATGCGGGTGCACGAACGGCTCCTCGTCGAGGTATCCGAGCCGGGCCTTGGCCTCGAGCGGCTGCGCGTGGATGTCAAAGCCGTCGATGAGTGCCTTTCCCGACGTCGGCGTGAGAAGGCCGCACAGCATGCGAAGCGTGGTCGTCTTTCCTGCGCCGTTCGCGCCGAGAAAACCGACGATCTCGCCGCGCCGCACCTGAAAGCTCACCCCGTCGACGGCCTTCACCACGCCGTAGCTCTTGACGAGGTTCTGTGCCTCGACCGCGATCGAACTCTGAGAAGGGGGCGCCGTCATGACCGGCAGGGTACCAGCGCATGTTGGCCGGATTCCGCATCTTTGACGCCAAAGACGCGAACCACGAGTCTCAATAAGGCGCGGTTGGAACCAAACGTGCGGAAATCACGCTTTCGCAGTCGGCCTCCAGTGTCTGTCCAGCTCCGATGCGTAGGTGCGGCCGAGCGTGTCCGCGTTGGTGAGCAGCCAGTTGTCGATCCGACGCTTGCCGCGCGGCTTCTCGTGTGAGACCAGCAGCTCCTGCATCAGACCCTCAAGCTCCTGGCGCGTGAGGACCACGTCATGCACGTACGTCCCCACGAGGTTTCCAAGGAACAACGTCAGGCTCGGCGGCATGTAGACGAATCGCGGCCTGCGCCCGACCGCGATCGCCATACCCTCCACCATCTCGGAATACGTGACGATGTCGGGGCCCGCCGCATCGACCGTCATGTCGTCGCTCTGCTGCGCCGCCCACGTGGCGATCTCGGCCACGTCCTCGATCGCGACCGGCTGCACGCGATACGTGCCGAGCCCGGGGATGGCGAAGATCGGCATGCGTCGCAAGAGCCAGGCGATGTTGTTGAGCAGGATGTCGCCCGGCCCGAACACCAAAGTCGGCCTGACGATCGCCCAACGCAGCCCTGACGTGCGGATGAGCTCCTCGGTCCGTGCCTTCCCCGCGTAGTAATCGAGGTGGGAGTCGAGCGAAGGGTTGCTGACGGAGATGTGCACCATCTTGCGCACGCCCGCCTCGGCGGCGGCCCCGGCCAGGATCCGGGTGTTGGCGATGGCGTCGCCGAAGCTCAGCGTTCCGTGGCGGAACCGCACCCAGTACGTGTTGTAAAGAGTGTCGGCGCCGCGCAGGCTCTCGACGAGCGCGGTGCGGTCGGTGAACTGAAGCGGTGCGACGTCGACCTTGATCTCGTCGCTTCCCGGACGCTGAGGATGATTGGTCAGCGTGCGGACGCGACGTTCCTCTGAGAGAAGCCGGAGCGCGATGGCGCGGCCCGTGAAGCCGAACGCGCCGGTGACCACGTCGAAACCAGGTTCCATCACCGGCTTAACGGGTTCCGCCGCCTGATCCGTCAAAACGGAAACCGGGTGAGGTCGTAAGCGAGCGAGCCCGGCTTCACGTGCCCGGAGATCACGACCCGCGGCCGGTGGCGGATCGCCTCCGTGGGATGCACCTCGGGGCGCAGGCCGTTGAAGATCGGAAAGCGCAGCGTTCCATCGGGCGACCACTCCGAGTAGCGCACGCTCACCACGAGCTCCGGCCGCACCCAGTGGACGGGCTTGACCATGATCGGGGGTGGATCGAGAGGCGATTCCTCGGTGGCCAGCTCAGCGAGGGCCTCGCTGATCGCATGGGTCGTCGCATCGTCGTAACCGCCTCCCACCGTTCCGCAGGGCAGGAGCCGTTCATCCTCGTGATAGCCGACCACCAGCGCGTCGAACGGCTTGTCTCCCATCCAGCCGATGACCACGAAGTCGTCGGACTTGACCGCCTTGACCTTGAGCCAGAAAGGGCTTCGCTGGCCCGGGACGTACGGGCTGAGCTTGTGCTTCGCGACCACGCCCTCGAGCCCCCGCTCGAGGCACGCCTCGAAGAGCTCCACGCCGTCCTCCTCGATGTGATCCGGCACGAAGATGTGGCCGCCTGCCTCGACCGCCTTGCCCAACCGCGCGCGCCGGCGGCTGACCGGCTGCCGCATCAGAGGTTTCTCCTCGAGGTACAGCGCGTCGAAAGCGAGGTACGCCGTCGGAATCTTGTCCTTCAAGGCAGCGCCGCCCGCCAGACGCTCGCGCAGGCGCGGATAGTCCGGCCGGCCCTCGTTGTCGGTCGCCACCAGCTCGCCGTCGATGACGCTCCCCGGGGGGACGCGCTTGGCCGCGGCCACGACCTCGGGCAGGCCGGCCGTGATGTCGTGCAGGCTGCGGTCCTGGAGTCGCACGCGCCCGTCCATGTCCCGAAAGAGGATGCAGCGCAGCCCGTCCCATTTCACCTCGAACAAGTAGTCGGGCGAGCTGAACGGCGCCTCGGCCGAAGCGGCCTGCATTGGCCGCACCTCACCTGGAAAGCTCTCGAGGTCGATCTGAAGCTGATCCGAATCCTGCACTCGGATTTCAGATTAGCCCCGGGTTAGGAAGCTTTGCGGCGAGCCTTCTCCGGCTTGGCCGGCGCGCGCTTGGTCGCGGCGCGCGATTTCTTCGCCGCTTCGACCGACGCCCGAAGGGCTTCCATGAGGTCCATGACCTTGGCGGTCTGTGGCGCGGAGGGGGCCTCGATGACCTCGCCGTCGATCTTGGCCTGCACCACCTTCAAGACCGCTTCCTTGTACTCGTCCTTGTAGCGGCTCGGGTCGAAGGTGTCGGCCAGGCTCTCGATCAAGGCCTTGGCCATCTCGAGCTCCTTGGGGTTGATCTTGACGTCGCCCTCGAGGCCTTTGAGGCCTTCGGTCGAGCGGATCTCGTCCGGCCAGTTCAGCGTGTTCATCAAAATGCCGTGGCCGTTCGGGTGCAGAGCGGCCAGGTGCTCGCGGTCACGCAGCGCGATCTTTGCGATCGCCATGCGGCCGGTCGCCTCCAGCGCCTTGCGGAGCAGCTGGTAAGGCTTCTTGCCCAGCTCCTCAGGCTCCATGAAGTACGCATTCTTGAAGTAGAGACCCGGCTCCACGTCGTCGAGGGGTACGAACTCCTCGATGTCGATCGAGTGGGCCGTCGCCAGCGGGAGGTTGTCCAGGTCCTTGTCGTCGATGATCACGTAGCGGTCCTTGCCCACCTCGTAACCCTTGAGGATCTCCCCGTACTCGACCTCGTGGTCGCCTTCCGAGCACCAGCGCTTGTAAGTGATCGGCGATTTGTGGTCCGGGCACAGCTGCCGGAACGAGACCTTCGACGTCGATTCGGTGGCGTTGTAGAGACGGATCGGAATCGAGACCATCCCGAACGAAACGACGCCTTTCCACATCGATCTCGGCATGGCGACGCAGTTTACCTCCCTTTACCGCGGTTGGCTATCGCGCAAGCGGCGACTAAGTTCGGCCTTACTGATCGCCTTTCGTGGGCTTTCAACAAAACAGACGATTACGCGCCGATGTCTCGGCGCTCCATCAAAAGTATCGACGCTCCGAAGCCTGCGAGGATGAGCGCGACCATGATCACGAGGCCCGAGCGATCGATCCCATTCGAGAGCGGAGTCCCGAAAAGCTTGAAAGCGGAAAAATCCTGGACCCACGTGGGCCACCTGAACAGGGGTCCGAGCTCGTCCATCAGGTAGCTGACAAACGCCAATCCTCCGAGCAGACCGACCGCCGCCCGGGGATTCCAGGCGGCAAGCACCGCCCCGGCGGCGGCGAAGACGAGAGCGAAAGGGACCAGTACCAGGGTCCCCTCAGCGAGGCGCTCACCGCTGATGTTCATGGCCTGGTAGTGAGCGGCCACCGCGACAGCTACGCCGCTCACGGCTGCGACGACGGCGGCTCCGAGCGTGAGTGCGATCGCGCGCTCCACCACGACCGAGGCGCGGGAACGCGGGGTGCTGAGGATCAGCTCGAGCCGGCCGTCGGAGTCTTCGGCCGACCACCGAGCCACCTGCGTGATCGCGAAAGCCGCAAACAGTAGCTGCGCGAAGGAGAGCCAGAAGTATCCAAGAAAGGTTGTGTACAGCTGGCCGCCCCCGAAGCCTCCGAAGAACTGGGAGAGGGCGGGAATCGACAGCAGGGGCTGCAGCACGGTCTTGGTCAGATAGACGAACAGCACGCCGACCGCGGCCAGGCCCCCTGCCCAGGCCGCAAGCCCAGCCCTTCGCTCGTACAGTCCGCGCACTACCGGGATGCGCCAAAACGGCGAGCCCGACGGCTCGTAGCTGGCGGGGCGATGGCGCGAAGGCCAGTGAACCAACGGCGCACCGAGGTCGCGCGACTCGAAGACCACCCCGGCCACAGCCGCCCCAACCATCGCGATTCCGAGCAGGGTCAGGGTCGCCCGCCCGTCGAACGCGCCCCCCGCCGCCAGTGGCTGGTTGAGCTCGTAGTAGTGAAATGGCGAGATCCAGCGCCACGAGGCGAGCCACGTGAACGTTTGGCTCAATCGGTTGAGGAGGAACAGGGCGAGCAGCACGGCACCTGCTGCGGCGGTCGCGATCCGCACGCCGGTGAGCTGTGCGATCACCAGAGTCAGCGAGTAGCAGCTGAGGCCGAGCGCCGCCAGCGCGACGCTGATCTCAACGACTGGGCCGAAGCTGATCGACTCGCCTGCGCCCGCGACGCCGGCGACCAGCCCGAGTCCGCCCGCAAGAGCCGCGACGAAAGTCGTCAATGCGTAGCCGATGGCGCGCGACGCGAGCCAGCGCGAGCGGGTGATGCCGGTGGCCAGCACCGCCTCGACCACGCCGCGCTCTTCATCTCCGCGCGCCGCGCCGCTCCCCGACACGAGAGCCCAGATGGCGAACACGATCGCCAGTCCTCCGAACGACCGCCACTCAACATATCCGCCCACCGTGTCCAGACCGGCCGGCGGAGCCAGGATGAACGTCAGCTGCGAGGCCAGCTGCGTCATCGACTGAGCGAAGGCCGCCCTCGACGCCGCCGTGTGACCCGCGATCTGATAGAACCCAACCGCCTGGATCAAGCTCGACGTAAAGGCCAGGACCGAGAACCCGAGAAGGCCCCAACGGCCGAGGCGAAGGCTCAGGCGTATCGCGGTCATTCCGGCAGGGCCTTCTGGTGGTGATCTGTGTCGGAGTAGTAGCTGAGGAAGATCTCCTCCAGGCTGGTCTCGCCCGCGGCGCGAAGCTCTTCCAAACGTGCCACCCTCACGAGCTTGCCGGCTCGAAGAATCCCCACCGAGTCGCACACGTGCTCGACCTCGGACAAGATGTGAGAGGAGAGGAACACCGTCGCGCCGCCGTCGCGAGCTTCTCGTAGCAGCTCGTAGAACTCCTGCTGGTTCAGCGGGTCGAGCCCGTTCGTCGGCTCGTCGAGGATCAAGAGGTCGGGCCTGTGCATGAAGGCGAGGAGGATGCCGAGCTTTCGCTTGTTGCCGTTCGAGTACTCCCGGAACCGCCGGTTGAGGTCGAGGTCGAATCGCTCCGCGATGGTGCGAACCGCCTTGGGGTCGGCGCCGCCGCGCATGCCGCCGAGGTAGGCGACCACCTCCTTGCCGCGCAGGCTGCCGAATTGAGGCATGTCGCCCGGCAGGTATCCGACCCTGCGCTTGACCTCCACATAGTCTCGCCTGCAATCCAGCCCGAAGACGTAGGCGGCACCCGCGCTGGGCTTGATCATCCCCATGAGCAGCCGGATCGTCGTCGTCTTGCCGGCGCCGTTCGGACCGAGGTAACCGAAGACTTGTTGAGACGCCACCTCGAGGTCGAGGTCGAAGAGCCCTCGTCCGACTCCATAGTCCTTGGAAAGTTTCGAAGTTCGTATCGCCGAGACCGCCATTTCGCGCAGCATATAGGCGCCGTGCAGCTGGGCGACCTCGAACTTCACATACTGATGTCAGGCCGCTGGAAGGCCGACGGGGGGCTGATGTTCGGGGTGGTGCCGAAGGTGCTGTGGCAGAAGCAGAAGCCCGCGGACGAGAACAACATGATCGAATGCGCTTGCGTCTGTCTCATCGCGCGCATCAACGGTAAGGTCATCGTCTGCGAGACCGGCATCGGCACGAAGCTGAGCGAGAAGCGGGCGCAGCAGGTCGCGCTGCGCGAGCCGGAGGGATTGCTGCACTCGTTGAAGCGCCTGGGCATCCTGCCCGAGGAGGTCGACGCCGTGGTCACGACGCACCTCCACTGGGATCATGCCGGCGGCCTCACGCGACGCAATGAGCACGGCGCCCTGGAGCTGACGTTCAAGCGAGCGCGCCATTTCATCCAGCGCAGCGAGTGGGACTTCGCCGTGCATGCCGACGTGCGGAGCAAGCCCGGTTACGTCCTCGACGACTTCACACCGCTGGACGACGGAAACAAGGTAGTCGAGTACCTCGACGGTGACGCTGAGGTCATACCCGGGGTGCATATCCGCCACGTGGGCGGCCATACCCCCGGCAGCCAGGTCATGATCCTTCGCTCGGGCGAGCTGGCCTGCGCCGTGACCGGCGACCTGGTGCCTCAAACTCCACACCTGAAGGTGGCGTGGAACATGTCGGCAGACCTGGAGCCGCTGCGCGTTTTCGAGCAGAAGGCGCGGCTTTTCGATGAGGCGCAGAACCATCGGTGGCTGTTGGTGTTGAGCCATGAACCGGACCAGCCCGCCGGCTACATCGTCAGCGACGGCCACTGGCAGCCGGAACCCCGACTCACATGAAATTCAACACGAAGGAAGGTAGAAAGCTCACCTACCGGAAGATGGGGACCGGCCGTGTGTTGGTCTGCCACCCCGGCGGCCCAGGCTTCTCCTCTTCTTATTTCGCCGATCTTGCAGGTCTCTGGGAGAGGTTCACGCTGATCATGCTCAACCCGCGAGGCACGGGCGGCTCAGACCGGCCGTCCGACTCGGGCGCGTATCAGATCGACGATTACGTCGCCGACGTTGAGGAGCTGCGTGGACATCTCGGCGAGGAGCGGCTGCTGTTGCTCGGGCACTCGCATGGTGGTGTTGTTGCGCAGGCATACGCGGCCGCATATCCGGGCCGCGTCCGCCGGCTTGTCCTCGCGTCGAGCCTGGCGCGGTTCGGAGCGGAGCAGGAGGCGGCGATGCGCGCGGGGATGGACAAGCGATCCGGACAATCGTGGTACGCGGACGCCGCCGCCGCGCTCGAAGAGGAGCAGGAGGCGACGTTTGCGGACGACCGGCAGCTGACCGACCTGTTCTTTCGGGAGGTGCCTCTGTATTTCGCGCATTACGGCGCCGTCGAGGCCGGCTACGCCGACACTCTTCGGTCCGAGACGATCAACGCGGATGCACTGAAGCTCTTCAACGAGAAAATCTTCAACACCTTCGACCTGCGGGACAGGCTCCCGAGCATCACGGCGCCGACGCTGGTCATAACCGGCGACGACGACTTCATCTGCGGCCCGGTCTGCGCGGCGGAGATCAGCTCCGCGATCCCCGGCGCGCACGAGGTGATCGTCGGTGATTCAGGCCACATGGTCTTCATCGAGCAGCCGCAAGCGTTCCACGACGAGGTCGCTGATTTCCTGGAAGAGTGAAGGCCGGCGCGCCGCGCTGCGCCGGGAGGGGAGGTGGACGTGAAATTCACAACAAGTGACGGATTGGAGCTGGCGTACAGGCGGACCGGAACCGGGCCGGTGCTAATCGTCCACTCGGGGGGGCCGGGTTTCTCCACGACCTACCTGGGCGACCTGGCCGGCCTGGGGGATCGACATACGCTGGTCATTCTCAATCCACGCGGCACGGGTGCTTCCGACCGGCCGTCGGATCCGGGCGCCTATCACCTCGACGACTACGTCTCGGACCTGGAGGCGCTGCGTGATCACCTGGGGCTCGAACAGATGCTGCTTCTGGGCTACTCGCACGGTGGAGTTGTGGCCCAGGCTTACGCGTCGGCCTATCCCGGGCGGGTGAGCCGCCTCGTTCTGGCCGTGACCCTGGCACGGTTCGGGCCCGAGCAGGAGGCGGCGACAAAGGCGGGCAGGGCGAAAAGGTCAGGAGAGGCCTGGTACCCGGACGCGATCGCGGCTTCCGAGGAAGAGCTGGGCTCGGCGACCGACGATCAGGTACGGGACAACGCGATGCGCGGCATGCCTTTTTACTTCGCGCGCTTCGGCCCGGCCGAGGCCGCCTATCTCGATACGTTCCGTTCGGATCCCATCAACGGAGATGCTCAACGCG
>JBGPEO010000083.1:0-11437 GCA_041482895.1 Candidatus Dormibacteraceae bacterium | reverse complement strand
CATGGCTGCTGACCGCAAAGGGAAGTCGCACCAAGGCCCCTATGGTCATCGACGTCCACGGCGGCCCCAACTCCTCGTTCGGACCCACACCCTGGCTCGAGATGAAGGCGCTCGCCGACGCCGGATTCCACGTTGTTTGGTCGAATCCGCGCGGATCAGTCAGCTACGGCGAGCAGTACGCCAGGGACCTCGAGGGCGTATGGGGCGATCCCGACGGCAGCGACCTGCTGCGAATCATCGACTGGGCTGTGGACGAGCAGGCAATCGCCAGCCGCCGGCAGATCGGCATCATGGGCCTCTCGTACGGCGGATTCATGACCAACTACATGCTCGCCAAACACCCGGGGATGTTCGGCGCGGCCGTGAGCGAGAATCCCGTCACCGACCTGCTAGGCGAATGGGCGACGTCCGACTTCGGCCGGTTCATCGGCCGGCGCGCCATCGAGACGCAGAATCCCTGGGACAACCTCGAGGCATTTCTTTCGCGCTCCCCCTTCGTGCGGATGCACTTGAACCACACCCCGCTGCTCCTGCTGCAGGCGGAGAAAGACATGCGGTGCCCGCCCGGCAACAGCGAGATGGTCTTCCACATTCTTCGCACACTGGGCCGCGAGGTGGAGATGATCAGGTATCCGGACGAGTCTCACGTGATGTTGGCGATCGGGAGACCTGACCGCCGCGTCGACCGCATAGAGAGGATCGTCGGCTGGTTTCTGAAGCACCTCGGCTCGGCCGCGCTGGATTGAGCACGCTGTATCGCGATGCGGCGCTTGCGGATGGGCGCTCGCCCTCTCTCCGCCTCGGCATGAGCGTGCTTGTAGATGGCGGCCTCATCGAATGGATCCGGCCGATCGACTCGGAGGAGGATCCCGGGGACGCGGAAGTGATCGACGCCGGCGGCGCCACGATCGTGCCCGGCATGGTCGACTGCCACAGCCACCTCACCCTCCCGGGTGGATCGCACTGGATCGAACGCGGAAACGACGCCACGGAGCAGCTAGTACGCCACGCTGAGCACAACGCAAAGCTGCAGACCAACGCCGGTGTCCGCTGGGCGAGAGACGTCGGCGCGCCGGTCAGGGATGATCCCGTCGACGGGAGAAAGCGCGCGCTCAGCCTGGGCCTGCGCGACCGTTGGCACGGCCATGCCGGCTACCCGTACGTTCGCGCCGCCGGCAGCTGGGTCACCCGGGCCGGCTCCATCCCCATAGGGCTAGCCGTGGAGGCTGAAGACGCCGACGAGCTGCTGCGGCTGACTTTGCAGCAGCTGGACGACGGCGCAGACTTCGTGAAGCTCTACCTCGACGGCCCCGACCCAAACGCGGCACCCTGGTCCACCGACGAGGTGCGGCGCGTCGTCGCAGCCGTACACGAGCGGGGAGCGAAGGTGACTGCGCATGCCGGCCGGCTCAGCGGCAGCCGCATCTGTGTGGAGGCCGGGGTTGACTGCATCGAGCACGGCTTCGAGCTCGATGAAGACTGCGTCCGGCTGATGACCCAGCGCGGCATCGCCCTCGTCTCGACCCTATCCGTGCTCAAGTCCTGGACGACCTTCGGCAAGACGACCACGATCGAGCGCTTCGCCAGTCCGGAGGGCCGCAAGCGGGTCGCCGAACGCTGGGAGGCGGCTCGCAGCAGCATCAGACTTGCACACGCCGCGGGCGTGCTGCTCGGCGCCGGCACCGATTTCGGCGGCGGCTCCGGGCGAGCTAACCAGCTTGCCTGGGAGGTGGAAGCACTCACGGAGGCAGGCCTCGAACCTTGGGAGGCACTCGCGTCGGTCACCTGGAAGGCGGGTGAGATCCTCGACGAGCCGGAAGCAGGTCAGATCCGAGAGGGCGGGCCAGCAGACTTCTTCCTCGTCCATGGCGACCCGCTCTCCGACCCCTCTGCGCTTTGGCGAGTCTGGCGTGTCGCCTGGGCCGCTCGGTAAACAGGCCGAGACTGTCGAATTTGGTGAATCGCTGAGACCGCTCCACGCGGGGTGCGCTAATCAGGAGCCAAGCTCATGTATGCGACTTCTTCTGCCGCTTCGACGCGGCGTCGATCCTGACGCACTCGGTGATACCTGCACCCCACAAGTCAAGGAGGGCCGGACTCACACATCACCCCTCCTTCAAGTCGTGGGCTAAGGCCGGACGAGCGCTGACGAGCGCCTTCCTACTCGCTAGGACGCAGACTCAGAAACGCTGGCACCGACAACATCGACGCGTCCATCGCCTCCTGCGTTCGCCGCAGCAGACCGCAGCTCGGCGGCGCTGCGTAGGGGCAGGTCACGAAGGATCAAAGTAAAGGCCAGCCCCAGCGCCCCGGCCACGAGCGTGATCCAAAAAAGATCACCAATCGACAAAGCCAGGGCGTTATCGGCGCCGGCGATCACCTTGGGAATCAATGCTTGCAGTGGCCCAGGTAGCGCTTGCTCGAGCAATGCGCGCCCGTTGCCAACGTTCTGTAGGGCACCCGACAGCTTTACCAGCTGAGCGATCAGGGACTGCGGAACACCCTCTTCGGCAAGGTTCGTCGGCAACCTGTTAGCGAAGGATGAGGAGAAGATGGTGCCGGCAGCGGCCAGTCCAATCGAGGCTCCGATCTGACGTAAGAAAGTCAGCGTGCTGGTGGCCACACCGAGACGATCCATCGGAACCGCGTTCTGAACCACAACCGTGTAGCCCGCCATGGCCGGCCCGATGCCAAGGCCGAGCACGAGCATCCACGACCAGAGCACCCAGTCGGAAACGCCGGCCGTCAAGTGCGTCATCAAAAAGCCGCCGACCAGCATTACCACCGCGCCGGCTGTCATCAGCCACTTGTATCGTCCGAGCCGGCTGATCAACAAGCCGGTGCCGATGCTCCCGCCCATCAGGCCGACCAGCAGAGGCCAGATGTAGTAACCGGAAGCGGTGGCGCTGATGCCACGAACGGTCTGGTAAAAGCGCGGCAGGAAGATCACGGCGGCGAACATCGCGACGCCGAATACGAATACTGCCGCCATGCTCACCGAGTAGTCGCGGCGTCTGAACAAGTCCAGCGGGAGGATGGGTTCTTTCGCCTTTGACTCGACGAACAAGAAGACCATCAGAATCACCAGGCCGAGCGCGATCAGCCCACCGACGTTGAGGTCGGTCCAGCTGGCGAGCTGACCCGAACTGGTCACGTTCCCCTTGTTGGTCAGCCCGAGCATGAACGGCACCACCCCCGCCGTGAAGAAAACGATCCCCAGGTAGTCGAGATCCCTAAGCGATGCCTTCCGGCGCCCGGCGCTGGGAAGCACGAGCGCAAGAACCACCAGCGAAGCGATTCCAAACGGCACGTTGACGTAGAAGACCCAATGCCAGCTGATGTGGTCAGTAATCCAGCCACCGATGAACGGCCCGACGATGAAGCTGAGAGCGAAGACGGCGCCGAACAAGCCCTGGAATCGGCCCCGCTCACGAGGACTGTAAAGATCGCCGATGATCGCCATGACGATCGGGAACAGAGCACCGGCTCCGAGTCCCTGAACCGCCCGAAAGGCCACCAGTTCGTTCATGTTTTGCGAGGCACCCGAGAGCCACGAACCGGCCAGGAAGAGGCAAACACCGATCATCAACATCACCTTGCGGCCGAAGACGTCGGAGAACTTCCCGTAGATCGGAACGGTCACCGTCGACGACAACAGGTAGGCGCTCACCACCCAGGCATAAAGGCTGGCCCCGTTGAGATCGGTGACGATGCGCGGTAGGGCGGTGCCAACCACGGTCTGGTCCAAAGAGGCCAGAAACATGGTCAGCAGGATTGCCCCCAGGATCGTCAATTTCGCGCGTGGGGCCAACGACATCAGCGATGGTGGTGCCGCGCTCGGCTCGGTGACGACCTCCTGTGCGGCCGCCGGACGATGTTCCTCGACTGTTGCCATCTTCTAGTCCTTTGCTAGCCTTCTAGCGACATCATCGGCTCATGCCGAAACTTGCGCCGTGGCGGCCGCCACTGGCCCTTCCGCAACGTGGACCTCGGGATTCGAGATGACATAGCCCTCTCGCGGAAGCATTCCTTTTATTGTGGAAACGGCGACGTGTTTGGCGGCGGCCTCGGATTCAGCCGCAATATTTGCAATCGTGATGGTGAATTGGGCCGAGCCTGTGACCGGAGCGATCGAAAGGCCGCTGCTGGCAAGCCGTTGAAGCACTGCTCGATCTCCTGGCCGGCCAGGCTCCGGCTCCAGGAGGACACTGACCGAGAACGTTCTGCCAACCCCATCGCCGGCCGCGGCGGCAGCCGCAAGGTCGGATCCCCGACTACCAATGGGTTTGAACCTGCGCTCCTGGGCGGCGTCCAGCAGCTCATCCAGGTCCGTCGTGGAGCGACGACTGGCGAAGCGGGACACCAGCGAGTAGAGGACCGGGACCAGAACCAAGGTCAGCACCGTGCTTGTGAACAGGCCGCCGATGACGACGATTGCCAGCGGGCGGCTGATGAAAGCGCCGCCAATGCCGCCACCACCGCCGATCACCGCGAGAGGGACCAAAGCCAGCATGGTGGCGAAGGCGGTCATGAGGATCGGGCGCAGGCGGTGCCGGCCGCCCTCGATGATGGCGTCGTGCAGGCTCAAGCCGCGGTCGCGGTACTGCTCTATGAGGTCGAGGAGGACGATGGCGTTGGTGACCACGATGCCGGTCAGCATCAGGATTCCGATCAGGCCGGGCAGTGATAAAGAAGTGTTGGTTACCACGAGCGCGATGATCGCCCCAGTCGCCGCAAAGGGAATTGCAACCAGCAGCACCAACGGCTTCAACAGGGAGCGGAAGGTCGCAACCATGATCAGGTAGACGAGCCCGATCGCCGCCAGCAGGGCAAGCGCAAATTGCGTTAGCACGGTCGAAAGTTGGGCGAAGACGCCGCCCGTCGAGAGTGATGTGCCCGCCGGCAGTCGTAGGCCGTCGAGCGCGTTGGTGACGCTGCTCTGAACCGCACGCGTGTCGTTGGCGGTGATGGTGCCGGTGATGGTCGCGTCCAGGGCGCCGTTGACCCGATTCACGGTCTGCGGGCCAGTCACCTCTTGGATGGTCGCGATCGTGGACAACGGCACTATCCCGAGGGCGGTCGGGATCGGCAGCGAAGCTAGAGAAGCTGCGGTGTCGGCGGTTCCGGGCGGCAGCTGGACGCGGACGATCATCGTTCCCTGGGCCAAATTGGCCTGAGTCGCCACCTGCCCGTTGACCGACTGAGCGACGATCGCGGCCAGTGTTTGAATGGTCAGGCCCGATGCGGCCAACCTGTCGGTCGGGACGAGCTGGTACTGCGGCTTGGAAACCACCAGGTTCGACGCAAGTTCAGCGAGGCCTTTCACCTTCGAGAGGGCGGCGAGCACCTGATCACTGGCCACCTGCAGGGTGGCGGGGTCGCCCGCCCGAACGTCAACCTGCATCTGATTGCTACTGGCGTTGGACATGTTTTGCGCCTGTCCTACGAGCAGCTTGGCTGGACCGTGATAGGCGCCCAGAGCACGGTTTACCCCCGCCACCGCGCTGTCGTACTGCCCGTTCTGAACCAGCACCAAAACCGATCCCTGGCTCGGATCTGCCGGCGCCGCGCCAGCAAAGGGGCCTCCTTGGCCGCCTACTGTTGCCTGATAGGCGGTGATGCCGGGGACGCCCGCAATGAGAGCCTCGACCTTCTGCGTCTCGGAGTCCGTCTCCGAAAGCGTCGAGTTCACGGGCATCGTGACGCTGATCGGGAAGGTGGGGCTGGAAGATTGGTCGAGCAGGTTCACGCGCAGGACGGGGATGAGTGCCATTGAAGCGATGAAGAACGCCACCGCCGCGCCGAGCGTCACCAAACGATGGCTGGTCGCCCACTGGATCACCGGCACGTAGACACGCTGCGTCCAGTTCCAACGCAAGCGGCGCTCCACTCCCTCGGCGCGAACCGGCGGGAGAAGCCTTGAAGCCAGCAACGGTACGACGGTCACCGCCACCACCAGCGAGGCGAGAAGCGCCACCACCACAGTCAGGGCGAAGGGTCGAAAGAAGCTGCCGGCGATGCCGGTGAGGAAGATGATTGGCAGGAAGACCGCCACCGTGGTCAGGGTGGACGCGGAGACCGCGGTGATGATCTCGCGGGCGCCCGTGTAGGCGGCGACGAGAGGGCGCTCGCCTTCGCTGACATGGCGGCTGATGTTCTCGAGCACCACGATGGAGTCGTCCACCACGCGCCCGATGGCGACCATCATCCCGCCCAGGGTGAGGATATTGAGGGTGATCCCCTGCCACCACAGCACGATCAGGGCCACCAGCAGGGAGAGTGGGATCGAGATCCCGGCCACCAGAGTCGCGCGCGCACTGCGGAGGAAGACGAATATGACCAGTACCGCGAAGACGGCGCCCAGGAGTCCCTCGCGAAGGATGTTGCCGATGGCCTGGGTAATCGGCGTCGCCTGATCCTGGATCGATTCGAAATGGACGCCGTGGCCGACTGACGACTCGATCCCCGGAAGCGCATTCCAGACCTCATTGGCGACAGTCACCGTGTTGGTGTTCGGGCCATCGATGATCTGCAGGCCGATGCTCGGCTTGCCGTTGGTTCGCGTGATCGTGTCGGCCGGCACGGAGACGACCTGCACCGTGCCCAGCTGGTTGATCGCCAGCGGCGCCGGCGCCCGGCCGCCCGCCGCTGGGTTGAAAGGCGGGGTCACCGTGACCTTGCCGATCTGGTCGAGGCTGGTCAGCGATCCCGAGACCTGGAGCGGAATCGTTGCCGACCCCTGCTTTAGGGAGCCGACCGACTCCACGACGCTGGCCTGCTGCAACGCTGAGGCGACCTGGGTGACGCTCACGCCATGGGCGGCCAGCTTGGTGGGATCAAGAGTGACGTCCACCTCGTTGGTCGGGGCTCCGGTCAAGACGACCGATGAGATACCCGCCAGACCCCTTAGCTTCGGCACGGCCAAGGACTGCAGTTGACCGGCTAGATCACCGAGTGGCTCGTCAGCGGAGATCGCGTATTCGAGGATCGGCAGGCTGTTGGTGGAGAACGTCTGAACACTCGACGACGAGGCCTGCGGAGGTAGCAGAGACCGGATTCTCGCCAGGGCGCTGTTGGCGTCCTGCTGAGCCGACTTCAAGTCGGTGCCGTCCTTGAACAGGACGATAACGAGCGAAGCGCCCTGACTCGAAGTGGACTGCACGATGTCCGTTCCGGCGACTCCCTCCATCGCATTGACCACCGGGACGGTGACCTGGCCGTCGACGATTTGGGGCGAGGCACCCGGGTCGGGCGTGATGACGAGGAGTGCGGGCACCGAGATGTTTGGCAGGAGGTCCTGCTGAACCTGTGTCGCTGCGAAGATGCCGACTCCGAAGAGCAGCACAACGGCGAGGAACACGACGGCGCCAAGACGAAGTGATAGTCGAGTCACGAAATGCACTCTGGTTCAGCTCCCTTGAGCGTCGCCGCTCAGGTTCCGGACCAGCAGCAGGCAAAGGTGGCGAAGCTGCACCAGCTGGTCGGCGGTGAACCCCTTGGCGACGGCCGCCTGCTTCGCCAAGGCGTCTCGGCTCATAGCGTTTATGCGCTCCAGTCCCGCGTCGGTGATGACGGCCAGCACCGAGCGGCGATCCGCAGGGTCGGGAACGCGCCTCACCAACCCATCCCGCTCCAGGACATCGATGATGTCGGTCATCGTTCTTGGTGTCACGTTCAGGCCCTCGGCAAGCACTCCTAGGGGCTGCCGCCGGCTTGGGCTGTGATACAGGTGTGTCAACACTCGGAGGCGACTGTCCGAGAGGCCATGGCTTTCAGCAAAACGCTCCATGTGGTCATGGATCTGCTTGGCAGCCAGCCTCAGCGCCGCCAAGGCCTCCAGCACGTCGACCGAGCCCTTGCCGCCCATCTCGATCACCGCCCGTCGCATGGCCGCGTCATGGAGGTAGCCGGAGGCGTCGTCCTGGATGTCTCCGTGTGTCAAAGCAGCGTGGGGTCTCAAATCGGGTTTCCCCATAGTGAGGAAGCTTACTATACTCAGTTCGGCCAGACTCCCAATCTCAGGGCATAACCAGTGAGGAGCCCATTGGAGCCTCCGATTTAGCTCTGCCGCGCCGGCTTTGCGGCCGGCTCCCTACGCTGGGCGGTGCACCTGTCCCCGTAACCGCGGCCAGCATCACATCACGAAACCGGGTCTGCTCCTTGGCCGGCAACCGGCGAAAGGCCTCTGGCGGCTCGAACAGGCGGTCGATCAGCTCCGCCCTCACCTGCTTGCCCTTAGGCGTGGCGATCAAGACGTTGATGCGGCGGTCCGCTGGATTGGCCTTGCGGATGACGAGGCCAGCGTCTTCGAGGCGGTCGGTCGGATCTACGACCGTGGACGGGTTGCAGTGGAGGCGGGCCGCCAGCTCCTTCTGGGAGATCGGATGGTCGGGGTCGAGCTGGACCAGGGCCCAGGCCGATACCGGAGACAAGCCAGCGGCGGCCGCGGCCTCATTTACTCGTTCCTCCCAGCCGCGAAAGGACTCGACTATCAGTGCCCACAGCTCGTGAGCCTGCGATGGGTACCGGAGGCCGGGAACGAAGGTCTCACTCACGCTCGGCAGTTTACCTTTGACTCTCCCTGAAACCGATTGGTGCCGGAATAAATGGAGTGTGCAACCGGTTGGTGCGTGGAGGATGAACATCGTTCTTTGGGTCCTGCAGGTGGTGCTGGGGGTCTTCTTCGTGGCTCATGCCTACCTGCTGCTGCGGCCGCCCGCGAGCTTGCAGAGTGGCATGAACTACATCCTGGAGATGCCCACAGGCCTGCGTCGGTTCGCGGCTGTCGCCGAGGGATTGGCGGGCCTGGCACTGGTCTTCCCGCCGCTGCTCCGCGTCCTGACCTGGCTCACACCGTTGGCAGCAGCTGGCCTGGTCCTGCTCATGCTGGGCGCGATCATTTTTCACATCCGTCGTCGGGAGTACCCGAACGTCGGGTTCAACGCCGTCTTGGGCGTGCTCGCCGCCATTATCGCCTGGGGCCGGTTCGGGCCCAACCCCTTCTAGCCCCTATTCACAAAGGAGTACTCCGATGGGCATCTGGAAGTTCGACCCCTACCACACACAGGTCGAGTTCTCGGCCAAGCACCTCGGGATGATGACCGTTCGCGGTCACTTTGCCGAGGTCACGGCAACGGGTGAGATTCATCCCGAGAAGCCTGAGCTTTCGACGATCGAAGCAACGATCAACACGGCGAGCGTCCGCACCAACAACGAGCAGCGGGACAAAGACCTGCGGGCGTCCAACTTCCTGGAAGCCGACAAGTATCCGACCATGACTTTCAAGAGCACCAAGATCGAACCCGCCGGCCCGGAGCTCTACACGTTGACGGGCGATCTGACCATCAAGGGCAATACCCGACCGGTAACCCTCAAGGTCGTCAAGTACGGAGAGTTCAACGATCCGAACATGGGTCACCGGATCGGCTACGCAGCTGAGGGTGAGATCAACCGAAAGGACTTCGGCATGACGTTCGAGATGATGCTGGACGGCAAGTGGATCGTCAGCAACGAGATCCAGATCAATATCGAAGGGGAGCTCCTCGAGGCGAAGGAGAGCGAGACCGCAGGCTCCGCAAGTAGCTGAGCCACCTCGTGACAGCGGAACTCGCGCATAACCGGAACCCAGACTTCACCGCGCCGGCTCCCGAGGCCATCACCCAGAAGGTGACGACGGCGCTGCGCGCCAACAACATCGACGCGCGCGTCGTCGACACGGGCGAAGAGTCGATCTCCGCGTAGAACCGCCTGACGATCGCCTTGTTGTCTTCGGAAGTCATAGAACGCACGCCCCTCAGCCCTTACCTCTCGCAGCGATCGCTTCCGTCGTGCCGTTACGCCGCGACCGCAGACCCGCCAACGCCTGCCCCGCCAGGCTGATCGCAGCGAGATCGTGCACGTTCTTGATTTGCACGATCACCTCATCAATGCCGGCGTCGATGAAGGCCTGGGCGCCCTCGCGCACCTGTTCCGCGTCACCGCTGAACAATCCCTGTTTGAAATCGGCGTCCGCAGACCCGCTCATCGACAGCATCGCCTTGTAGGTCTTGGTGATCTTCGAGTAGTCACGCTCCACCGCAGAGCAGTGCCCCTGGAGGACATCCAGCTTGTGACGCACCGTCTCGAGCGTGTCGCCCGACGGCATGGAGAGATTGCACATGTCGGCGTAGCGAGCCACTATTCGCAGCAGGCGATGCTCGCCGCTGCCGGCCACCATGATTGGGATCGAGCCGCCGAGCAGCCGGCGAAGGTCAGGCAGCACCGACTCCAGCCGGTCCATGCGAAGCTTGATGGTAGGAAAATCCATGCCGAACATTTGGTGCTCGCCTTCCGTCATCGGGTGGCCGGCTCCGACGCCCAGGATCGCGCGTCCTCTCGATGCCTGGTCCAGGGTGACCACCATCCGCGCCAGCAGGGCAGGGTTCCTGAAGAAGATCGAGCTCGCCAGCGCTCCGAGCCGGATCCTGGACGTGTGCGCGGCCACCGTCGCCAGGAAGACATACGTCTCCGGCCGGGAGCCGCCCTGGTTGGGTGGCTGTCCTTCTATTAGATGGTCGTTGACCCAGAACGTGTCGAATCCAGCTTCCTCGGCCGCCACCGCGACTGCGACGGCGTGGTCGAATCGGTCGGTCTCGGCGATCCCGGGAAAGCTGAAGTTGGTCAGGTGCAGGCCGGTTTTTACTTTCACACCACCAGCCTGAGCTTCGCCGGGCAGCGGCTCCATACCAGAAAGGTGGTATTCGGCCCGATTGACCCTGCGGCCTAGACTTCAGTCGTGGGACGAGGTTGGGCGCTTGAGGCGGCCCGCCTCGATCTGGCCCGCATGGGCGAAAGCGGGCTCAGCTCGCGGATGCTCCGCACGGACTTCCTGCGCCGCCTCAATCGTGTCGTTGCTTTCGATTCAGCATGGTTCGCCTTGTGCGATCCGGCGACTCTTCTCTTCACTGATGCTGTCCGCCACGAGATGTCACAGGAGTCGACGCCTCGATTTGTCGAAGACGAGTTCCTGCTGGACGACTTCAACAAGTGGGTCGACCTTGCGCGCGCCCCCGTCCACGCCAGAAGCCTGCTTCAGGCGACCGATGGCGATCTCGGTTCGAGCTATCGCTTTCGCGAGATCCTTGAGCCGCTCGGTCTCGGTGACGAGCTTCGAGCCGCGCTCATAGCTGGACAGGCGTGCTGGGGCTTCATCTGCCTCCACCGAGAGTTGCACAGCCCCAACTTCACACTTGAAGACGCTACCTGGCTTGACGCCTTGGCACCGATCATGGCGGCGGGCCTCCGCGCTTCGCTTCTTTCTCAGGCAGCCGCGACCGGATCGGAGGAGACCGGTGTGATTGTTCTTGGGCCTGACCTCTCCGTCGTCGCGATGTCTGGCGCTGCGGAACGCTGGCTAGCCGACGTTTCCGACGCTGACTGGCCGGCGCAGCGCGAGCTT
>JBGPEO010000082.1:0-11533 GCA_041482895.1 Candidatus Dormibacteraceae bacterium | reverse complement strand
GCACCGAGGCGATGGTACCCTCGATCAACTTCAACAGCGCCTGCTGCACACCTTCGCCGGAGACGTCGCGCGTGATCGAGGGGTTGTCGGACTTCCGCGCGATCTTGTCGATCTCGTCGATGTAAATGATTCCGCGCTCGGCGCGGCTGATGTCGAAGTCGGCGGCCTGGATCAGGCGCAGAAGGATGTTCTCCACGTCCTCGCCCACGTAACCGGCCTCCGTGAGGCTCGTCGCGTCGGCGATCGCGAACGGGACGTCGAGGATCTTCGCCAGCGTCTGCGCGAGGTAGGTCTTGCCGCAGCCGGTCGGTCCGACGAGCAACACGTTCGACTTGCTCAGCTCGACATCGCCCACGGACTTCGAGGCGGAGATCCGTTTGTAGTGGTTGTACACCTGGACCGAAAGCACCTTCTTGGCGCGGTCCTGGCCGATCACATACTGGTCGAGCGCTGCGCAGATGGTCTTGGGGTTTGGGATGAAGCCGGTCTTCTGCTTTTTCTGGCCTGCCGAGCGGTTGTCATCCTCGAGGACTTCCTGGCAGAGATCGATGCACTGGTCGCAGATGAACACGCCCGGGCCGGCGACCAGCTTGCGCACCTGGTCCTGTCCCTTCCCGCAGAAGGAGCAGCGGGTGTAGCGGCGTCGATCTTCTCGTTCGTTCATTTATGCCCTGTATCCATTAAGAAGAGGCCCGCGCCGGGGGATTATGGCCCCAGAGAATCTCGTTGGCAAGGCTGATGCACTCGCTGCAGATGAAAACTCCCGAGCCGGCGATGAGCCTGACGCCACGCTCGCCGTGAAGGTTGCCGCAGAACGAGCACTTGGGCCGGTGCCTTTTGACCTCGCCGCTGCTGCCCTTGCGTCGGAAGATCATCCGGCCGCTACCTTCTCCTTCTCCGACTCCTTTTCCTTCGCTTTGTCCTTATCGCCGATCTTGATCGGGGTGAGGATGATGTCGTCGATCAGCCCGTACTCCTTGGCGGCCTCCGAGGTGAGGAAGTAGTCGCGCTCCGTGTCGAGCGTCACCTTCTCGATCTTCTGCCCCGTGTGCTTGGCGAGGATCTGGTTCAGCTGCTCGCGAGTGCGGAGGATCTCCTTCGCGTGGATCTGGATGTCGGTGGCCTGTCCCTGCATGCCGCCCCATGGCTGGTGGATGAGGATGTTCGCGTGCGGCAGGGCGTAGCGCATTCCATGCGCGCCACCCGCCAGCAGAACCGCGGCCATCGAGTAGGCCATTCCGATGCAGATCGTGGAAACCGGCGGCCGGATGTACTGCATCGTGTCGTAGATCGCCAGCCCTGCCGTGACCTGGCCGCCCGGGCTGTTGACGTAGAGCGCGATCTCTTTGTCGGGATCCTCAGACTGCAGGAACAGCAGCTGCGCCACAACCAGGTTTGCCACCTGGTCGTCGATCGGAGTTCCGATGAAGACGATGCGCTCCTTCAGGAGTCGCGAGTAGATGTCAAAGGCCCGCTCACCGCGGCCTGTGTTCTCGACCACCATCGGTACGAGGTATCCGGCCGGGCGGGCAAGCCCGTTAAGGATGGGCCTTACTGATCGCTGCTGCTGTATCTGTCTCATGTCCCGCACAACGTCATTCTAGACAGGCAGTCCGCGGGTTCCGTCAAGTCCTTGCAACCGCGACCTCGACCAGGCGGTCCAGGACTCTCCGCCGGCGAAGCCGCGAGGCGAAGTAGCGCCGGGCGCTTGGACTCTTCTTCAGCTCCGACACCTGCTCCTTCAGTTCCTCATCCTGGGCGGCCTGCTCCTCGAGGAACGTTGTGACGTCCTCGTCGGACGGCTCGAGGTTTTCGCGCTTGGCGTATTCGGCGAGCACGAGGTCGACCTTGAGGCGGGCCTCGGCGTCGGGCCTCTGTTCGGCCATCCACTGGTCAAGCGTCCGCCCCGCGTACTGGAGGTAGCTCTCGAGCCTCAAGCCCTGGCGGTTCAGGCTGCGCTCCATCGATTCCAGCTGGCTCGTGAGCTCGCGGTCGACCAGCGTGTCCGGCACCTCCACGCTGGACGCATCGACGAGAGCGGTCACGACAGCCTGCTCGCGCTCGAGCTTCTCCATGGCTCGAACCGACTCCTCGAGCTCTACGCGGACCGACTCGCGATATGACTCCACGGTCTCGTGCGCGCCGTTGCTGAGGATCTTCGCCAGCGCGTCGTCGAGCACGGGCAGGACCTTCTCCTTCACGCCGCGCACCGTGACTCGGATCGTCGCCTCTTTGCCCGCCAGCTTTGGTTCGCTGTAGTTGTCCGGGAACGTGACCTTGGCCTCGCGTGATTCGTCCACAAACGTCCCGGGGAGCACCGCGAGCAGCTCGGGCAGCAGCACACCCTCTTTGAGCTCCGCCTCCATCGCCTTGCGCGACTCCGACTCGACCAGCTCGCCGTCCGCCTCGACTTCGACGTCGATGATCGCGATGTCGCCCAACCTCGCCTCGCGCTCGACCGGCGTGATCTCCGCCATCGGCTCGCGAACCTCCTCCAGGCGGCGTTCCAGCATCTCCTCGGTGACTTCGTGACCGTGAAGGTCCGGACTGAGAGTCGTGATGTCCGCGAGCGTCACCTCGGGCATGACGCTGATGGTCGCCTTGAGCTTTGCCGGGCGCCCGCGCTCGAGCTCGAGCACCTCGACGTCGGGATTGTCGATCGGGTCGATCGACTTCTCCTGGAGGGCTTGGCTCATCACCTCGGGAATCATCGCCTCGACGACCTCCTCACGCACCGCGGCGGGGCCCAACCGTGCCTCGACCAGGGAGCGCGGCGCGCGACCGGGCCGGAAGCCTTCGATCTTGGCTTTCGAGACCAGCCGGTTGAGGACCCGCTCGTAGGCCGCGTCGACGACCTCGGTCGGGACCTCGATGGTCATGCCCACCTGGCTTTTGGGTAGTTGCTCCGTGACGACGGAGAGTTCGGCGGGCATCACCGCAAAGTCTACGGACGCGCGGCTCGGACTACGGGACGCGAGCTACGGGCAGGGGGAGGCCTTTACCGGCGGCGACGGACACACGACGATCGGGGTCGGGCTCGGCGGCGGAGGGCTCGCCAGCACGGGGCCGCCCGGGTCCGGTGGGACGGTGTAGTTGACCGGCGCCGGCGTCGGGCTGGGCGGGTTGTCGCCCGGGAGCTTCGCGATGTTCGTGGTGTCGCTCAGGAACCAGCTGTTGTTGGCGCCCGCCACGACTCCCGGCGGGGGCGAGTACCACTTGTTGCCCGGCACTCCGGCGAGCGCCTGCGACACGAAAGAGTGCACCGCGGGCGAAGCGACGAAGACGCCGTCCGCGCCCTGGACCATCGTGTAGTTGTTGTTCAGGACATCGCCGACCCAGAGCCCGACCGCGATGTCCGGAGTGAACGCGATCGTCACGGCATCCTTGAAGTTGTCGGTCGTGCCGGTCTTGGCCGCGACGGTGCGGTCCTTCCAGTGAAGGGCGCTGTTGCAGCCGAAGATGAGGCAGCGGTTCTGGTCGTCCGACATGATCTGGGCCATGATGAAAGCGACCGCGGGGTCAAGCGCCAGCCGTGCGCGCTGGTCAGGGTGGGTCGTGTACAGAACCTGTCCGTGTGAGTCCGAGACGGTGAGGATGGACTCCGGCGAGTGGTACGTGCCCATGTCCGCGTAGGTTGCGATCCCGCTCACGTGCTCGAGCAGCGTGATCGGGTACCCGCCCAGCGTCAGCGACGGTCCGTACTCGTCTCCCGGCGCGGTGGGGTTGTACGTCCCGTCCGGGTTGACGTAACGCGGCATGACGCCGAGGTTTCGCATGTAGGCAAGGACCGCGGGCACTCCGATCGAGAGCTCAGTCTTGACCGCGGGGATGTTGAGCGAGTTCGCCATCGCCTTCTTCAGCGGCAGCACGCCGTGCGTCTTGTGGTCGTAGTTGTAGAAATCGGTGGTGCTGTACGCATCCTTATAGACGAGAGGGCTCGGACCGTCATACACGGGCGTGTCCACCGTCGCCGCCCGCGCGTTGATCACCGCACCGTAGGTGTACGGCTTCATGGACGAGCCCATGTTGCGGGGGATGGTCGTGTAGTTGATCTGGCCCGCTGATGCGTTGTAGTTCGGCGAGCCGACCATGACCAGGATCTCGCCGGTCTTCGGATCCTCGGCGATCATTCCCGACGACAGCTGGCCCCTGGGGTCCCAGCAAGCGGCGCCCGCCTCGGACAGATACGGCCATCCGTTCGGGACGCCGCTGTTGTAACAGCCGCGCCCTGGCTTCGCGGCCATGTTGTAGTTGATCACCGACTCGCCGATCTGCTGCAAGTGGTAGTTGAGCGTGGTCTTGACGTTCAGCTGCTGGATTCCCGGCTGGAACCCAAGCTGGCGCAGCTCGGCGAGCACGTAGTCGACGAAGTGAGGCGCGAGGAAGCTGTTGATCGGCGCCTGGTAGACGAGCTGCTCGGCGACCGCCTTGTCCATGTCCTCTTGCGAGATGTAGTTCGAGCGCACCATGGCCTGCAGCACCTCGGTCTGGCGCAGCTTGGCGGCGTCGGGGTGCAGCACCGGGTTCCACTCGGTCGGCGCCTGCGGAAGGCCCGCGAGCACCGCGGACTGCGCTAGGTCGAGCTTGGAAGCAGGGATGTGGAAGTAGCTCTGCGCAGCGGCCTCCACGCCGTAAGACTGCGATCCGTAGAAGCTCTTGTTCAGGTAGAGCTCCATGATCTGGTCCTTGCTGTACGCCTGCGCCAGCTCGAAGGCGAGCGCGAGCTCCTTGATCTTGCGGCTGACCGTCTGGTCGGGGGTGAGGAACTGCTGCTTGGCGAGCTGCTGCGTGATGGTGCTGGCGCCGCCGACGATGTGGCCCGAGCGAAGGTTGTCGTACGCCGCTCGGATGATGGCCGCGGCGTCGAAGCCGGGGTTGGTGTAGAAGCCCTTGTCCTCGATCGCCACGGTGGCCTGGACCATCACGGGCGCTACGTCCTTCAGCTTCACCGCGAGCCGGTGGTCGCCGTGGTTCCCGACGTCGGCGAGGAGGACGCCGTCGCTCGAGGTGATGATGGTGTCGCCGGCGAAGGCTGCGCTGTCGAGGCCCTGGATCGAGGGCAGGCTTTCGAAGAACGTCTGCGCGTAGGCGTCGGCGGCAAAGCCGATCACCAGGAGCACCGCCACGACAGCGCCCAGGCCGCGGAACATCGCGGTGCGGCGCATCTTCTGCCCAATCGGCGACCAGGTCGCGTGGATCCGGGCTCGGGGGCGGTGGCCACCCTTGGTTGTGATCTTTGAGGGAATGTCTCTAGCCATGGTTGGGGGCCCGTAGATTCTACGGTTCCCACCTTCACCAACGACCGGCCGGGTGGGAGGGTTACGCGGCCCGGCCGGGCCTCAACCTGGCCAGCAACCCGTCTCGCGCCAGCCGCCACTCCTCGGGGTCGATCGCGCGTATGAGGTAAATCGCGATCACATAGGCAAGGCCGCCGGCAGGCAGGCTGATTGCGATCGAGTAACGGCTGAGCGGGTAAAGCACGACCCCCATCACCGCCCCTGCGAGCAGGATGCGCCAGCTCAGCCTGATCGCGGCCAGGCGCAGCTCGGGATGACTGCGCTGCACAAACCACCAGCCGAACACGCAAAGGGACGCTTCCGTGATCACGGTGGTCGTGCTGGCCGCGAGATAGCCGAAGGCGGGGATGAAGATCAGGTTGAGGACGATGTTGATCGCGGCCGCAAGGCCGGTCGCCCAGGCGTTCAGGTGCTGGCGGTTGATCGCGTTGAGCATCGCGTAGAACGCCGAGTTCGCGAAGAGGAAGACGATGCCGAACGATAGGATGCGCAGAGACGGCTCGGATTGCGAGAACAGATGGAACAAGCGGCCGATCGGATGCACGAGGACGAACGTCCCGACCGTCAGAGGCCAACCCAGCAGGACCAGCACCTTGAAAAATCGCTCGTAGGCGATTTTCAGCTGCAGGATGTTGGTGACGAAGTACACGCCGAGAAGCGGATAGACGACGACCTGGATCGCCAGCGGCACGAACTGAAGGGCCTCGAACGGCTTGTACGCGAAGGTGTACCAGCCCACCTCGGCGAACGACCGGAAGTGCTGGAGGATCGGGACGTCGGCCCGGAAGTAGAGATTGGTGAGAAACGCGGTGTATGCGAACGGCAGCGCCAGCGGGATCCAGCGTCGCACCAGCTTCGCGTCCAGCCCCAACCGCACGCGGCCGAGGCGGAACACCCGGATCACCACCAGCGAGTAGACGATCGTGAAGCAGAAGGACGCCGTGTAGGCCCAGATGTAATAGCTCACGCCGGAGTGGCGCCGAGCCCCGAAGAGAATCAGCCCGCCCTGGATCGCGATCTCGGCGATGATCGCGATCGCGTCGAACTCCGCACGTCCCACCGCATAGAAGGTGTTGCGCAGCAGGTTGGCGTAAGCGGTCGCGATCAGGAGCGCGGCGCCCGGAATGATCAGCGAAGGCAGGCCGGCCCCAAGGTCCAGGGCGATGGCCATGATGACCGCGGCCGCGACGGAGAGGGCGACCTTCACCAGCAGGAGGGTGCCGAGATAGTCGCCGAGCTCCTTCTGGTTGCGGGCCGCCTCCCGCGTGTACAGCGGGCTGAACCCCAGGTCCGCGATCACCGACACAAGGGCGGAGTAGGCGATCAACGTCGTGTACCGGCCGTAGTTGGAGTCGCCAAGCGCGTTCGCCAGCACGATCACGACGACGAGGGACACCAGGCGCGAGACGGTCCGCGCGCCCAGGATGAGGACCGAGTTGCCGACTGCTCGCGTGCCGAGCTGCGCCGCGGCGCTGGCCGCCTGGTCGCTCACGGCGACAATCCTATGTCCCTAGATGTCCCCTGGCCTCATGTTGGTTTCAGTTTCCTTCCGCGACCCTGGGCGCCGATCGCGTCCTCCGTTGCCACTGAAACGCCCACGCCGGGAGGGCCGCTGATTGGGGTTTAGGGATGTAAAGGCACCGGTATACTGCGGGCGCCCCTACCCATGGAATCGAGATTGCCCCCACGTTCGAGCGCAACTATTCGCGCCTCTGATGAGTTGTAGCTAACGATGTTTGGCGCCCTCAAGTGGATCCTCGGGCTGGGCCTGGTCGCCTCGATTGGCATCGGGGCGGGCGTTTACTTCGCGTTTTTCGGGGCCGGCCCCCAGGTTTCCTACGTCACTCCAGACCTGGTCCCGATCGATCTCACCACGTCCGCGACGCCAAGCGACCAGCCGCCGGTGAACCTGCCCAACGCCGTCCTTCTCCCGGTCCCCTTCACGTCGCAGGCCCCCCTGAACAACTGGGCGGACCGCCAGCACACATGCGAGGAGGCGAGCCTGGTGATGGTCGACCGCTATCTGCGAGGCGACCACTCGGGCGCGTTGATCGATCCCCATACCGCAGATGCGGCCATCAACCAGGTCACCGCCTGGAAGCCGGCGCAGGACCTCACCATCTATCAGGTGGGCGATGTGGCCATGAAGAACATGGGCTGGGTTTACAAGGTCCTGCCCTCCGACCGATTGAACATGAAGCAGCAGCTCTCCCTGGGCCGCCCCCTGATCTTCGGCGTTCGGACGCACGGCTTGGGCAATCCGAACTACCCGGGCTACTCGAGCCACTACGAGCAGGCCGGCTGGTCGGTCTCGCACTACCTCGTCGTGACCGGCTACAACGGATCGGACCAGTACATCCTCAACGACCCCGGTCTGACCCGAGGCCATGGCTACGCCATCAGCTACGACCAGCTGATGCACGCAGTTGACGACCTGGACTCGGCCTACCCGACACTGAACGCCGGGCGGGTCTTCCTGGTCCTGGCCCCAAGCGCCTCGGCCTGAGAGAATTCCATCTCCCCCAAGGAGGGGAGGCTAGGCGAAAACGATCGCTTCGTTGAAGTCCGAGTAGCCCGCCTGGAACGACGCCTTGCTGATCCAGTACTGCCCGCGGATGGGGTCGTTGATCAGGACCGAGCTCGGGCTGACGCCGACGACCGTGTAGACGTGTGACGCCTGGGCCGGACCGATGAACGGAATCCACTGGCCGTCGAAGCTCAGGTAGTCGTGACGCGGATGCCAGGCCCAGTCCCAGGTCGCAAAAGCGACGACCGGGTGGCCGGCGATGACCCGCGCGTAGATGGTCGCTGCCGACATCGACCCGTACGCGATGATCCTCGCCCCGTGCGCGCGCGCGATCCGCACCAGCGGCGGGTAGTAGGTGCCATACCCGGTGAAGTTGCTCTCGCTTCCGTTGACGTTGCCGACGAAAGTCTCGTAGGGGTTGCCCCAGCGAACCCTGCCTGACGAGTCGACGTACTCCGCCCGGCGGTCTGCTCCCAGCTCGGCGAGGATCTGGTCCTGGCTCAAGTTGATGCCCTGGTGCGAGAGGGCCATCGAGGTCGCGGCCTCCTCGCAGCTGAGCGGGTGGTCCTGGTAGTAGAAGGTGACCCCCGAAATGGTGTGCGTGGTGCTGAGCGCCACGTTGACCGCGCCGTCGGCGGCGGCCGCCACCTGGTTGAGATCGCCCGTGATCCTGTTGAACTCGCCCACCGTCGCGGCGTTCCCGTAGGCTGCGCGGTTGCCGTCGATGCGCCCCTGGAGCCCGGCCACGTCGATTCCGTACAGGCCTGCCGCGCTGAGGGCGTCGCCAGCGTGACTGAAAGCCTGCTGGGTGACGCCCGCCGCGTCCAGCCTGCCCTGCAGGTCCTTTCGCGTGGCGATCAGGGTTCGCGTGAGGAACTCCGCGCGCGCCATCCTCTCCAGCGCCCCTAGCGTCGTGTAGTCGTTGGCGCGTGTCATGACCGCCGGCCCGGGGTCGCTTCGGATGGCGAGGTTCTTCGCCTGCAGCACCTGGGTCGCGACCGCCCCGGCCACGGCGGCGATGTTCCGGTCGATCGGGACGAGGCGCGCCTCCAGGTCCCAGTCCGACCGGAGCGCCGCGAACTCGTCGGGTTTCGTGGCGATGCTCAGCGCGTCGAGCCTTGCCTTCCGCTGAGCCCATGGCTCGGCGCCCAGCGCCGCGTGAAGGCTCTGGTCGGCGGCGACGGCCCCCGCCCGGTACCGCGCCAGGTCGCGGGCATAGATCGCGGCCGACTGCGACTGCCACTGGTCGACGATCCCGCTGGCGCCCGGCCACCAGAACACAGTTCCGACGCCGAGGAACTTGACCTTCTGGCTGTAGATCCACTCCTGCTCCAGGACCGCCAGGTCCGAGTCGGGGATGCCGTCCGCACGCATGGCGGCCCAGTGCTGGTGGACAGCCGCGGCCCGGGCCTGGAGGTCGAATGCGATCCGGCCGTCCAGGAGTCCGCCGCCGCCGGCGGTTGCGGCCAGCAGCGCCCCCGTGAGCACGATGGCGATGGCGCTGCTGCCGCCTGACGGCAGTCGCATCGCCCACGAGCGCGCACGGGGCAAGCGCGCCGGACGTTTGCCAGGAGGATCGGGAGCGAGCTCGATGGGTGCTGGGCTAGGCGCAGGAGCCTCGACAGTGATCAGCTTCTCAGCGGTCGCGCTCACGACGGCCGCCGGCTAGAGCCGAGCGGCCCGGAACGTTCGGGCGCATTGGAAGTGAGCTGCATATCGGTTCAACGATCCAACGCCCTCACCCCTACGCCCGGTCGCCTGGCCGAGCATACACCTCGTTCCCGGGAATCAATCTCTCTTGGCGCGTGCCCGGAAAATGCACCCTCACGCCGGGCCGCCCCGGGCTCCCCAGCTCCCAGCCCGCGCCATACAGCTCGGCCGCCTGGGCGAGATCCGTGGCCTGAGCGGTCCTGGCGCCGTCGGTGAAGGTCAGGCTTTGCTGTCGCGCGCCGGGAAAACCAAGCCTCACCTCGCCTCCGGTCTTCAGGTTGAAGACGTATTCGTCGAGGGCTCCGCCCTCGCTGCCGGCGACCAGCTCGACGACCGTGGGGAACTTGCCCTCCTTCATCCCGGCCTTGAGGTCGGCTCGGGAGGCCCGATGTGCCCCGCGCTCCCGACGCCGGATCTCAGTCAGCAGCACATCGCGCTCAGCCCGAAGAGCCGCCAGGTCTTGCTCGAGAGGTCGGATCCGCTCCCGAATCTCGCCGACCCGCCGCTCCAGCTCGGCTGCCTCGAGCACGCTGAGGTCCTCGGCCACAACGCGAGACGGTAAACGCTCACGGGGCCGAGAAGCTAGCGTGCCTGTAAAAATGGTCGGCGATGGGCCGAACGCCGCAGATAGTCGGATTCGGCGGGCGGAGCCCGGTCGCCGCAGGCATTCTGTCCAGGCTGGACAGCTATGTCCTCGAGCTGAGTGGCGCGGAGCGCCCAAGGGTGCTCTATCTGCCAACCCCGTCTGGCGACGCGGACGCATTGATAGTCGCGTTCTACGAGAGGTTCACGGGTCACGCCGAGCCGTCGCATTTGAAGCTGTTTGGAGCACCCGATCGGGCTTCGTGGCGTCCGCGCTTGCTTCAGCAAGACGTGATCTGCGTGTCGGGCGGCAACACGGCCAACGCCCTTGCCATCTGGCGCGCACACGGCATGGAGGTCGCGCTGCGAGAAGCGTGGCAGAGCGGGATCGTCCTTTGCGGCGGCAGTGCCGGGATGATCTGCTGGTTCGAGTGTTCGGTGACCGACTCCTTCGGCGCCGGCCTGGCCGCTCTTCGCGACGGTCTCGGTTTCTTGCCCGGTAGCGCTTGCCCGCACTACGACGCCGAGGAGCGCCGGCGCCCGGTCTACCAGCAGCTGGTCGCCTCCGGCTTTCCCGGTGGCTATGCCGTCGATGATTTCGCCGGCCTTCACTTCGAAGGGACCGCCTTGCGGGAGGTCGTCACCGAGGTGGACGGGCACCACGCTTATCGCGTGGAGCTGGTAGGCGGCGAGATGCGAGAGACCAGGATCCCGGGACGCCTCCTGAGCTAGGGGATATTTCAACCTCCGCGTTGAGAAACTCGTAGACTGGCGGATGTGGATTCCAGACGGGAGACGATCCTCGCCTTCTTGAAGACGCACGGTCAGGCAAGCCTTGGCGACATCGCCACGCACCTCGAGGTCTCCAAGCAGGGCGCGCTGCGCCATCTGGAGGCCCTGGAAGCCGCCGGCCTGGCGACCGTGGCGTCCGCGCCGCCGCACGGCCGCGGCCGCCCGGAAAACGTCTACCACCTGACCGCAGCCGCCGGAGAGCACTTTCCCGTCGGCCACCGCGAGCTGACAGGAGAGCTCGTCGAGTTCATGTCCGACGAGCAGCTGAAGCACTTTTTCGAGCGGCGGGCGGCGCGGCTCGAGGCCGAGTACGCCTCCAAACTTGCGGGGCTAGACTTTGCGGCGCGCGTCCGCGAGCTGGCCAAGCTCGCCACCGAGCACGGTCATATGGCCGAGGTGGTCGAGCTGGCGGAGGGTGGGCTCGCGATCCGTCACTGCAACTGCCCCATCCAGGACGTCGCCGCCCGTACCGGGCTGCCCTGCGTGAACGAGCAGCAGATGTACGAACGGCTGCTGGGCACACCGGTCAGCAGGACCACGTGGATGGCTGAGGCGGCGAACGATTGCACTTATGAAGTCAAGAGGAGCGGAGGAAGAGTTGGCTGATTTCGAGATCAAAGACCTG
>JBGPEO010000081.1:0-11722 GCA_041482895.1 Candidatus Dormibacteraceae bacterium | reverse complement strand
GGCGCCGTCGCTTCGTTTCTGCTGCCGATCGGGTCGACGGCCGGCCTGCTGGCCGGGGTCTGGCTCGTGGTCTGCGGCATCGCCGCCCTGGCCGGGCTGGTCGAGCTGGTGGAGAGCCGCTCGTTGCACCCGACGCATCTCCTGCCGGCCGCCGCGCTCGGCGTTCTCAGCGTGGGATCCGCCTGGCTGGTCGCTTACCGCTGGGGCATCGACCTCGGCTACAGCCCGACGATCACGGAGCTGACCGCGGTGCACTTTCACTACGCGGGATTCGCGGCCGTGATGATGTCGGCACTTGTGCTGAACTCGCTTGCTGCGGCGTCCCTCCGGATGCGACGCATTGCTGCCGGCGCCGGGTTACTGGTCACGTTTGGCACGCCCATCACCGCTACAGGCGTCGCGACTCATACCGGCTCGCTGACCGTGATCGGGCCGGTGCTCCTGGCGATCGGGATCCTGACGGGCTCGGCTCTCACCGCCTTCGTGGTCGCCCCGGCCATGCGCGCCCGAGCCCGCTGGCCGCTGACCCTCTCTGCGGCCGGCGTCGTCATCCCGATGTTCCTCGGGGTCGACTACGCCGCGGCGCGCGTGTTTCCGATCCCGGCGCTGGACCTGCAGACGATGGCTCTTGTCCACGGCGATCTGAACGCCCTGGTCTTCGCACTCCTCGGCTTCGTAGGCTGGATGCTGGCGTGACGGATCCCGAGCTCGTGCTGCTGTTCGACGGGACTTGAGGCGTTTGAACCTGGATGGCGCGCTGGGTCCGCCGGCGCGACCAGGCCGGCCGTGTGCTGGCGATCGCCAACCAGAAACGAGGGGTACTTGCGCGATACGGAGTCACGCGTGAAGAGGCAGATCGCGCCGCGTGGACCATCGACAGCGACGGGCGGCGGTCTGAGGGCGCCGCGGCCGTGAATCTCGTCATGCGGGAGATCGGAGGCGGCTGGGCCCTTTTGGCGCGTGCGTACGGACTCCGGCCGCCGGCGATTGTGGAGGAAGCGGTTTACCGCTGGTTCGCGCGCCACCGGTCCTCGTTCCACCGGTTCGGGGTCCGTCCGGAGTGCGACGATCCGGGCTCAGATTGCGAATAGCGTGTCCGATGACCGCATCGCTCGGATGCGGGTTTGGGCCGCTCTAGGTTGGCTGCTGGAGCGTCAGGCGGTAGCCCTTACCCTTCTCGTTGACCAGCTCGCACACGCTCTTGAACGGCGCGAGCTTTTGCCGCAGCCGCGTCACGTACGTCCGGAACTGCTCGATCGACGCATCGGGGCCCCAGGCCGGCAGCGCCACATCCTCGGGCGCGAAAAGCTGGTTCGGATTCGTAAGAAAGAACGAGAGCAGCTGCCACTCGCGCTTCGTCAAGGAGGCTGCGGCCTCGGGGCCCTTCACCGTGCGGAGCTTAGCGTCGAATACCAGGCCTCCCATCTCGATCTTGGTCGCAATCGAGACCACAGAGCCGACGTCTGGTCCGCGAAGCTCCGATTTGATCGCACCAATCAGGGCGTCGGGAACAAAAGGCTTGGGCAGGACCTGGCTCGCACCCGCTTCGTAGTGTTCGAGAGTGTCCGCAGCGTCGCCAGACGATTCGTCCAGCAAGATGAACGGCGCCCCGGCCGCCGTCCGCAGCTCGCTCAGCTGCTGTGGGCTCACGCGGGAGCCGGCGCTCATGCCGACAATAACCAGGTCGAACCTCGTGGACCTCTCCAGCTGGCGTCTGGCGGCGTCGAACTCACCGACGCTCTCGAACTCTCCCCCGGCCAGCTCGACCACGTGCGAGATCACGGATCGGTATCCGGCGTTCGCGTCGACGACCAGGATTCGGGGCAGTCTGGCTCGCGGCCGAGATCGAAACTGAGTCTTGCTATTTGCCAAAGCACTCCCATTATCGTCGCTGCTTTTCGGCGCGGAACTCCAGGGCGTACCCGCGCCCCGGCCGGTTGACGATGTCGCACGGGACCTGGAGCGCGACAAAGACCTTGCGTACTCGCTGTACGTAGTTGCGGACCTGTTCAGGAAACAGGTTGGGCCCCGCCCAGGCTTCAGCCAGGATCTGAGTCACGGTGAAGTACCGGTACGGATGATCGAGCAACAGCTCGAGGAGCTGAAATTCCCGGATGGTGAGCGCCGCCTCCTCACCCCTGTAGCGGATCATCCGCGCTTGCGGATCGAGCAGGGGGCCATTGAGGTCCGAGAGCCGCCGGCGCCAGAGCTCGAACCGTTTCTCGTAGCCGTGCATCTGGCTCTCGATGATCAAGAGGTCCGCCTCCGCCGCCCTCCGGGCCCCGGGCGGCAGCCCGGCCACATCGTGCCTGACACGATCGAGGATTCCCCGCTTGAACTCGAGCAGGTCGGCATAGATGCTGATCCAGTGTCGGGCGTCTTCCCAATGGGAGGTTGCGATGTCCTCGCCATCGAGCGGTTGGGACTTTTCATCCACGCGGTTGGAGAAAATGTGGACCGGGCTTGGGCCGATGTCTGCAAAATTCAGCGTTTCGGTGCGTTACAAATGTTGCGGTGGCGCTACGCGACAACGGGGCGCATCGGAGCGCTTACCACGTTGCGAATGCAGGACGAGAGCACGGAGGCATCGAAAGGCTTGATCACGAAGGCTTCGATCCGGCCTGAGGCGTGAAGCGCCTGGGCGGCGTCGGGGTTGGCGGAGACCACGACGATTGGAATCGAGGCCGTCCTGGGCTCCGATCGAATCCGCTCGATCAACCCATGGCCGTTCAGGATCGGCATCGTCAGGTCGGTCATGATCACGTCCGGCAGGGGGTTGGGATCGATGAGTCCCAGCGCAGCGTCGCCGGTGGCCGCCTCGACGATCTCGTGGCCGTCCGTCTCGAGGATCAACCTGAGCAGAAGGCGTGTATCCGGGTCGTCGTCGACGACCAGGATGGTGCTCAAGCTCGTCCCGGGAAGCGCCTTCGAACTTGCTTCATCACGGGAGAATGCCCGCCGGGGCATAACAGTGTCAGTAACTGCCTCGGGCGGACGCTTAAGCCCCTCACCCCGACCCTCTCCCCGAGGGGGAGAGGGAGAACTGGCGGCTTTTCTTGCCACCGTCTACCCAGCTATCGAGAGGATATGCCGATGGCACGCCGGATGCGCCCGAAAACCTCATCCACGGCCCCCACTCCACCGACCACCTCGACCCGCACCCCCTGCTTGCGGTAGTAGTCGAGCACCGCGGCGGTGAGCTTGTGGTACTCGTGCATCCGCTCGGCGATCGCCTCCCGCGTGTCGTCCGCGCGGCCCTCGACCGCGGCACGGTGGAGGATCCGCTCGACCAGCACGTTTTCCGGCACGTCGAGGGCGATCACGAAGTCAACGCGATGGCCTTCCTCAGCCAGCATCTCGTCCAGGGCGTGGGCCTGCTCGAGCGTTCTGGGGAACCCGTCCAGGAGCACGTCGGAGCTGACGTTCGGGTCGCGCAGGATGCCCTGGACGATGCGGATGATCAGGTCGTCCGGGACGAGGTCGCCGGCGGCCATGATCCGCGCCACCTCTTTGCCGGTCTCGGTGCCGCGCGCGACCTCGGAGCGGAGGATGTCGCCGGTCGAGAGATGGTCGAGGTGGAAGTCGACCTCGATCCGGCCCGCCTGGGTCCCCTTCCCGCTTCCGGGCGGACCGAAGATGATGCCGATCAATCCTCTTCTCTGCTCGTGGCGCGTCGGTCTGTGATCTGGAATGCGTGGCGGCGACGCCACCAGTTGTTGGCGTGCTCGTCGAGGAGAGCCAGCACCGCGGGATCGGGACCGGAGGCCTTGCCCACCTGGCTCAGCTTGAGCCATCGGTGGGTGATCTCCACATAGAGGTCCGCTTCCGTCCACCCTGGGAGCTGCTCGAGCACCCGGTGTTTGCGGATCGCCTCCGCCACCGGCTTGTAGACGTGGTCGTACCAGCTCGCCGCGGCCTCCGGTAGGGGAACGGGGCGGCCCAGCTCGAGGCCGAGAAAGTAGCCGTGTCCGAGGATGTGCTTCAGGATCTCGTCGTAGCGGCCGAGACGGCTGCACTCCAGCCTCGCTTCGGGGCGAGTGCGATGCAGCTGCGTCGCCTCGAGAAAGGCCGCATATTCGGCCGCCCGCAGCAGCGCGGCGGCGTCGCGCTTGCGTCCGAGTGGCGCGCGGGTCTTGACCTCGACCACGCGAGCGTTGATCGTGGCGCGGCCCAGGCTCCTCGCAACTGAAACGCGGTGGTGGCCGTCGATTACGTAGTAGTCGTCGCCGACCTTGTACACGTCGATCGGGGGAAGCTCGTCTCCTTCGACCATCGCCTGGTAGATCCGCGTCCAGCGGTCACGCAGGCGCCGGTTGACGGGCAGGAAGACGGGGTCGAAGTCCCCGGTCTTGGAGGCCGCGGCGGCCGAGCCCACGATCGCATCCAGCGGGATCTCCTGAACGCCGCCGTAAGACCTGCCCTCGAGGCCGGCGGCCTCCAGGACCGGCTCGATCGCTTGCAGGCGGCGTGCGCGGCGCGTCAGGATCGAGCCCACAGCGCGCCTGAAAGCGTGAAAGCGGGCGGCGTCGAAGTCCTCGAGCGCCCGGATCCGCTCCAATTGCGGCCTAGATCAAGGCCTTTTCGCTCTCCGCGTCGAAGAAGTGCAGGCCGCGGGTGTCCAGGCCAAGCTGAACCGTGTCGCCGGGCTGCACGCTCATGCGGGGGTCGACCCGCGCCGTCATCTGGTCGCTGCCCACCTGCCCGTACAGGAACTGGTCGGAGCCGAGGCGCTCCACGACATCGACCTTCATCTTCATCGCCGGGCCGCCTTCAACCACCCGATCGGTGACCGCTTCGGGCCGGAACCCGAGCGTGCCCTTGTTCGCGCTGACCGGCTTCGGCAGCTTGACCTCCAGGCCCGACGCCTTTGCGGTGCCGTTGTCCACGGTCGCCGGCACAAAGTTCATGGTGGGGCTCCCGATGAAGCCCGCGACGAAAAGGTTGGCGGGGTGGTCGTAGATGTCACCCGGCGTCCCGACCTGCTGCAGGATTCCGGCGTTCATGATCGCGATGCGATCGCCCATCGTCATCGCCTCGACCTGGTCGTGCGTGACGTAGATGAACGTCGTCTCGAGGTCGCGGTGAAGCTTCTGCAGCTCGATGCGGGTCTGTCCGCGCAGCTTGGCGTCGAGGTTGGAAAGCGGCTCGTCCAGGAGGAAGACCTTCGGGCTGCGCACGATCGCGCGTCCTAGCGCGACGCGCTGCCGCTGGCCGCCTGACAGGGCGCGCGGCTTGCGCTTCAAGAAGTTGTCGAGGCCCAGGATCCGGGAGGCGTTCTTGACGCGCTTGTCGATCTCGTCCTTCTTCATGTGCTGCATCTGCAGCGGGAAGGCCATGTTGTCGTAGACGGACATGTGCGGGTAGAGCGCGTAGGACTGGAAGACCATCGCGATGTCGCGGTCCTTCGCCGCCACGTTGTTCACGACGCGGTCGCCGATGCGGATCTGGCCTTCGCTGATCGCTTCGAGTCCCGCAAGCATGCGCAGCGCGGTCGACTTCCCACAGCCGGATGGGCCGACCAACACCATGAACTCCTTGTCCTTGATCTCTACGTTGAAGTCCTTCACCACGGTGAGGTCCGCGGTGTAGCGCTTCACAACGTGGTCGTAGGTGACTGATGCCATTTCTCTATCCCTTCACTGAACCGGCGAGGATGCCGCGGACGAAGTAACGCTGGAGGCTGAGGAAGACGATCAGGGGCACGATCATCGAGAAAAATGCCGCCGCGGTCAACAGCTGGTAGTTCTGGCCGTACGAGCCGACCAGGTTGACGAGGGACACAGTCACCGGGGCCACGTTCGGCGTCCCGCCCACGTAGATGAGGGCGACCAGAAGGTCGTTCCAGACCCACAGGAACTGGAAGATCACCAGCGATGCGATGGCCGGCACCGAGAGAGGCACGACGATCCGGAAGAACACCGTCAGCATCCCGGCGCCGTCGATCTCGGCCGACTCGAACAGGTCGCTCGGAAGCGCCCGGAAGAAGTTCGACAGCAGGTAGATGGAGAAGGGCAGCCCGTATCCGGCGTGCGCAAGCCAGAGCGGGATGAAGGGCGGCAGTCCAAGCGACGTCAGGTGGTCTGGGGTGAAGCCCAGCTTCACGAATTCCGTGGTCACCGGGATGAAGGTGAGCTGCAGAGGCACTGCGAGGAGCCCGACCAGGGCCAGGAAGATCCAGTCACGGCCGGGGAACTTCATCCAGGCGAAGGCATAGGCGGCGAAGGCGGCGATCGTGACCGGGATGATCACGGCGGGGATCGAGATCATGAAGCTGTTGAAGAATCCCTGGCCGAGGTTGGTCGCGGACAGCATCTGCGAGTAGTTGTCGAGGGTGAACTTGAACGGCGGCGCCAGCGCGATCCACCAGCCGGTGTTCGCGATGTCGGAGGACCGGCGGAACGAGGTGACCAGCAGACCAATGGTGGGCACCATCCACGCCAGGGTGAGGCTGATGACTGCGATGTGTAGTACGACTCCGCCGATCCTGTCGGTGATCCACCGCGGCGAGAAGCGAACCGCGGTCGAACTGGTTGGCGCGGCTGTTGCGACGCTCATCGCCTTGCCTCCACAGCCCGGAATTGACGCAGATTGAAGATCAGTACCGGGATGACTGTTGCGAGCAGGATGACGGCCACCGCGCTCGCGTTTGCGTAGTCGCTCGGGAAGTGCTGATACAGAAGCTTGTACATCCTGTTGGCGAGGACGTCGGTGTCGTAGTTGCCGTTCGTCATCGCGTAAACGACGTCGAAGGCTTTGAGCGCGAAGATCACCAGGGTGGTCCCGACCACCACGACCGTGGGCATCATCAGCGGAAAAATCACGCGGCGGAAGATCGTGATCTCACCGGCACCGTCGACTCTCGCGGCCTCCAGGAGGTCGCCAGGGATGCCCTTCAGCGCGGCCGAGAGGATCACCATCGAGAAGCCGACGATGCCCCAGACGGCGGCCGCGATGATCGCAAGGTTGTTGAGCGGGAACAGGCCCAGAATCGGCGTCGTGTCCTGGACCCACGTGCGGGGGTCCTGGTGTAAAACGGTGCTGAGAATGGCGTTCAAGGTGCCGGTCTGCGCTTGCCCGGGCGGCTGGTAGGCGTACATGAACTTCCAGATCACGACCGTGGCGACCGACGAGATCGCCATGGGCATGAAGATCAGGGACTTGACGATCTTCTCGTAGGGCACGCGATCGAAGAGCACCGCGAGGAGCAGGCCGAACGCAAGCACGAAGAGCGTGTAGAAGACAAGCCAGAAGAGGTTGTCGCGGATGGCGATCCACGCGCCTCCCGTCGGGAATCCACTCAGCTGGTTGCCAAAGTTCGTGAGCCCGACAAATTTGCCGTGGTTGTCCTGAAAGCTTTGAGCGATGGTCCCGATCGCAGGCAAAACGAGGAATCCCGTGACCAGCGCCAGCGCCGGCGCCACCCAGATCCACGGCCGTACAGAAGGGCGCGCCTTGTCCGGCAACCGCCGGACCAGGTACTCGCCGCCCACGATGTAGGCGGCGAGTACCGCAGGCACGCCGATGATCACTCCAACGAGTGTCGGCACGTCTGTCAGCAGAACGCTGAAGTCCATCTCTTACGACTTATTCGATTACGACGTGTAGGCCTTGGCCTGTATCGAGTCCAGGTTCGCGAGGATCGAGTTGAGCTTCGTCTGGTCTGCCGCGAACTGGAGCACAGCGGCCCAGTAGGCGTTCTTCATGTCGGCCGGCATCAGGTCGCCCGCGTCGTACTTGGCGATCTTGGTCGCGACCAGGATCTGCGCGGTCGACTTCGAGAGCGGGTCGGGGTAGGTGTCCAGGCTGACCTGGTTGTTCGGCGAGATCTTGCCTCCGCGCTTGACCCAGATCGCCTGAGCGGCTGCGGTCTGCAGGTACTTGAGCATCTGCTGCGCCTGAGGGGTGCTGTGGAACATCGACCAGGCGTCTCCGGCGACGACGTGGGCGCCGGCGTACTGGGAGGTGATGTCCGGCAGCGGGAAGAAGTTGAAGTCGGTCACCGGCTGGAGCGACGCGTTGGCGCTCTGGAAGAAGCTGGTGATGAACGATGCCTGGTTGTGCATGTAGCACTTCGGCGGGGTCTGGAACATCGGCGTGCCGCCATCGCCGAAGTTGGTGGCGGCCATGTTCTTGGCGCCGCCGTAAACGTTGCTGTCGTTGGCGCCGAGGATGGTGCCCCAGGTCTGCCAGGCCAGCTTGATCTCGGGCGAGGTCCACTTCTGCTTGCCCTGCCACCAGTTGTCATAGACAGTCGGTCCGGACTGGCTGAGGACGATCTCCTTGACCCAGTCGCTGCCCGGCCAGCCGGACGCCGCACCGCTCTCGAGCGCGATACACCACGGCGTGGTGCCGCTGCTCTTGATCGTCTGCTGCAGGTTGAGCAACGAGTCCCAGCTGTTCGGGATGTTGTAGCCCTTGGCCTGGAAGTTCTTCGGGTCGTACCAGATGAGTCCCTTCAGAGAGACACACGAATAGACCTGGTACACCTTGCCGTCGTTGAGCGGCTCGCCGAGGGTTATCCAGCCCGGCGAGTACTGCGACTGCAGCGCGGTCATGTCGATGATGTTGTTGAGGGCGACGACCTTGCCCGTCTTCGCGAAGTTGGTCAGCAGGGTCGGGCTCGGGGCCGCGGCAAGGTCGGGCGGGTTGCCTGCCGCCACGCGCGTCGTGAGAAGCGCGTCCTGGTCGCGACTGGCCTCGTACGAGATGGTGATCCCGGTTTGCTGGGTGAATGGCGCCATCACCGCCATGAACGATGCTTGCTCCGCGCCGGTCCAGGTCGCCATGACCTTGACCGATCCGGCGTTGGTTGTCGAGCTCGTCCCGCACGCCACGGCCGTGAAAACGGCCACGAACGACAGGATCACGCTCCGCTTCAACCATAACTTGTGCATTCTCAAATCCCCCTCGAATGCCGTGCTGACGGCGCCGCTACCCCGTTATGAGACATTTTATGTACCTCTCCTGATTTGCGTAATCCTCACTTTGTATCGCGCAACCGATGCAAAGCCAATCTCGACGCTGGGTGTTGACTTACACTGCGCGGCCGCTCACCTCCTTGCTCCAAGGACGCGAGGTGGACGCTCGGACCACGAGGCTCGTCCCAAGGGGCGCAGGCGATTCGACCGCCTTCCCCTTCATCCGCTGGATCAGCAGCCGCGCGGCGAGGCGTCCCTTCTCGACGATTGGCTGCCGGACCGTCGTCAGCGCGGGATTGGTCCATGCCGCCATCGGCAGGTCGTCGTAACCCACAATCGACAGGTCGCCCGGGATCCTTAGGCCCGCCGCCTGAGCGGCCACCATCAGGCCGATGGCGGCCATGTCGCTCATGGCCAGGACGGCGGTCGGCCGGCGCTTGCCTTTCGGCAGGCTCTCGAAAGCGCGCGCTCCCGCCGCCAGCGTCACTCCAGCTGTCACCGTGTACGGCTCGGCCGTCCCGGCGCGATCGAGCGCCGCGCGATAGCCCGCGAGCCTGCGCGATGCGACCGGAGTGAGGCCGACCTGCGCCCGGGTCGGTGGCAGCACGACGATCGCGACCTCGCGATGCCCAAGCTCCAGCACGTGCATCGCCGCGGCTTCGGCCCCTCCCTCGTCGTCGACGTTGACCGCGGGGTGATTGGGCGAGGCCTCGGAGTCGATCAACACGGCCGGGATGCCGATGCGGTCGAGCATCTCCAGCGCCTGGTCGTCGGGGCTGAGTCCGAGGCTGATGAAGCCATCGACCGACGCCTGCCGGATCGCTCTTTCCAGGGAGCCGTCCAGCGGCGGGACGAGAAGCATCGTGAGGTCGTGCTCCTCGCAAAGCTCCCCCAGACCCTGGATGAGCTCGCTCGTGAACGGGTTCGCGAAGACCGTGGAAAGGCGCTGCGGGATGAGCACCCCGATCGTCCCGCTCCGCCGCATGGAGAGTGCGCGCGCCGCGGGGTGGGGCGTGTAGCCGAGCTCGTGCGCAACGCCGAGGACGCGCTCCAGCGTCGCATGCCCGAGCTTGTCGGGGTTGTTGAACGCGAAGGAAACCGCGGTCTTCGAAACGCCGGCAGCGGTTGCCACGTCAGCGATGGTGACCCGAGACATCCAGGCTTGACCCCAACGCAAATCCCTCTCGAACGTTCTGCCGGATCTGATAAACCGCTTTACTAAAGCGGTTTAGGCGCGATCCTATGACGCCCGGGGCCTGCTGTCAAGAAGGAAGTTGGCCCTAGCCTTCGGAACCCGGTCTGTGGAACACTCCGCCGGATGCAATCAGAAAGTCCCGACCTAAACGCGCTTACGCGCAATTCAATGAGTCCGAACCTGGACGCGCTTGCGCGCGCTGACAACCGCAACCGCTTTCCCGACAGCTTCCTCGTCGGCGCCGCCGTTTCCGCTCACCAGGTGGAGGGGGGCAACGTCAACAGCGACTGGTGGTGGTGGGAACACATCGAGTCGACGCCGTGCCACGAGCCTTCCGGAGACGCCTGCGACTTCTATCACCGCTATCGCGAGGACGTCTCCCTGCTCGCCGGTTTTGGGCTGAACGCGTTCCGGTTCAGCATCGAGTGGGCGCGCATCGAGCCCGCCGAGGGCGAATTCTCGCGGGCGGCGCTCGACCACTACCGGCGCGTGCTCGAGGCCTGCCGCGAGAGCAACGTGATGCCCGTCGTGACGTTCCACCATTTCACGCTTCCCAGGTGGCTGAATGAGGCGGGCGGCTTCGCATCCGAACGGTTTCCGGCGCTGTTCGAGCGTTATTGCGACCGCGCAGCGGCGGCGCTCGGCGATCTGATCGGGGTTGCCTGCACCATCAACGAGCCACAGGGCCTGGGCTCGAGCGGCTATCTGCTGGGCATCAACCCGCCGGGCCACACAGACGACCGCGAGGGCGCCCAGAGGGCGGTCGACAACCTGCTCGAGGCGCACAGGTTGGGCGCCGCGGCGATCCGGTCGCGATTCAACATCCCCGTCGGCGTGACGCTCGCCATGCCCGACATCCAGTACGAGGACGGCGCGCAGCCGGGGGACAGCTCGCTGGAGGTCGAGTCGCGGGTCATCGACTGGTTCCTGGAGCTCGCCAAGAAGGACGAGTTCGTCGGCGTCCAGACTTACACGCGATTCCGGATCGGGCCCGATGGCCCGCGCAGCCCTGGCCACGACTGGAGCGACCTGCTGCGCGAGATGACCGAGACCGAGACCACGACCCAGATGGGGTACGAGGACTACCCCCAGGCGCTCGGCGGAGCGATCCGCCGGGCGGCGAAGAGCTGCCCCGGACTGCCGATTCTCGTCACCGAGAGCGGGATCGCCACCGCCCACGATGAGCGGCGCATCACTTACATGGAGGCCGCGCTGCGCGAGGTGCAGGCCTGCCTTGCCGAGGGCATCGATGTGCGCAGCTATCTCTACTGGTCGTGGCTGGACAACTTCGAATGGGCCTTCGGCTACGCACCCACATTCGGCCTGGTGGGAGTCGACCGGCAGACGTTCGCCCGGCATCCGAAGCCGAGCGCGGCGTGGTTGGGGAATGTAGCTCGGAACCGGTCGCTCCCGACGTAGCCCAGGGTGATTTCGCCATTTGGGCACAGTTGGTCGCATTCCCAACCATGACCGCGCCGTTCGGGCCAAATTGGTCGTGTCCCTCCGTTGCAGGCTCGTTTCGCCCCACCCGGCCGCGCTCGCTTCGCGAGCGGGGCCGACCTCCCCACTTGTGGGGAGGTGAATTACTGCTTTGCCAGTTGCGTGATCG
>JBGPEO010000080.1:0-11773 GCA_041482895.1 Candidatus Dormibacteraceae bacterium | reverse complement strand
GTCCGACTGAGACGCCGAGGTTGATGTCGCGGTGGATGATGAGCTCGGTTTCGTTGAAGGTCGCGTTGACTTCCGGGTGTTCGCGCAGCGCGGACGCGGCGGCGGCCATCACATAAGGCAGGTAGGTCAGCGGGAAGCCTTCCTGCTTCAAGAACCCGGCCTTGTTCGCGGCGCGGTTGGCGACCACTCCCGACATGTCCGACTCCTGCGTCTGCCAGGCGTGAGGGATGGTCGTCTTGGAGCGGACCATGTTCTCAGCGATCAGACGGCGCACCCGCGTCAGCGGGACGACCTGGTCGCCCGCGCCGGCGGTTGGAGCCGCAGGGGGAGCGGGCGCCGCGACCTTTGGCCTGGAGGCGAAGTCCTGGACGTCTTTCTTCGTCACGCGTCCGCCGATGCCCGTCCCGGTCACCTTTGACAGGTCGACCTTCAACTCCGACGCCTGCATCTGGACCGCGGGAGAAAAGCGGTGCTCACCGGTGGCTAGGGTGGCCGCGGGCGGTGGTTCTGCCGGGGCCGCCTGAGCTGCGCCCGCCCCCTCCGGCGCCTTCGGCGCCACCTCCGGGGCCTGAGCGGTGCGCGCCCCCTCCGGCGCCTTCGGCGCCACCTCCCCAGCGAGTGGGGAGGGCTTCTTTCCTTCTGCTGCTTCTGCCCCGTCGGAGCCCAGCTCCACGACTGCGATCTCCGCTCCGGCCTGGACCGTCTCGCCTTCCTTGGCCAGGATCTCGCGCAGGATGCCGGTCACCGGCGCGGGGACCTCGGCATTCACCTTGTCGGTGTCGACCTCGAGCATCGGCTCGAACTCGACGACCTTGTCGCCCACCTTGACCAGCCACTTGGAGATCGTCCCCTCGTGCACGGACTCCCCCAGCTGCGGCATCACCACGCGTGTCGTTTTCGCCATCTCAGTAGGCGGCCAGGTCCTTCAAGGCTTGCGTGATCTTGGCCGGAGTCGGCATGAAGAACTCTTCCATCGGAATCGCGTACGGCATCGAGGGCACGTCCAGCCCGCCGAACCGCTTGACCGGCGCGTCGAGCCAGCTCCAGGCTTCGTCGGCGATCAGCGCGGCGACCTCGGAGCCGACCGAGACGCTGAAGTTGTCCTCGTAGAGCACGAGGCACTTCCCGGTCTTCTTAGCCGACGCGATGATCGCCTCCCTGTCCAGCGGATACACGGTGCGCAGGTCGACGATCTCGACGCTGACACCTTCCGCTTCCAGGTTCTTGGCCGCCTCGGCCGCGTAATGCACCATCAGCCCATAGCAGAAGACCGAGATGTCGGTGCCCTCGCGAAAGGTGCGCGCCACCGACAGCGGGATGATGTACTCGCCCTTCGGCACCTGCTCCTTGAACATTCGATACAGGCGCTTGTGCTCGAAGAAGAGCACGGGGTCGGGGTCGCGAATCGCGGCGAGCAGCAGGCCCTTCGCTTCGTATGGGCTCGACGGGATCACGATCTTCAGCCCAGGCGTGGCGAACCGCGCCTCGATCGACTGTGAGTGATACAGCGCGCCGTGCGCGTGGCCGCCCATCGGCGCGCGCACGACCATCGGAACCGACCAGTCGCCGTCGCTGCGGTAGCGGTACTTGGCAGCTTCGTTGGTGATCGAGTTGAACGCCATGTGCGCGAAGTCGGCGAACTGCATCTCGGCCACCGGCCTCTTGCCGTAGATCGCAAGGCCCAGCGCCACGCCGGCGATCGAGGACTCGGCGAGCGGCGAGTCGATCACTCGGGCTTCGCCGAACTTGGCGCGCAGGCCGTCGGTGACGAGGAACACACCGCCCTTCTGCCCTACGTCTTCGCCCAGCACCATCACGCGATCGTCCCGCTCCATCTCCTCGGTCAGGGCGGAGCGGAGCGCGGCCACCATGTTCATGTCCTCGGTCTCTACGCCAGGAGCGGGGTCCATCGCCGCGGGCGCGCCCACGCCGTAGACGTTGGTGAGCGCGTCTTCGGGCTCCGGGTCGGGCGACTGCATGCCTTCCTGCGTCGCCTTCGACACCTCATCCTTGACCCGCTCCTCGTACTCGGAGATCTCCTTGGCGCTCAGTACGCCTTCTTCGAGCAGGCGCTTCCTGAACACCTCGAGGCAGTCGTTCTGCGCGAGCCTGTCGATCTCCTCCTGAGTGCGGTAGCGGCGCTGGTCGTCTTCTGATGAGTGGGCGCCCAGCCGGTCGACCAGGCATTCGATCAGGGTCGGTCCCTGCCCGGCTCGGGCGCGTGCGATCGCTTCGCAGGCGACGACGTAGCACGTGACAGGGTCGCGGCCGTCGACCGATACGCCGGGGAATCCGTAGCCGGCCGCACGCTGCGCGGCGTAGTCGAGCGCATATTCCTTGCGGAACGGGGTGGAGATGGCGAAGCCGTTGTTTTCGCACACGAAGACCTCGGGCAGCTTGTAGATCGCTGCAAAGTTGAACGCCTCGTGCGCGTCGCCCTCCGAGCCGGCGCCCTCGCCGTAGCAGGTCATCAGTACCTTGTCGGTTCCGTCCATCTTCAACGCGTACGCGATGCCGGCCCCGCGCACCATCTGCGTGGCGACAGGCGATCCGCCTGACGTGATGTTGTGCCGCGAATCAGAGAAGTGGCCGGGTGTCTGCTTGCCTCCCGAGGCGGGGTCGGCCGATTTCGCAAGCACCGAAAGCATCAGGTCGAGCGGGGTCATTCCCATGCGCATGCAGAGGACCACGTCGCGGTAGTACGGCGCGAGCCAGTCGTGCTTGGGCTTCAGCGGCCAGCTGACGCCGATCTGGGCAGCCTCGTGGCCGGCGCACGAGATGATGAACGGCGCCCGTCCCTGGCGGTTGAGGACCTGGAACCGGTAGTCGACCTGCCGGCCGAGCAGGATGTAGTTGAACCATTCCTTGAGCGTCTTCTCGTCGAGGTCGGTGTCACGCCACGCGACAGGCTGCTGGAAGCGCCACTCAGGTTTGAATTCAGGTTCTAGCGTCTTGACAGCAGGTTCCCGCGGCTTGGTGGTCGACACTAGATGTGAATCGCGTGACCGTCGACAGCCAGCGCAGCCTCCATGACCGCCTCGCTCAGCGTGGGGTGTGGATGGATGTTGCGCCCGAGCTCCCACGCGTCGCCCTGGAACAGCTGCGTGAGGGCGGGCTCGGCGATCAGCTCGGTCGCGCTCGCTCCGACGATGTGCGCGCCGAGCATCTGGCCGGTCTTGCCGTCGGCGACGATTTTGACGAAGCCGCCCGTCTCGCCGTTGATGATCGCGCGACCGAGTGCCGTGAACGGAAACTTGCCGATGCGGACCTCGCGTCCTTTCTCGCGCGCTTGCGCTTCGGTCAGGCCCACCGACGCGATCTGTGGATGCGAGTACGTGCAGCGCGTCACGAGGTTCTGGTCCATCGGACCGACGCGCTCGCCGGCGATGTCCTCGACCGCCGTCATCCCCTCGTGGGCGGCGGCATGCGCGAGCAGGAAGCCACCGACGACATCACCGATCGCGTGCACACCTTCCGCTGACGTCCGCATCCACTCGTCGACCTTGATGAAACCGTTTGGATGAGTCGTCACCCCGACCTGCTCCAGGCCGATGTCCTTGGATCGAGGGGAGCGTCCCACCGCGACGAGGAGCTGGCGGGCCCAGACCTCACCCTGGTCAGTGTCGATGCTCACGCCGTCACGGGCCTTCTTAGCGCCTTTCACCTTCACGCCCAGACGGCAGTCGATGCCGGCCTTCTTGAAGGCTGAAAGCATCTCCTTGGAGATCTCCTCGTCCTCGAGCGGCACGAGCCGGTCCAGCGCCTCGATGAGCGTGACCTTGACGCCAAGCTGGCTGTAGAGCGTCGCGAACTCCACTCCAACCGCGCCCCCCCCGATGATGCAGATCGACTCGGGCACGTTCGTGGACAGCGTTGCGTGGTCGGACGAGATGATGAGCTTGCCGTCGAACTCGAGCCCGGGCAGCGTCCTGACCGTGGAACCTGTGGCTACGACGAGGTGCTTGGCTTTGATCTGCTTGGCGCCGACCTCCAGCGTGTTGCGGTCGCGCACCCGCCCGCTTCCGGCGATCACCTCGATCTTGTTCTTCTTCATGAGGTACTGGACGCCCTTGTACAGCTGGGCCACGACCGAGTCGCGCCGGGCGGCGATCACGGCGTAGTCGAACAGCACCTTGTCTGCGTTGACCCCGAACTCCTTGCCGCGCGCCGACACCCGGTGATAGAGCTCGGACGACTCGAGCAGGGCCTTGGTCGGGATGCAGCCGACGTGCAGGCAGGTGCCGCCGAGCTTGTCGGCTTCCACGAGCGCAACTTTCAGGCCAAGCTGGGAGGCGCGGATCGCGGCCGGGTAACCACCCATCCCGCCTCCCAGAATCGCCACGTCGAAATCAGCAGCGGGCACTTGAACTAAGTGTAGAAGGCGGTTCGGGAACGGGTTCAGCTGCAGCCGGCCAAAGCAGCTTCAGCTGCACCCAGATCGGACGAGGTTGCGCCGGGCGCGGTCGAAGTCGGCGCGATCTGTGACCGGCTGCCCGGCGACCGGGTCGCCATACCGATCGGTGGCTCTGTAGTAGATCGCCGGGTCGTCCACCTGGGGCATCACCAAGGCATCGGCCGTGACGCCAGGGCCGAGGCAGGGGTCCGATCGTTCGGAGGCGAGGGCCTGGAGGTCGGCCACCGCACGCTGCATCTGGACGTCTTTGGCGGCGGCAAACGAGAACAGCAGGACGGCGCTGCTGAAGCAGGCGAGGAAGAGGCAGGCGGCGAGGGCCGGGCGCCACGTTCCACGCCACGGCAGGTTGCGAGCCGCGTCGCCAAGGAGGATGAGCCAGAAGGCGGCGCCCTCGTACACGTACCGGCCGGCGCCGGCTTGCTGATAGCCCAGCTGGGCGCGCCCGATGCCGGTCACGACGTAGAGCGCCAGGAGAGCCGCCAGCACGCCGAGGGCGAATGGATCCGGCCTGCGCCGCCACCAGGTCACGGCGAGCACCAGGGCGGCCGCCACCAGCGCCGGCGGACCCCACGACCCGCCTTGCCCGATCAAGCCCGCCGCGCTCTCTCCAAGACCCCACGCCGTGTACCCCGGCAGAAGCGCGACGTTGCCGGCGGTGGGCGGCGGGTTGGGAGGGGTTCCGCCGTGTCCGAAGGCGAGATACCAGGTGCCGAACAAGACGGCCACCGGCGCAAACCACAGGAGCTGTTTGCGGCGAGCCGGGGTGAGGACGAGGCTCACGGCGGCGGCGGCGGCGAAGACGAGCCCGATCCCCGAGAACGCCAGCGAGCCGGCCAGCAGGAGCGTGGCCGCCAGGAGCCGGCGCGAGCTGGAGGGCCCGTCGAGCGCGAGCAGCATCCCCAGGCCGCATGCGACCGAACCCACGAACGCAATCTGGAAAGCCCAGAGCAGGTTCTCCCATGCCGCACCGAGCACGAGGAACATCGCGACTCCGGCGATGGCGACGAGATCTCCCGCACGCCGCCGCACGATCTCGAAGAGCAGCACGGCGCTGGTCGCGTGCAGCGCGAGCAGCGCGGCCATGTAGGGGAGGTAGCTGCGGAGACCGACCGTCGAAAGGAGCGCCATGTAGATGAGCCGCGTGAGCATCGCCGGATGCTCGTTGTGCGGCTGGAGATAGATGCTCCAGGTCCAGTCGGGCGCGGTCAGGATGAACGTCCACTCGTCGAAATAGAAGGTGTAGGAGTGAGACAGCCAAAGGATCGCCGCCGCGACCACCAGGGCCATCGCCACGACGATCATCCGTGCACGTGGGACTACGAAGGACGAGATGGTCATCCAGCGGTCGCCGCACGCAGGGCTGGTGGTGCGGGAAGCGCGAGATAGACCAGCCAGACCGCAAGGCCGATGAGGATCGGCAGCGGGCTGAGCGGCCAGCCGAGCTCTCCTCCGATCACTACCACAAGGAGCCACCAGCGCCGCCAGGCCGGCGCGGGTTCGCGCCAGAAAAGCCAGGCGGCGCCCACCAGGATCGCGTAGTCCTGCAGGTGCCAGTAGGTGGCGCCGAGCGTGCTTGTCACCAGGCCGAGGGCGAAAAGCCGGGCGAGGCTCGAGTGGCGATTCAGGTAGGCGCCGGCCACACCGACGGCCACCAGGATTCCCTGCACCGCATAGCTGAGGGCGCCCGAGCCGAAGACATAGGCGGGAGTGAAGTAGCGGTTGTTGGCCACGTGCTCAGCGTCGGACAGCAGCATCCGGTAGTCGCCGAGCCCTTGCTGGCCGAGCACGAGCACTGAAACGATGGCCAGGACGCCGACGGTCACCGCCCAGGCCACGACGATTCGCCACCTGCCGGCTGCGAGCAGAAGCAGGGGCACCGCCAGGGTGAGTTGAGGCTTCAGCACCGATACTCCCAGCACGGCTCCGGCCAGGTAGGGCCTGCCCGTGTCCGCGAGCCTCCAGCACGCCACCGCCGCCAGCAGGACCAGCAGGTCGGGTTGCGCCAGGCTGAGGCTGTACTGCACCGGGTACCAGGCCGCGGCCGCGATCAGCCACAGGATCCGCGCCCGTCCCGAGCCGGGCGCGGCGATCCACCACGCAGCGACCAGCGCGGCCACCGACGCCAACAGCCACGCATAAACCGTGGCCGCCGGACCGAAGACCGTGAGCGGCACCACCACCCAGGCGCTCGGTGGAGGCGAGATGAAGCGCTCGCCATCGTTGAACGGAGCGCCCGGCCGCAGCTGGGCGAACATCTGGTGCTGGAGGCTCAGCGAGTAGAGGTGGCTCCACCCGTGCTCGATTCCGATCCGGGCGCCGATGTAGGCCAGCGTGAGATCGTTGTCGAGGATCTCTCTGTTGAGGGGAACCACGATGACGTTCCATGCGATGAAGCCGCCGCCCAGAAGCAGGAACCAGAGAAGACCAACCGCGCCTAGATTACGGAGGGCCTCGCGGTCGAGCTTGAGGAGCCGCGGCCGGGGATCCTCGACGGATCTTCGGCGCCCATGCGGCCCATCTGCGTTGTTGCCGCCTGTGCTCCTCACTGCATGTATGTCGAATACATTTCGTTGCGGTGCTCGGCGGCGCCTAGCAGCTGGGCCACCTGGTCACCGAATCTCTCGCCGAGGCCCCCGGCCGCGGCTCCTGGGCCGGGGGATGGGCTAACCCCGCTCAGACAGGGGTACGGGTTTCCGAGGCTCCGGCCCGACGTACTCGGACTGGGGACGGATGAGGCGGTTGTGGGCGCTCTGTTCCAGCACGTGGGCGGTCCATCCGGACGCGCGCGACACCGCGAAGGTGGGTGGGAAGTACTCCTTCGGCAAGCGGATGGCCTGGAGCACACCTGCCGAATAGAACTCGACGTTGGTCGCCTGCGGCCGTTCGGGATGCTCCTCATGGAGGATCTGCAATGCCGTCTCCTCGACCTTCGAAGCAAGCTCGTAAAAGTTTGGGTTGAGCCGGGCGCACAACTCTTTCAGGATTTTCGCGCGCGGGTCATACGTCCGGTAGATGCGATGGCCGAAACCCATGAAGCGCACCTTCTCCTTGCGGGCCGCGCGCATCCATCGGTCCGCATTCTCAGCGCTGCCGATCTTTTCGAGCTGGTCCATCACCGCCGAAGGCGCCCCACCGTGAGCCGGGCCCTTCAGCGCGCCGATTGCTCCCACCAGGCATGAGGCAAGGTCGGAATCGGTGGAGGCGATCACGCGGGCCACGAACGTCGACGCGTTCATTCCGTGGTCAGCGAGCAGGACAAGGTATGTGTTGAGGGCGCGCACGAGCTCGGGGCTCGATTCCTTTCCATTGAGCATGTAGAGGTAGTTGGCGGCGTGGCCGAGATCGGCCCGCGGTTTGACGGGTTCGAGCCCCAGCTGCCGGCGATGGAACATCGCGAGGATGGTCGGGAACGACGCCGTAGCGTGAATCGCGAGCGGGATCGTCGGCTTCTCCAGCTTGTGCTCGACCCCCTGCACGGAAACGACGCTTCTGAGCACGTCCATGGGGTCCGTGTCCTTGGGCAGCGCGTCCAGGGCGATGGTCGCGGCCTGCGTCAGGGATCGGGAGGCCGCGAGCTCTTTGGTGAGTCCCTCGAGCTGGGCTCGGTTCGGCAGCTGTCCGTACCACAGGAGGTAGGCCACCTCTTCGAACGACATCTCCTCGGCCAGGTCGGCGATCACGTAGCCGCGGTAGACGAGCCGCCCGTTCGCGCCGTCCACCATCGAGATCGCCGTCTGCGCCGCGACGATGCCCTCGAGGCCTGGGACGTACGAGCTCATCTTTTGGCGATGGCCATCGGCTTCTTCCCGGGCTCGGGTCCGATCCATACCGATGCCGGCCGGATGATGCGCAGGTCGGCCATTGATTCGAGCACGTGCGCTGTCCAGCCGACCACGCGTGAGGTGGCGAACATGCAGGTGAACATCTCCTTGGGGATGCCCGCGCCGGTCAGGACGACCGAGGCCCAGAAATCGACGTTGGTCGCATTGGGTCTCTCGGGATGGGCCTCGTGAAGGATCTCCAGCGCAAGCTCCTCGGTGCGCGCCGCCGTGCGATGCAGCTCAGGCGCGGCCGTCCGGGCCATCTCGCGCAGGATCTTGGCTCTCGGGTCGTAGGTCCGGTACACGCGGTGGCCGAAACCCGCGAACCGTTCGTGGCGGGCATGGGACTCGCGCAGCCACTTCTCCGCGTTGGACGCGGAACCGATCTTGTCCAGCATGGAGCGAGCGGCCAGGGTTGCCCCGCCGTGGGCGGGTCCCTTCAACGCGCCGACCGCGCCTACGACACACGAGGTGAGGTCGCTGCCCGTCGAAGCGATCACTCTTGCGGCGAACGTTGAGGCGTTGAGCCCGTGATCGGCAAGCAACATGAGGTACGAGTCAAGCCAATGCACGCGCTCGACTCCGGGCTCCTTCCCTTCCATCATCCAAAGGAGGTTGGCCGAGTGGGACAGATCATCGCGCGGCTCGACGACGTCGTGACCGAGTCTCCGGCGGTGGGCGGCTGCGACGATTGTGGGGAAGACGGCGGTCAAAGCGACCGCCTGATCGAGCGACGGCTTCACCATCGTCTTCGCTGAGCCCTGCGCCGAGGCGACGGTGCGCAGAACGTCCATCGGGTCGGTCGCAGGGTCAGCTGACATCAGCGCGCCGCGCGCGGCGTTGTTCAGCGGACGTGCGGACGCCATGTGCTTGTGCAGCGTGTCGAGCTGTGCGGTGTCCGGAAGGTCCCCGTGCCAGAGGAGGTAGGCCACCTCCTCGTACGTGACGGAAGGGGCGAGGTCCTCGATCAGATAACCGCCGCGGTAGATGAGCCGGCCATTGGCCCCATCGACCTCGCTGACGGCGGTCTGGGCGGCGACTACACCCTCTAGCCCAGGGCTGAACTCCGGCACGACGTGTAAGTGTACGGAGGCCCGATTCACGACCAGTGGTCTATTAGAGTTCGTCGCATGGTCGAAGCGCAGCTTATCGACAGTCGCGCGGCGCGCTTCATGGCCTGGTTTGCGCTTGTCTTCGCGCTCGCGACCGACGCTGCGTATCTGCTGCTGAAGGTTGGCCAGAGCGATACCGCGATGTACGTGTTCACCGTCGCCTTCGTCGCCTGCTACCTGGTCGCGCTTGCCGCCTTGCTTGGCGCCTCGTTGATGCGACGTTGGAGCGCCGGGATTCGCCTATCGTTGCGCGCGGGCGCGGCGGCCGGTCTCCTGGTGCTCGGCATCCTGGCCATCTCCTCGATCGGCCTGCCTTTGCTCATCGCCGGCGCGATGGCGACCGGGGCTACCGTCCGCACCTTGCGGGGACCTTTCGTGACCCCATCCTCGCTGTCAGCGGTCGCCGCTGCGGTCCTCGCCGTCGTCGTACTGGTAGTGGGATTCGAGGTGAGCGAGCGCGCGATCGTCTGCCCAGCGAATGGCTCTGCGAGTGGCGGCGGAACCGGCCTTGTGACCGGACCGTATTTCTACGACTGCATCAATGGACAGCTGACCTTTCACTCTGGGTCGTGCACTTCGAGCTCGATCGATTCGAGCGGCAACGTCACCCACCCGGGTTGTTGAGCAGGCTACGAATGGTTGGTAGTAGCAGGAAATGCCACATCCATCCGTTAGGCTTTACTGAATACCCGTCGGAGGCAACCAAATGTCATCTCTACGTCCTGTAAGGATCGCTACCACGTTGTTTCATCTGATCGGCGGCTCGCTGGCCGAGGCGGCGGAACCAACCGGTCCGGCTTGCTCGTGCGAGCGGTGCGAGGAAGCCTGGTCCCGGAACCAATCACGCGAGAAGGACGCGCCCGGACCCCGAATCGCCCCAGGATATGCGCGGGTGGGCCCGGGCTAACCGCTTCCCTCCCACAATGCGTGGCACCCAGGCCGGATTTACTCCGGCCGTCCCATTGCGTGCTTGACAGCCACCCCGCGTCGCTGGGAGTAACTACTTAGTGAAGTCCCATCGATATACCGGAATGGGAGCAGCCCTCGGCCAAGCCGACGGGCGATGCAATCAGTAAGTCACATCCTCATCGCCGCTTTGCGCGCAGGGACCTCCCAGACCTGGCACCCAGGCCGGATTTACTCCGGCCGTCCCATGCCAGCTTGAAAGTCGCTAAGCGTCGCGGGGAGAAACTATTCTGGAAATCCAATCGGCGGGAAGATGAGCAGGCCCGTCGGCGAAGCCGGCCGGCCGATGAGAAGGAACCGTCAGGTTCCTTCTCATATTTACACCATCCCCAGTTCCCAGCGCGCTTCTTCGGACATGCGCTCTGGGGACCAGACCGGTTCGTAGACGATGTCGACTCCCGCCTCCGTGATGCCGGGCAGCGTGAGCAGGTGGTCACGGACATCGGCCATCACGTCGGCGGCCATCGGGCAGCCCAACGCGGTGAGGGTCATCTTGATGTCCACACGCGCCGGCTTGACCGCGATGTCGTAGATCAAACCGAGGTCCACGATGTTGACCGGGATCTCGGGGTCGAAGCACTGGCGAAGGACCTCGATCACGTCCTCGGGCTTTACTGTCGCGTCCTCTGTGGCCTGCGTGGTCGGGGCAAAATCGGTCACGGCGTTTCCAGCGGCAGGCCCGCATCCTTCCATGCCTTGGTGCCGCCGCGGAAGTTCACGACATCCGTCACGCCCAGGGCCACCGCCATCTCAGACGCCACCGCGGAGCGCTCGCCCATCGCGCACACGAAGATCGTGCGGTCGCGGAACTTCTGCGCGGTCGGGTTCGCCAGGAGCGTGTTGAGCACGACGTGCCGCGCACCGGGCACGTGGCCTTTGTTCCACTCCCAATCCTCGCGGACGTCGACCACTTCATAGCCGTCCTCGATCAGCTTCTTGACGTCATCCAACTTCAGGTCGCGAAAGCCTTCTTGCTGCTCTGTCGTTCCCATCTCCTAGTCCTCGTCCTCTTCATTCTCATAGCTGCCGGACAACCCGTAAGCGCCCACCTTCAGCACCTTCAGTGACAGCAGCGCGCATTTGATGCGCGCGGGGGAGATGTCGATTCCGAGCTCCCCGAGCACGTCCGCCTTACCGATCTTCTTGGCCTCTTCGAGCGGCAGCCCTTTCAGCCGCTCCGTCAAGAGCGAGGCAGCGGCCTGGGAGATCGCGCACCCGCGACCGTGGAACCGGATGTCCTCGATGACCCCATCCTTCACCCGGAAATCCATCCCGATCACGTCGCCGCAGAGAGGGTTGTCCTCTTCGTGGCTGATATCAGGGTTCTCGAGACGGCCGAAGTTCCGCGGGTTCGTATAGTGGTCGAGGATGTACTCGCGGTAGAACTGATCATCGGCAGCGGTGCCTGCTCTGTTCATGACTGGGAAGGAGCCTTCGGGGGTGAACAGAACTGGTCGTCG
>JBGPEO010000079.1:0-11776 GCA_041482895.1 Candidatus Dormibacteraceae bacterium | reverse complement strand
TTCCTCGGCGCGATTCGCCACGGCGCCATCCCCGTCCCCGTCAACCCACTGCTCCAGCGCAGCGAGGACTACGACCACTACATCGACGACTCGCTCGCGCGCGTGGTGATCGTCGACGCCAACACCGAGGAAAAGCTCCAGCCCGCCGCCTCCCGCGCCCCCGTGGCGCCCCGCCTCCTACGCGCTGACCAGATCGCACCCGGCCCCGAGGTGGCCACCGCACCCACTCGCAAGGACGACATGGCGTTCTGGCTCTACAGCTCCGGCTCGACCGGCAAGCCAAAAGCCGTCGTCCACCTGCAGCACGACATCCCGTACACCTGTGTCACCTACGCCGAGCAGGTGCTCGGGATCGAAGAGCAGGACATCACCTTCTCGACCACCGGCCTTTTCCACGCCTACGGGTTTGGGAACAACCTCACCTTCCCGTACTGGGTCGGCGCCTCGACCGTGCTCCACGCCGGGCGCAACACGCCGGCGACGGTCCTGGACACGATCGAGAAGCGACGCCCGACACTCTTCTTCTCCGCCCCAACCCTCTACAACGCGATCCTCAACTTCGAAGGTGCGAAAACCCGCGACCTCTCTTCGATCCGCCACTGCGTCGCGGCCGCCGAGGCGCTCCCTGCCGAAGTCTGGCGGCGCTGGAATGATGCCTTCGGACTGACGATCCTCGACGGCGTCGGTTCGACCGAGATGCTCCACATCTATTGCTCGAACCGGCTCGACGACGTACGGCCAGGGTCGAGCGGCAAGCCCGTCCCGGGCTACCAGCTGAAGATCCTCGATGACGCCGGAGAGCCCGTCCAGACCGGCGAGGCAGGCGACCTCTACGTCAAAGGCGACAGCGCGCTCGCGCTCTACTGGGCGCAGCACGAAAAATCCAAGCGCTCGATCCTGGGCGATTGGTTCCTCAGCGGCGATCGCTATCGGGTCGACGAGGATGGCTTCTACTGGTACGAAGGGCGTTCCGACGACATGATCAAGGTCGGCGGTCTCTGGGTCTCGCCGATCGAGATCGAGTCGGTGCTCCTGGAGCATGCGGCCGTCGCCGAAGGCGCCGTGGTCGGCATCGACGTCGAAGGCTTTATGAAGATCAAGGCATTCGTGATCGTCAAAGGAGACCGCGCTCCCGGAGACGCGCTGGCGGCCGAGCTACAGGAGCACTGCAAGGCCCGCCTCCAACGATTCCAGTACCCGCACCTGATCGAGTTCGTGCCCGACCTGCCCAAGACAGTCACCGGCAAGATCCAGCGCTACAAGCTCCGCGAGCAGGCTCGCGAGACGGCGCCTGCCTGATGGCCGTGAAGATCGCGGTTCTGCCCTGCGACGGCGCTGGAAAGGAAGTCGTCCCCGAAGCGATCAAGGTGCTCAGGGCCGCCGGCGCCGACTTCGAGTTCGAGGAGTTCGACGTCAACGCGGACCAGTACATGCGAACCGGCGAGCCCATACCCGCGTCGGTCTGGACAGAGCTCGTGCGCGCGGACTCCATCCTCTTCGGAGCGGTCGGCGATCCGCGGGTCAACGATGCCGCGTACCTCGCGGGAGTGCTGCTGAGGCTGCGCTTCGAGCTCGATCTCTACGTCAATTTGCGCCCGGCCCGGCTCTACGACGACCGCCTCTCACCGCTGCGGCGCGACGACCGGCGAAAGATCGACCTGCTGATCGTGCGCGAGAACACCGAGGGCCTCTACGTGGGCATGGGTGGACGCTTCAAGCGCGGTACTGAGGACGAGATCGCGATCCAGGAGGACGTCAACACCTACAAAGGGGTGACCCGGATCATCGACTACGCCTTCGGGGTCACGCAGCGCGAGGTCGTGATGGTCGACAAGTCGAACGCCATGACTTACGCGGGTGCGTTGTGGCAAGAGCGGTGGAAGGCGGTTGCCGCCAAGCATCCGAAGGTCAAGACGCGCCATCTCTACGTGGACGCGGCCGCCATGCAGCTGGTCCGGGATCCGACCCAGTTCGACGTGATCGTCACAGGCAACCTGTTCGGCGACATCCTCTCCGACCTGACGGCCGAGCTCATCGGCGGGATGGGGATTGCGCCCTCGGGGAACATCAATCCCGAGACAAAGCGCGGGCTGTTCGAGCCTGTCCACGGCACCGCCCCGGACATCGCCGGGCGCGGCCTCGTCAACCCGATCGGGGCGATCCTGAGCGCTTCTATGATGGTGAAACACCTGGGTCATGCAGACATGGCGGAAGCGATCGAGAGTGCGGTCGAATCGGCCATTCGCGCGGGCGAGTGCACGCGCGATCTGGGTGGCAACCTGTCTACCGGCGAATGCGGTGACGCGGTCGCTAAAAGGCTGAGGGATTGAGTTGCCTGAACCGGCCAGCTGGGCCGAATCTCATCGGCTCGGGGCGCCGATGCGTGCGTTAGGGGGCCTGGCCCTCCGTCGTCGCGCATCCACGAATGCGCTCCTGGTAGGGCCACCCCTGCCTTCGCCTCGCCGCCCCGACCGGCGCCCTGGCGGGCGCCTGCCGCGGTCTTCAGCCCATCCGGCCGGTACAGTCAACTAAACACACATGGGCATGACGATGACCGAGAAGATCCTGGCTCGTGGGGCCGGTCGCGACAGCGTGCGGCCGGGAGACCTCGTGCTCGCCAAGGTCGACTTCGCGATGGGCCACGACCTCACCATCCCGCCTGCCGCCAGGATCATGCGCGAGCAGATGGGGGCGGAGAAGATCTGGGATCCCGAGCGGGTCGCTGTCACACAAGACCACTTCCAACCCGCGAAGGACGCGGCCAGCGCGACTCTCGGGCGGCTCACACGCGAGTTCTCACGCGACATGGGGATCAAGTGGTACTTCGAGGTCGGGCAGGGCGGCATCTGCCACACCGTGCTGCCTGAGAACGGCCTTGTGCTACCGGGCGAACTCGTGGTCGGGGCCGACTCGCACAGCTGCACCTACGGTGCGCTCAACAATTTCGCGACGGGCATCGGGTCGACGGACCTCGCGTGCGTTTTCGCGCTAGGGGAGCTGTGGTTCCGCGTGCCGGAGACGCTCAAGTTCGTCTATCACAACCGGCTCAAGGAATGGGTCGAGGCCAAGGACCTGATCCTCTATGTGATCGGCCAGATCGGGGTGGACGGCGCCCGATCGAAAGCGATGGAGCACACGGGCGAGGCCCTTCGGCACATCGACATGGAAGCGCGCCTGACGATGACCAACATGGCGATCGAAGCGGGCGCCAAGAACGGGATCATGGAGTTCGACGAGGTGACCAAGGAGTACCTCGATGGGCGGGCGAAGCGGCCCTACACGCCGGTCAGCTCCGACGCCGACGCCGAGTACGAGAAAGTCTTCGAGTTCGACGCGGAGAAGGTCGAGCTCGGTGTCGCGAGACCGATGTCGCCTGACAACTATTCGCCGCTGTCGGAGGTTGTGGGCACGAGGCTCGACCAGGTATTCATCGGGTCCTGCACCAACTCGCGGATCACCGACCTGCGCCGCGCCGCCGCGGTGCTCGACGGGCACAAGGTCGCGCCGGGCGTGCGGCTGATCATCACGCCGTCCTCGCACCAGGTCGCGATCCAGGCCGAGAAGGAAGGGCTGATCGGCATCTTCCTCGCCAGCGGGGCCGCCTGGACGACGGCCACCTGCGGCGCCTGCCTCGGCGGCCACATGGGCGTGCTGGGTGAGGGAGAGGTCTGCCTGAGCACCACCAACCGCAACTTCCCCGGTCGCATGGGCCACCCGAAGGCGCTGGTCTACCTGTCCAACCCGGCGGTGGCCGCGGCCAGCGCAGTGACAGGCGTGATCACGCACCCGCGAGAGGTGCTCAAGAAGATGCCGGCGGGGATCGCTTGATCAAACTTAAGCCCCTCACCCTGGCCCTCTCCCCGAAGGGGCGAGGGTACCTATGACTTTCCCCAAGGTCATTCGCGGCAGGGCCTGGAAGTTCGGCGCCAACATAGACACCGACCAGATCATTCCGGCCAAGTACGCGATCTATTCGCTCGACGAGAAGGAGCTCGGCAAGCACGCGATGGAAGGCGTGCCCGGCCGCGAGGGCTGGTCGGCCGGCGTGGGGCAGGGAGACATCCTCGTCGCGGGTTCGAACTTCGGGTGCGGGTCCTCGCGCGAGATCGCACCCGTGGCGATTCGCGGCGCGGGCATCTCGCTCGTGATCGCCGATTCCTACGCGCGGATCTTTTTCCGCAACGCGATCAACATGGGCTATCCGATCCTCCAATCGCCGCAAGCCGCGGAGGGCGTGGACGAGGGAGACGAGCTCGAGGTCGACCTGGAGGAAGGCATCGTGCGCAACTTCACCAAGGGCGACGAGTACCGATGCGAGGCATTCCCGACGTTCATGAACGAGCTTCTGCACATGGGCGGCCTCGTGCCGTGGGTGCGCAAGCGGCTGGAAGAACGCAGCCGTCTCGCGACTGCACGTGGATGACATAAAGCCCGTCGAATTGCAGGAGCCGCTCGACGAGCTCGCCCGCGACCCGACCCGCTTTGCACACGACCTGAAGTTCCCGCCGTCGGACAGGATTCGCGTCTACGACGACACCCTGCGCGACGGCGAGCAGATGCCCGGCGTTTCCATCACGCCGAAGGACAAGTACCAGCTCGCGCGCATGTTGTCCGAGATCGGCGTTCACATCATGGACGTGGGGTTTCCATCAGTCTCGGAGGGCGAGCGCGAAACGCTGAGGCTTGTGCTCGAAGGCCGGAAGAGGGGAGAGCTGCGAGCCGACCTCGAGGTGGTCTGCATGATGCGCTCGACCAAAGGCGACATCGACGCGACGATGCGCGTGATCGACTCGCTCGGCTACAAGCGCGACGAGGTGACGTACTTCATCTTCACGTCGGCGTCCGACCTGCACGTCAAATACAAGCTGGGCAAGACCTTGCTTCATCGCGATGGGATCCCCGAGTCCGAGTGGTTGGAGCTGCCCGTGTCGCACTACCGCGAGGCGAACCTACGCATGATGTGCGACGCGATCCGCTACGCCCGCGAGCAGGGCGCGAAATCCATCGAGTTCGGAGGCGAAGACGGGAGCCGCGCCGACATCGGGTATATCGCTGAGATTCATCGCGAAGGTCTCAAGGCCGGCGGCACACGACCTTCGACTCCCGACACGGTCGGCTGTTACTCACCCTTCGCTGTGCGCGAGTACATCCCGGCGATCAAAGCCGCGGCGCCTGACGCGCCACTGGTGGTGCACTTCCACAACGACCTTGGGCTTGGTGCGTGGAACACCGTGATGGCGCTCGGCTCTGGCGCAGAGGTCTTCACGACGAGCGTGAACGGCATCGGCGAGCGCACGGGCAACGCACCGATGCACCAGGTACTCATGCAGCTTCGCTACCTGTTCGGCATCGAGATCCCGGGCTTCAAGTACGAGAAGCTGCGGGCGCTGGCGCGCCACCTCGAAAAGATCAGCGGGATTCCGGTGCAGCCGACCGAGCCGGGCATCGGTCTCAACGTCTTCAGTCACGAGTCGGGAATCCATACCGCGGGCATGCTCATCCATCCGGCGATCTACCAGTTCATCCCGCCGGCCGACCTGGGCGCGGAGATTACGTATGTCTACGGCAAGCACTCCGGCACTCTCGTCATCGAGCACGCGCTGCGCGACGCGGGAATCAAGCCCGAGGCGGAGCTGGTGGTGGCTGTGCTCGCCGAGGTCAAGCGTGTTCGCGAGGAGCGCGCGGAACGCAGTGACTTCTCCGATTTCCAGCGACGGTACTACGATCACCTGAATCACATGGGCTTGAGCGCAGATGAGGTGGTTGAGATCGCACGAGCGTTGGCCGGCCACGCCAAAAACTGATGGCCACCACAGCGCGCACCGACACTGCGACCCGCGAGGAGTATCTCCGCCTTCATCGGTGGATGTGCATCGCGAAGGCGCTGGACGATCGGATGCACATTCTCGTCAAGCAGGGCCGCGCCCCGTTTGTCGGCTCGAGCCGCGGGCACGAGGGAATCCAGGTCGCCTCGACGGCCGCCCTGGGCGCCGGCGACTGGCTCGTCCCGCACTATCGCGGGCTCGCCAACTCGATCGTTCGCGGCCTGACGATGAAGGAATGGATGCTCGCGGTCTTTGCCAAGGCCGCCGATCCTCTCTCCGCCGGCCGCAACATACCGGGCGGCTGTTACAGCTACCGCGCGCTCAAGATCGCGCCTGTCTCCCAGGTGGTGGCCAGCTGGATCCCCAAGGCCGCCGGAATCGCATATGCGGCCAAGCTCAGGGGAGACGGCTCGGTCACGCTGTGTACCTTCGGGGACGGCGCGACCAGCCAGGGTGACTTCCACGAAGGCGTTAATTTCGCCGCCGTTCACCGCCTGCCCGTCGTGTTCGTGTGCGAGAACAACAGCTACGCGATCTCGGTACCGATCCGGCTCCAGACCGCGAACCCCAATATCGCAGACCGGGCCGCGGGTTACGGGATTCCGGGAGTCACCGTCGACGGCACCGACGTTCCGGCCAGTTATGCGGCCTGCCGCGAGGCCGTCGACCGGGCGCGCAGGGGAGAGGGTCCGACCCTGATCGACGCCAAGATCTGGCGCATGAATTCTCACACTTCCGAGGACAACCACCTGAAGTACCGCACCAAGGAGGAGATTGCCGACGCGTCGGAGCACGACCCGATCACGCGTTTCGTAGCCTTGCTCGTGGAGCGCCGATGGATCTCCGTCGAGGACTCCGCGAAGGTCCAGGACGAATGCGACAAGGAAGCGTCCGACGCCGCCGACTGGGCGGAGCAGCAGCCTGACCCCGTCCCCGAAGACGCCTTGAAGCACGTATTCGCAGCCGGGCGCGCTTAGGGCGCATCAACCTGACGCGCGCGCAGGGCGCACCATGGTGATTCAGTAGCTCGGATACAACTCGGCATCCCGGGGCTAGACTGACGATCGATTTGGAATCACAATCCGACAGTTCGCAGGAATCCGCGCCGCCTGAGGAACCGGCTCCCGCCGTGCCCACGCACGAGACAACTCCTGTGTGGGCCAGGACCGTCCCTGTAGCACCACCCGTGAGCGACAACGGGGCGCAAGACGTCGAAACCGCCCCGGAGGCCGACCCTCTACCTGCGCTCCCCATGCAGAAGGAGTCGGACCCCGATTGGGCCAAGACCGAGACCCCGGCCGAGCCTGCGACGGAGACCGACCCCAAGCAGGCGGTGCCCATGCAGAGGCCTGCTCCTAAGTGGGCACAGACGGTGCCGGCTGCACCGGGCGAGCCCCTTCCTGAGACCGAGGTTCCAGCCACGACGTCAAAGCGGACGTGGCCCCCCGCCGCCGGACCGCAGAACGTCGCGACGGAGGGCGAGTCCCAGAGTGTCCTTCAAGAAGATGTCGCCCCCGAGCAAGGGGCGGTTCCGGAGGAAACAGACGTCTGGCCGCCGGAACCGCCCACTGAGCACACGATGCCGGCCTGGCCGCCGTCGTCGACCATCAGCGAGGGCCTTCCGGAGCTTTCGCCGATCCCGGAAGCGCCGCTCTCCAGCTGGCCCGATTCTTTTGACTCGGTGCCGGAGGTGACCAAGCCGCCCGCCATGACTGCGCCTCCGGCCGCGACTGTTCCTCCCGCGCGGCCGGCCCCAACGGCTGCGACTGTCCCACCGGCGCTCTCCGTGCCACCTGCCGCGACGGTCCCGCCGGCCGCAACAGCGCCTCCCGCCGCAACAGCGCCTCCCGTTGCAACAGCTCCTGCTGCTGCGACGGCGCCTCCTGCTGCGACGGCGCCTCCGGCGACGGAGCCACCCGTCGCGACCGTCCCTCCTGCGCCGGCAGCGGCTCCCGCGGCGACAACTCCTCCTGCGGCAACAGCGCCAGCCGCGGCGACAGCTCCTCCTTCGGCAACAGCGCCTCCCGCAGCGACCGCGCCCCCGGAACCGACGGCGCCCACCATCCCGCCGGCCGTGACGCCGATCTCACCAACTGTGCCTCCCGTCCAGCCCACGGCGCCCGCGCCACCGGCGCCGGTCCAGCAGAGCACGGAGCCGGCGATCGATTGGCCCGCCGCGGTGCCGATCCCGGCCTGGGCGCCTCAGATTCATGTCGGTGGCACCGAGCAGCGCGCCATAGTGCAGCCATCCCAGCCTGCACAGCAAGCCCCGCCGGCGCCGGCCGCCGCCCCGCCACAGCCTGCCCAGCCGCCATCGCAGCCGCCCTCGTCGGCGCCTTTCGCGGTGCCGTCATCGGTCGCTCGGCAACCGGCATCCACGCCGCCGGCCCAGCAGCCGGCCGCGAGCAAGTCCTCGTGGGAGGTCGTGTCCCAGCGGCCGAAGGTCGACCCCAAGAAGGTCGTCCCGACGCCCGAAGACCGTTCCTATGCGGAGTGGTTCGCCTGGGCCAAGCGCGGCGGGGCGCCGGCGGGCGCATGCCACGCGGCCGCCCAGGGCGCATTCCAGGCGCTGTCGAGCGGCAAAGATGTCGCGACGGCGGTGCAGTGGGCCACCGCGGCTATGACGCGACCCCCGGTTGCGGTCTCCGCCGATCGCCAGTCCTACTGCGCCTGGTTCTCACTCGCGAACATCGACCTGAACCTGGAACAGCACAAGGCGCACGCGTTCGCGACAGCCGCCGTGCATGCTCTAGACGCGGGCGCGGACGCAGCCAGTGCCCACGCCGCGGGACTCCACGCCGCCGGCATCAAGTAGCAGCGATCAGTTAGTCCCATCGTGAGCGCCGCCTGCGCGCCTAGCGCAGCGAGCGGACCGTCCGGCTCGCCGCCGTGCCGGCGGCGCAGAGAAGGATCATCCCTCCGGCAATCACGAACAGCAGCGTCGGGTTGACGTCAGCGATCGCGCCTGACACTGCGTAGGCCACCGGCGTGAGGCCGAGCGACGCGAGCATGACCAGTGACATCACGCGTCCCTGCATGGCGGGATCGGTTCGGCGCTGAAGCCAGCTCACGGCATAGGTGTTGACCACGCCTGTGCTGATGCCTGAGAAGCCCATCAGGAGTGTTGCGGGCAGCAGCGAAGGCACCAGGCCAACCCCGGTGATGCCGAGCCCGAGCCACACGCACAGGGCCACGATCAACCATCCAAAACGTTTTGGCGGGGGCACGAAGCCAGCGCTCAGGGCGCCGGCGGTCGCACCTACGCCCCAGGCGCCGAACAGGATGCCAAACCCAGTCGCGCCGGCGGCGAATCGCCCATGGGCGAGAGTGGGAATCCCCACGCCCAGCGCGCCGCCGGCGGCAAAATCGACGACTGCGATGACGATCAACGTGACTCGGATTCCGACGTCCGCCCAGGCGTAGCGGAACCCCGCGGCGATCTGTCCGCCAAGGCCGCCGTCCGGATGCGCCACGCCCGAGGCGGTACGCGCCGCGGCAGGCATCCACAGGATGAGCAGGAAGCCAAGCGCGAAACATGCGGCGTCACCGGCGAAAGCCCACCCGATTCCAAGGACGGCCACGATCACGCCGCCGAGAACTGGTCCGAGGATCACCGAGGTCTGCGCCGTCACGTTCAGCACCGCGTTCCCGGGCTCGAGCTCGTGGTCGGCGACGACCTTCGGGAGGATGGAGCTGCGAGCCGGCATGAAGAACGCGTCGACGATGCCGAAAACGACGGCGATGCCATACACCTCCCACATCTGCACGCGACCCGTGATCACGAGCGCCGCAAGAGGAGCGACGAAGAGGGCGCGTAGGCCCATCGACCCGAGCATCGTCAGGCGCGGCGAGAGGCGGTCGGCAAGCGCGCCTCCCACGGCCATCAGCACCGCCCTCGGCAGGGCCTGCACCACCAACACGGTGCCCAGTGCAAGGCTGGAACCGGTCAGCTGCAGGACGAGCCATGCCATGGCGATGTAGCTGAAGAAGTCGCCGAACAGCGACAGGGTGGTCGCCGCCCAGAGCTTGCGAAACGATCCCGACGAGAACACGGTCCACGGGCGCGGCCGCGGAGAGACGGCGATCGGAGAGGTGGCCGGCTGCTCCATTTAGATCCGTTTCACCGAGCCATCCGGCGCGCCTCGCCGGTTGGGTCGATGCGGTCGGCCATCCGCTGGAGGAAGCGGGCCAGGAGTCCGGTGCGGGAGTGTGCGTAGTAGACGAGAGCGCCCGCTTCCTCCATGTGGAGGCGCTGCTCCGCCAGGTTGCGGGCGAACTCTTCGGGTGCGTGGTCGGCTCTTTCCATCGGGTTCATGGTTCCTCCAGACGGCTCAGCGCCTCGTCGATGGTCATCTCTCCCCGGGCGACCTGCTCCATCAGCTCGACTCGACCGGTGGGGGTCGCCGCGGGCGCCGGCCGGTCGATGCCGATCTTGGCGAGCAGGACATCGAACCTGGCGCGCGCAGTCGGGTAGCTGACGCCGAGGTGTCTCTCCAGCTCTTTCATGTTTCCGCGCGACGCGAGGAACACGCGCAGCACGTCGCGGTCTTCGTTGGACAGCACGCAGAACTCGCATGTGGCGAATGCGCCGGAAAGCTCCGTGTCGCAGGCGGGGCAGCTGAGGCGCGTCAGCGCAAGCCGCTCGCTGCAGACCGGGCAGTTGAGGGGCGGGCGGCGGTTCCGATCGCGGGCCATCAAGCCACCGCGACCTTGACGCTGCCCATGGTGCATTCGACGTCGAGGGTGGCGGCGCCGGATCCGATCGTCACTTCCCGACCGGACGGGCCGACCGCGGCGCGCTCGTCCTTCTCGCCCTCGATCGAGACCTTGCCCAGGGTCGTGCGCGCGGTGATGCGGACGCTCGAACCCTTCTCGAGGTTGATCTTGACCGAGCCCATCTCGCAGCGGACCTTGCTGGCCCCGCTGTCGAGCTTTCCGCTGGCGATGACGTTCCCTGCTTGGACGACGAGGTTGAGCGTCCCGCGAAAGTCGGCGACCTTGCAGTTGCCTGCCTGCACCTCGCCCGTGATCGGCCCGTGCACGCCATCGACCCTCACGTTGCCCGCCTGGACCGTGGCGACCAGCGCCAGGTCAGGGTTCATGCGCACGGTCAGCTTGCGGCGCTGGATGTCGAAGCCGTTCAGGGCGATGCGCCGTTCGCCGCGACCGAACGAAAAGCTGTCCATGTCGTCGAACGGCTCGTGCTCGATCACCATGGTGTCGCCGTCCTGCCGCGCGCGGTGAGGGCCGCCGGCGATCGCGAAGGCGACGCTCGGGTCGCCCACGATCTCGGCGCTGCCGAACTGGGAAACGACCCTGACCTCGCGAGCGGTCGTACCGGCCGGCGGGGCTTGCGGCGTCTCCGGCGAGGGACCTGGCAGGGTCGACGGCGGCTGGTTCTCGAGCGAGTCAAGCCTCGCCGCTCCCTCCTCAGCGCTGAGGGTGCCTGCCGCGACCTGGGTCAAGATTTCACGGCGAATGTCTTTCATGGGCCAAATTAGAGCCCACATCTTGCCAATCTGTCAAGTATTTCCCTAAAACTGGGAAGCCTGGAGACCCGGTTAAGCTGATGCGGGCCCTATGAAGACCGAATCGAGGCGAGGGGCTGTGACCGGGTGGGCGGTGGTCGCGGTCCTTTTCGCGGCCACCACCTGCGTCGAGAGCATGTCGTGGAACCAGCTCACGGCCTACACGCCGATCTACCTGCGAGAGCTGCACGTGCCGGCGGCACAGGTGCCGGCCTGGATCGCCGCCATCTCCAGCCTCGGCTGGATCATCGCGCTCCCGCTAGCGCCGTTATGGGGCGTGCTGGCCGACCGCTACAGCCGCAAGGCCGTCATCGTGCGCAGCGCCGTGGTCGAGGCCGTCATCTTCGCCGGCTGGGCCCTTTCGACCGACCCGTTGACGGCGCTTGCGTTCCGCTCCCTCAACGGCTTCGTTCTCGGCAACAC
>JBGPEO010000078.1:0-11776 GCA_041482895.1 Candidatus Dormibacteraceae bacterium | reverse complement strand
CCAGATGGGCGGGGAGCGCCGATCCAACGCCCGGGGCCGTTCCGTGGAGTTTGCGGACTTCCGCAGCTACTCACCTGGCGACGACTTTCGCCTCATCGACTGGAACGCATACGCACGGCTCGACCGCTTCATGCTGCGCCTATTCGTCGCGGAGCAGGAACTGCCCCTGAGCATCTTCGTAGACCTGAGCGGTTCCATGGATTGGGGCAGGCCGAACAAGGCGGCGACGGCAAGGCGGCTGGCCGGCGCGATCGCGTACGTGGCGCTCGCGGCGCTCGACCGAGTCCGCCTGACGGTCTTCGCCGCGGGACCCACGTCCGGCGGCGCGCCATATCGCGGACGGCGAGCAGTGGCCGAGCTCTTCTCGCGGCTTCAGTCTTTTCCCGCCGGCGGGCCGACGGATTACTCGCGGCTGGTATGGCCGATCGCAAGGCAGCGACCGGGTATGACGGTGTTCATCAGCGACGGGCTGGGCGAGTCACCGATCGAACCGGCGATCGCGGCGCTGCGCAGCGCCCGCCAGGAAGGGGCTGTCCTACAGCTGCTGGCTCCTCAGGAGCTCGCTCCGGACTGGAATGGCGACGCTCGGCTCAGGGATGCGGAAACGGAGGTCGAGCGTGAGTTCACACTCACGCCGGCGACGCGGGCGGCATACGTCGGCGCCCTCGCGCGGCGGACCCAGGAGATCGAGCGCTCGGCACACCGCCGGGGCCTTCGTTTCGCGCGTCTCTCGACGGACCAACCGATCGAGGACATGGTGTTCCAGGCGCTGCGCCGGCTGGGGCTTCTCAGATGACCTTCCTGGCGCCGGCCGCGGCGTTCTTCGCGCTCACGCTGCCGGCGATCGTCGCGCTGTACTTCCTGCGGATCCGGCGGCCGACCAGGGTCGTTCCGGCGCTGAACCTCTGGCCGGACCAGGTTCGCGATCGCCAGGCGAACGTGCCCTGGCAGCGACTTCGCTTCAGCTGGCTGCTGCTGCTGCAACTTCTGGCCGCGGCAGTGCTGGTGGCGGCCGCGATGCAGCCCGTGCTGTCCGCGGGGACCAGCCTCGCCCGGCACTCGGTCGTGCTGCTCGACGTATCGGCGTCGATGCAGGCGCGCGACGTCCAGCCGACGCGCCTGGACGAAGCCAAGAAAGAGGTGGGAGCGATCATCGATCAGCTCGGTCCACAGGATCGGATGACGCTGGTCGCCGTCGGTCCGGTGCCGCGAATTGTCGCTTCGGTGGTTGGCGACCGCGACGCGCTCCACCGCGCGCTCGACGAGCTCGGCGCAAGCAACGGCTCGGCCGATCTCTCCTCCGCGCTGACGCTGGCGGCGGGCCTCGTGAGACCCGGCGACGATGCTCGCGGCTACCTGTTCAGCGACGGCATCGTCGGCCCGATCCGCACCGACACGAGCAGCAGCCTGCCGTTTCCGGTGGAGTATCACCCCATCGGGGTCTCCGGCGAGAACATCGGCCTGACATCGCTAGTCGTGCGGACGAGCGCGCAGTCGAGGGCGGCCTATCTGCACGTGCAGAATTTCGGCCAGCAGGCGCGCACGTTCAGCCTGGAGTGGCGCGCGGACGGCAAGTTGGTGGACGTCCGCCAGCTGACGCTAGCGTCCGGTGTGGCGCAGGACCTCGCGCTCCCCGTTCCGTCGGGCGCCACCGTCGTCTCCGCACACATCGATGCCGGCGACGTCTTTTCGCTCGACGACACGGTCACTGCCGTTGCGAGGGCTCCGAGCACTTTCCGGGTGCTGCTCGTCACGCCGGGCAACGTCTTCCTGCAGCAGGCCCTCGCTCTGCGCGCCGATCTCCAGCTCGACGTCGTCGCTCCGGCCGATTACAAGTCGTCCGCACCGTACGCGATGAGCATCTTCGATCGCTTCTCACCACCAGGCTTGGCGCCTGGCTTGCCACCCACCCTCCCCAACGGCCCGTTTATCAGCATCGACCCGCCTCCCGGCAGTCCCCTTGCGGGAGGAGCTGCGATCGGCGTCGGCCGTGTGCGCGCGACGGACGCCGGCGACCCACTGCTGACCAATGTCGATCTCAACGACGTTCACATCGCGCGGAGCCAGGACCTGCGAAACGACACGTTCGGCCGCGTCCTGATCACCAGCCTGCAAACCCCCCTTGTCCTCGTGCGCGACGAACCATTCCGGCAGGTCGTGTTCGGCTTCGACCTCCACGAGTCGGATCTGCCGCTGCGAATCGCTTTCCCGATCCTCGTGCAGAACCTGAGCGAGTGGATCCTCCCGCCGAGCGTGCCCAGCCACAGCTTTCATCCCGACGAGCCCGTGACGATCGTCCCTGAAACAGGCGCCACGTCGGTGACCGTAGTGCGGCCGGACGGCAGCCGGCGGGCTCTGGCCGGAGGCGCGGTCGCCACCTTTGGTGAGACCGACCTGACCGGCCTATACACGGTCGAGCAGACGGTGGCTGGCGGGACCAACCGGTCGTGGTTCACCGTGAATCTCTTCTCGGACCAGGTCTCCCAGCTCAAGCCCGCCGACCGCATCACGTTGCCCCCCTACAACAACGCGGTCTCCGTCAATTCCGTCCACCGCGGCCAGCTCGAGATCTGGCCCTGGATCGCGCTGGGCGCGCTCGGCCTGGTCGTGCTCGAGTGGCTGGCCTTCCACCGTGGGCTTTGACCTCACCCGCCCCCTGTTCCTGGGGGCGGGACTCCTGGCGCTTGCCGCGATCGTCGTCATCTGGATGCGTCTCGCGCCGCCCCTGTCTCCGCGTCACGCGCGAGCCTCGCTTGGGCTGCGCGCCTTGATCGTGGTGTTGCTCACCGGCGCGCTCGCCGGTTTCGAGCTGCAGACCACGCCCTCCGCTCAGTCGTTGATCGTCGTCGCGGACCTGTCGGCAAGCGTTCAGAACGCCCAGGACACCGAGCTCGCGACGGTCCAGCGCATCATCGCGTCGCGCCAGGGTGACAACCGCGCCGGTCTGGTGAGCTTCGCGCGCGATCCGCAGGTCGAGATGAACGCAAGCACCGACCCCCAGTTCAGCTCGTTCCAGAATCAACCGAACCCCCACTACACGGACGTGGCTTCGGCGCTGCAGCTGGCCGGGTCGATCATGCCCGGCGACACGCGCCGCCACGTGGTGCTCGTCAGCGATGGAAGGGCCAACCTCGGCGACGCCGTCGCCGAGGCGCGACTGCTTCGAGCCGAGGGCGTGCGAGTCGACACCATCGCTGTCAACGTGCCGTTGGGGCCTGAGGTGCTGGTGGACCGTCTCGATGCGCCGCGCTCGATCGCGACGGGTGAGCGAGCCGACGCCAGCGCGGTCATCGTCAGCAACACCAACACGGCAGCGACGCTGCGCTGGTATCTCGATCACACCCTGGTCAACACCGTCCAGATCCAGCTGACCTCGGGCGAAACCAATGTCAGCCAGGTGGTGCAGCCGGCCCAGCCCGGATTCCACTCGGTGCAGGTCGTCGTCGACCCGACTGTCGACACCTACGCCGAGAACAACGTGGGCGAGGCGCTCGTGCAGGTCGTGGGACCGGCCCGGGTGCTCCTTGTGGAAGACACGCCCGGGGCTGCCGCGGGCCTTGATTCAGCCCTTCGATCCACCGGGCTCCTCACGACGACTGTCGCACCCGCGCAGATGCCGCGATCCTCGGCCGACATGGCAGCGTATTCATCCGTCGTCCTCGTCAACGTGCCCGCATCGAGCCTTGGCCTGGACGAGATGGCCCTGCTGCAGGCGGTCACGCGCGATCTTGGACTGGGACTGGTCGTGGTCGGCGGTTCCGACAGCTACGGGCCCGGCGGCTATGCGGGTACTTCGCTCGAGACCGCGCTGCCGGTACAGATGCTGCTGCCGCAGAACACGCAGAAACCGCCGGTTGCGGTGATGTTGGTGCTCGAGAGCAGCGAAGGCCAGCAAGGAGACCAGATCATCCGTGGCGCGGCAGAGGGCGTCATCGATCAGCTCACGCCCAGGGACAGCGTCGGCGTCACCAACGGCACACAGGGAACCGTGATCGTTCCGCTCGGGCCGCTCACGGACAAGGCCGCGGTGAAGAAGAAGATCGATTCGATGATGCTCGGCGATCCGCAGTCGTACCAACCCGACCTGGCCGCAGCCGCCGAGCAGCTCGGTAAATCGACGGCGTCGCTGAAGCACATCATCATGCTGGGCGACGGCGACCCGTTCTCCAGGACCTCGCAATCGGTGATCGAGGGCATCCACGCACAGGGCATCACCATCTCGACGGTGGCCGTTGGAGCCGATCCCGGCGGCGGCGCCGTGATGCAGGAAATCGCGACCTGGGGCCATGGGCGCTTCTACCAGAGCAACAGCATCCAGGACATTCCGCAGATCTTTCTCAAGGAGACGAACGAGGCGCTCAAGCCGTGGATCGTCGAAGGCAACATCACGCCGCGACTGTCGTCGCTGGCCGACGTTCTGCCCGGCGTGCCGCTCGACTCATTTCCATCCCTCACCGGCTATGTGGCGACCACGCCGCGCGCCGCCGCCGACGTCGTGCTCAAGAGCCCTCAAGGAGATCCGCTGCTCGCGGCCTGGCAATACGGCCTCGGCCGTGTGGTCGCGTGGACGAGCGACGCCCAGGGCCGCTGGACGGCGGCTCTGCTCAGCTGGCCATCCGCCAATCGTTTTTTTGGGGACGTGGTTCGCTACAGCCTCCCCCAGTCAAGCGACCCCGCCCTGCAAGTCGAGACGCAGGTGCAGGGTGACCACACCCACCTGCTGGTCACATCGCCCGGCTTGTCTGGCGAAGCCGTCAGCGTGAGCGCGGTGACGCCCGACCTTACGGACACCGCCCTCAGCCTGTCGTCGACCGGGCCCGGGCAATTCGAGGGCGACCTGCGGACCGACCAGGTCGGAAGCTACCTGCTTCACGTCACCGATTCGGTCGGAGGAGCCGTGAAACACGCGAGCACAATCGGACTCGTCGTCCCGTACTCACCCGAGTACCTCAGCCTCGGCACAGACACCGCGACGCTGGGCGCGATCGCCCGGGCGGGTGGCGGCGTCCTGCTCACGGATGCCTCGTCGGCTTTCAACCTGCCCGTGCCACCGGTCCGCGCGGTGCAGCCGATCGGCGAGCTCCTGCTGGTGCTTGCGATCCTGCTTCTTCCCATCGATGTCGCGCTGAGGAGGCTGGTGCTCAGGGCGGAAGACCTGCCGGTGTGGCGCGGGGCATTGAAGCGCGCGCCGGCGCGGGCTCTACCGGCCGAGGCTACGGTGACAAGGCTGCGCGAGCGGGTTTCGGGCGTGCGCGCCGCGCGCGGGACCAAGCCGCCGCCGCCGGACTAGGGCAGGTTCGTCAGCTCAGCGCTTTGCGGAGCCCGGCCCGATAGGCGTCTGACACACTGGTGCGATGCGCGGAATCGTGTTTGGGCTGGTCATCCTTGTCGGTCTGAGCCTGACCGTGCTGTCCATTCGTCCTGGAGGCATCCGCAGGCAGCTGGGGTTTGTCGCCCGCCGGTTTCGGATCGTGCTGGTGCTCGGCGGGATCTTCGTGGCCGGCTCATCCATCATTCGTTTCGCAGCGCCTCAAGGCGTGATCGCCGACTACGGCCCCGCGGCGCTGGCGGTCGTGCTGGCGGGAATATTTCTGGTGGTCGGACGCGATCCATCAGGGTCGGCAGCGGCACCCTCCCTGCCTTCGCGCAGGCGCTAGCCCGTGTTCTGAAGTCCGGCGGCGACCCCGTTCACCGTCACGAGCAAAACCTGTTCGAGCCGCGCACGCTCGAGCTGATCGATGGACTCCCCGCGCAGGGCCTCGAGCGTGTGGAGCTGGATGTGAGAGAGGGCATCGACGTACGGGTTCCGCAGCTCGACGGCCCATGAAAGGACGCGATGGTTCTCGAGCAGCCTCGAATGACCGGTCACCGCGAGCACGCGGTCGACAGTGAGGTCGTATTCGGAAAGGATGCGGTCGCTGAGCTCACGCCGCCCGCCCAGGTTCAGGTAGCGCTCCGCGATCCGGCGATCGGTCTTGGCCAGGCTCATTTCAGAGTTGTCGAGCAAGACGTTGAACAGGGGCCATTCGGTATAGGCCTCGCGCAGCTCCGTCAGGTCCGCAGCAGCCATCCCGCTTCCCAGCCCGTACCAACCGGGCAGGTTCAGGCGCATCTGCGACCATGCGAAGACCCATGGGATCGCCCGCAGCTCTTCGAGCTTTTGCGAGGCGCTTCGTCGTGCCGGACGCGAGCCGAGCCTCATGCGACCGAGCTCGTCGATCGGGCTGACCCGGCTGAACCACTGCTCGAAACCCTCGCTCTCGATCAGGCCGCGATAAGCGGCGCGGGCAGGGTCATCGATGCGATTCCCCAGCTCACGAAACCGACCCTCCGCTCGCTCTGCCCCCGCGTCGACGTCGGGCAGCGAAGCCATCAGCACCGCGGAGGCGACCTGCTCCAGGTGGCGGCGGGCGATGGCGGGATTGGAGTACCGGGCGAAAACCACCTCTCCCTGCTCGGTGACCTTGAAGTGGCCTCCGATGGAACCTGGCGCCTGGGCGCGGATCGCGCGGTTCGCAGGACCGCCGCCGCGGCCCAATGCCCCACCGCGGCCGTGGAACAGGGTCAACCGTACGCCGTGGTTCGCGGCCCAGCGGACAAGCTCGGCCTGTGCTTCGTACAGAGCGAGGCTCGCGGAGACCGGCCCGACCTCCTTGGTCGAGTCGGAATAGCCGAGCATCACCTCCAACCGCCCGGTCGCCTCCATCCGGCGCCGCACCGGCTCGAGCTCGACCATCCCATCCAGCACGAGCGGCGCGCGACGGAGGTCCTCAACTGTTTCGAACAGCGGGATGACCTCGATCTCCGGTGACGGCCCACCTTGCGCCGCGGCGTCGGCGAGCGCGTAAACGTTGGCGATGTCGCTGGAATCGCGCGTGAAGCTGACGATGTAACGCCGGCACGCGTCAGCCCCAAATCGCTCCTGGATCTGTTTGATCGCCCGAAAGGTTGCCAGCACCTCTTCTGTCTGCGCGGAGCGCCTGCCTCCGCCTCGGAGCTCGCTGAGCGCGACATCGTGAACCTTGCTGTGCTGACGCACCTCGAGCTCCGCGAGGTGGAAACCGAACGTCTCGACCTGCCAGACCAGGTTCTGGAGCTCGCCGTAAGCGAGACGGCCGGCGCCGGCCGCGGCCAGCGATCTCTGGAGCACGCGCAGGTCGTCGAGCAGCTCTGCCGGCGTTCGGTAGGCAATCGTCGCGTCCGCGACCCGTGTGGCCCTGACGCGGTCCGCTGCATAAAGAAGGTATTGGCGATGCTGCTCGGACGGCGACCGGGCGGCGAGGTCAGCGAGGCGGGCAGGCTGGGCCAGCCGAGCGGCCGCAAGCCGCGAGCCCAATTCTTGATCAGGCGGGGTCGTCACGGAGTCGGCCGTGAGCGAGCGGCCAACCCGGATGAGCGCGGTCTCGAGCCCGCGGAGCACGTGATCTGCATGGATCTCCATTGCATCCACAGTCACCGCGGCGGTCACAGCAGGGTTGCCGTCGCGGTCGCCCCCTACCCAGCTGCCCAACCGGATGAAGGCCGGCGCTATCGGAGGACGCAAGCCCGCATCATCGGGACCGAGAGCGGCGTCGAGGTCGCGGTAGATCTCCGGCACCGCGCGGAAGAGGGTCTCGTCGAAGATCGCCATCACCGAACGCACCTCGTCCAACGGGCGGACTTGAGTGCTTCGCAGCTGAGCTGTGCGCCAGAGGAGGTCGACCTCCTCGAGCAGGCGACGCTTTGCTTCCCGCTCCTCGCGCGCCGAGGCGCGCGGATCGTCGAGTGCTTCGAGTTGTGCCCCGACTCGCGCGATCGCGGCGACGACGGCGCGGCGTCGCGATTCGGTCGGATGGGCCGTGAGCACGGGATGTATGACCAGATCTTCGAGGAGCTGTCGCAGGGTCTCCTCGCCATATCCAGAGCGAATCTCGGCCACAGCTTGTTCCAGGGATTCGGCGAGCGGCTCTGCCCCGCGGTCCCGCTCGCGGAGGGCCCGCGCGCGATGTCTCTCCTCGGCCAGGTTGATGAGCTGGAAGTAGCACGTGAACGCCCGCGCGACCTGCTCCGCCCGGTCGATCGGCCATGATGCCACGAGGCGCGCCGCAGCTCCCTGGTCCTCGTCTTCGCGCGCGACGATCACCGTGCGGCGGAGGTCTTCGACGTCCTCCAGGAGGCCGGCGCCGCCATACTCCGCCAGTACCTGGCCGAGCACGTCCCCGAGCAGGCGCACCTCCCGGCGGAGCGGAGCCGGCATCTCGACGCGCGCGACCTCTCGCGATTTCACCGCGACATTCTCAGGCCACGGCAGGCGCGCCGTGTCTGTGCGAACATTTGCTCGCTGTGGCGCAGCACTCCGGCGCTGACCAGTTGGGCTTGAATACCGCCGACCCGACCACCCTGGTCGTGGACCTCAACTGCGCCTTCGCCTCGATCGAGCAGCAGCACGACCCGAGCCTCCGCGGCCGGCCGCTCGCGATCGCGGCCTACGCCACCAATTCCGCCACCATCGTCTCGTCCTCGCGGGAAGCACGCGACCTCGGGATCAAGACCGGGATGAAGGTTTTCGAGGCCAAGGCGATCTTTCCGAAGGTCGTAGTCATGGAACCCAACCCGCCGCGCTACCGCGCGGTTTCGGACCGGCTGATGGAAATCATCGAGCGGCACACTCCGGACATCCTGCGGATGTCGATCGACGAAGCCTCGCTGAACCTGGTGGGGACCCCAGACCTGGTCCGCCTCGGGCCGAGGGGAGTCGGACTCGCGATCAAGAAGGCGCTCCGCGACGAGGTTGGCGAACGCGTCACTTGCTCGGTGGGGATCTCAACCTCGATCTGGATGGCCAAGCAAGCCTCCAACCTGAACAAGCGGGACGGGCTCGAGCGCATCGACCACACCAACCTGGTTTCGGTATTCGAGCGGCTGAAGCTGACGGACCTGTCCGGGATTGCCGAGGCCAGCGCCCATCGCCTCCAGCTCGCCGGCATCCACACGCCGCTGGAGTTCCTGCACTCGACTCCCGAGGAGCTGCATCGCGCCGGGTGGAATTCCGAGCATGCCAAAGCCTGGCTGCGGAGGCTGCGCGGTTTCGAGGTCAGCAACTTCGAAGGGGTGGCGAGAAAGAGCTACAGCCATTCCCACGTGATGGCTCGCGCGACCAGCTCGCAGAGGGAGCTCGAAGAGTTGCTGATGCGGCTTTCGGACATGGTGGGACGCCGGCTTCGCGCCGCGGGGCGCCGCGGCCGCGTGGTGTCGGTCGGCGTCGTCTACCGGCCGGTGGCGGGACATTTCTCCAAGCAGGTGACCCTGACGGCTCCTATCTCGACCGGGGAGGAGATCTATAGGGCCGCGCTGGAGCTTCTGGCCGCACGCGAGCCGCGGCGCGAGGTCGGAACTCTCGGGGTCGGGCTCGCGGGATTGACGGAGTCCGACACCGGGCAGATGGGACTGTTCACGGGCGAGATCCGGCCCCGGAACGAACGGCTGGAGACGGCGATCGACGCCATCCGCGACCGCTTCGGCGAAGACGCCGTGCAGCGCGCCCGCCTGCTCGGGCGGGCGCCGGTGGTTCGCGACCGGATCGCCTTCGGCAATACCGGCCACCCGGACGAGTGATCTGCAACCGGTCCTTCCCGCGTCGTAGGCTGGTTTGAGCGATGGAGATTTGCGGTCATTTCGACCAGATCCACGAGGTCACAGCGAGCTCCGACGGCTGCGAGGACTGCCTGCGGATGCGAGGCTCGTGGGTCCACCTGCGGCTGTGCATGACCTGCGGTCACGTGGGCTGCTGCGACAGCTCACCGAACAAGCACGCGACCGCGCACTTCCGCAGCACGGGGCATCCGATCGTCAGGACCTTCGAACCTGGCGAGAACTGGGGCTGGTGCTATACCGACGAGGTCGAGCTCGACCCGACCGGCTGGCCGGTCCGCGGCCGCATCGCGCATCCGGTGCGCTGAGGGCTACCGCTCAGACGTATCCAGCAGCCAGCCGCTCGATTCCGGTCAGCTGCGCGGCGGATTGACCGGCCACGTATAGATCGAGCAGCTCGCGGGGCCCAAACTGGTCGACGCGCGTAAAACCACTCCGGCGCATCAGGTCATCGATCTCGGCTGGACGAAACAGACTGACGAATGGTTCACCCCGTTCCGCGGCCTGGGACATCGTCCACGCCAGGCCGGCGCGAGCCATCTCGCTCAGCTCATCGGAGGGCACCACGTACGTATTGACCGATGCCCTCGTCGATCGCATGCGTGACCGCATCTTCGACGAACCGGGTCCGGATCGCGAAGGCGAGACCAAAAGATTGGCGTGACGCCTCCGGAAGCTGGCTCGTGAGCTGAGCCAGGAGCGTGGAGCCCGGCTCGCCGGCCAGGCCCAGCGCGAGGTGATCAACCACCAGCGGGTGCTCGGTCCCGGCATGGATGGTGCGGCCGACAGCAGCCAGCGTTGCGGTGTGTCCGGGCCCGGATTCGTGTTCGACCATCTCGCCCTCCAGCGCTGTAACTACTTCCAGCGAAACAACAGCGTGCCTGTGCGGCCCTTACGCTGAAGGTCGCTCTATTCCCATCGTTCATCCGAATCACACCACCATCGATGCTGCGCTTCGTGTGATCGGCACCTGATGCGGCCGAGCCGCGGCCGATACAGTCGGCGCCATGAACGAGGATCGCCCCATGTTGATCGCTCGCATCTCGGCCGAAATGTTCGCTGTCGCGGACTTGAGTGAGGTCTGCCGCTGGTTGATCGAATGCCAGTACAACCCGGTGCGACTCGACGCCGGCCGCCTGCCTGCGCTCGGGCAGCGCACCTGGCTCAGGGTGGCGCGTCCGATCACCGCGCCGCGCGCCGTGCTCTGCACCCTCTGGCTTATCGCGGAGGTCGAAGGCGGCGGCTGCCTGGTCGCGGGCACCCTTCGATTCGTGGCTCACCCGACAGCGTCCGACGTGAGGCTGAGCTTTGACGGACGCGCGGTTTCCACCGGCGAGGGAAACCGCGCCGCGCTCCAGCTCCTCGAGCTGATCGCGGCATCGATCGGGCGCACTCCAGCCGGCGCTTACGGAGAGATGGCCTCCTAGAGAGCTCCCATCACCGCGCGCTCGCGATGACTCCGGCCGCGGCGAGCAGAAGAAGAACAGACATCCCAACGAGGAGCGGTCCGATCACCATCAGCAGCTGCTTCAGCACGCTGTTGCGGCGGCGCCGGCGCAGCTTGCCAATCCTGGAGTCCAGGCTCAGCGAGCTGATCATCGCCGGCTCGATCGCGATTGCGGTCTCGATTGTCCCCAATTAGTTGCTTTTAGCCTTGCCTTTGTCTTTCGATTTGCCGTGGGTGCCAGGGTTGCCGGTTTCTTTCGCTGACTGGCTGACTGCGCTGCTGTGAACGCTGGCGTTGACCTTGGTCACGGCGCCTGCGTTGTTGCTCTCGACGTTGACGACGTTCGCGGCGACGACGGCTTGCTTGCCGTTACCGCCCTGCCGGCCTGGATCCCCAGGCGTGCCGCCGAGCTCGTCATTGGACCGGCTCGGTTCGCCCTGGTTCGAGTTACCCGGGTCGCATCCCTCAGGTCCATTGCCGACGCCCTGGTTGCAGTGATGCCTGGCAACGGTTCCAGCGGCATCGCAGCCGAAGACGTTGCTGCCTGTCATGGTCACCGCCCCAGTCGCGAGGACGCGGCCGGCAACGCTCGTGCCGGTAAGCGTGATATCGCCACCGCCGAGAATCGTGCCCTGGAATGTCGAAGTCGTCAGGGTCACGTCATTGCGAACCCACCACATCGCGTTGCATGGGTTGCTT
>JBGPEO010000077.1:0-11799 GCA_041482895.1 Candidatus Dormibacteraceae bacterium | reverse complement strand
CAGGTCGCTGAACCCGTAGTACACGTAAACGTCGACCTCGGCGCCGTAGTACGTGTTCACCGTACCGCTGCAGTCCACGCTTGTCCCGCAATACACCGCGACCACCGCCTGGCCCGCGGTCGGAGGCGTGTAGTCGGTGCCGGCCGTGAACGGCGGCGCGTGGCCGACCGGGGTGGTCGGGCAGCTGACGCTCGCTCCCGGGATGATGCCGGCCAGGTCGGCACGGACGAAGTTGCACGTGCTCAACATGCCGGGGCCGTTGGTCGTCGAGGTCTTGCCGGCCACGTATCGGGTCGCGTCCCGAGCCGCGTCGGACGTCGCGATGGCGAAGACGTAACCGCGCCCCAGCTCGAGCACGCCGGCGACGAGCAGGATGAGGATCGGCAGGGTGATCGCTAACTCGACCATCGCTTGCCCTGTCGTGCCGTGTTTTGCTTTAACCATCCAGCTTCAGATTGGCAACGATCACCCGCGCCAGGTCGGTCGCTCCGCGCGAGACCAGCGAGTTGGGGTCGCGGACCAAGACCAGGCCGCCGGCGAGGGCGGCGTCCTCCGGCCGGGAGTCGTCGAAGCCGACGGTCACCGACATCTTTCGGCCGAGGATCGACTCCACCGCCGCCCGGTCGAGCGGGGGATGCGGCACCCGCTGGTTGAGCACGAGCTCGATCCGGTTGTCGGTGATGTTGAGGATGTCGCGGAACACGGCGAGCGAGCGCCGCGCGTCGGTCATGGCGGCGATCTCGGGAGGGATCACGATCACGACGCACTCGGAGCGCTCGAGCACCGCCAGCGCAGCTTCGCCGAGCGAGGTCCCGAGGTCTACGACGATCAACCGCTGCCAGCTGACGACCACGTCCAGGACCCTGCCGGTCAGCTCGCCGGTCATCAGGTCCGCCTCCTCCGGGCGAAGGGTGCCCGGCAGCACGCCCATGCCCGACCGGTGATTGACGATGTTGCCTCGCAGCACCGTCTCGAAGTCGACCGGGGCCGCCTTGGCCGCGCTTGCGATCGAACCGGTGGCGATCAGGTCGGCGAACAGGGCCGCGTGGCCGAACGGCGCGGACAGGTCGATCAGTAGGACCTGTCTGGGGAACTTGCGAGCGAGGGCGGCCGTCGAGTTCAGCGCCAGGGTCGTGGTCCCTGAACCGCCCTTGGCCGAGAAAAAAGCCACGATCGGCGCGGCCGTGCGCGAGGAGCGCTGGATCTCGGCCGCGTTGACCGCCGACAGCTCCTGCTCCCACAGCCGGTCGAGGGCGAGCGCCACCTTCTCGACCTCCGGACCCAGCCCCTCGAGCAGGCCATCGCGGTCGAGAGTGAGGAGCACGGCTTCGGTGAGGCCGTAGATGGCCGTCTGGTACCGATCCTTCGTCCGGGGCGCTGGGAGGATGACGAGGTCCCCGGGGGCCGGGCGGCGGGTCAGCAGGACCTTGCCGGCGCCGTCCGTGATCGACTCCTCGACCTGGCCGGACGCGAGGAAGAGGACGACGTCACCGCCCTGCGCGCTCAGGCGCAGCGTGTCGCGGGCTGTCAGCCCGACGGCCCGCATGCGGCGGGCGAGGGCCCGGAGCGCCCCGTCGCTGAGCTCAGCGAACACGGTCGACATCTCCAGGATCCGCGTCCGTAACTGCAGGGTTGACGGCGTCTGGTCGGCGGCGGGCCCGCTGCTGGCACCCACCTGGTTAGGCTCTTCCTCCTGGGCCCGATCGGCTTCGCGAACCTCACGGGGGGTCAATTCGCCGATAATGTACCAACGTCCCCCCGGATCGACCGCTCATCCCAGTAATACTTTTGAACACGAGGCCATCGGCCGAGATCGATCTACAGCGCCTGACCAAGCGGTCGGGGGCTATTTCCCGCGTTCCGCGCTCTCGCCTGGCGGGCCAGGTTGAGCGAGTCCTTAACGCGGCGCTTGCCGGCGAGTCCCACGTCGTACTAAACGCCACCTCGGCGGAGCTGCTGGCAGAACCGTACCGGGTAGGTGCGGTGATCGTGGCGGCTCTCCAGCAGGCCGGGCCTGGCCTGACCGGTCAGTGGCGCATCACGGAGCCGTTCCGGCAGGGGGGTCTCAGCGGCGAGCTGCTCAACTCGCTGGTCAGCCCAAACCCCGTGACCCGAGCAGCCGCGGCTCGCCTGTGCGGGGCGCTTCGCCTCACCGAGTCGGTGATCTGGATCGAGGACCTGGTCCAGGACGAGAACCCGAAGGTAAAGGAAGCGGCCATCCGCGCCCTCGGCCTGATGGGGGGGCGGCGCGCGGTCGAGGCACTGATGGGAGCGGCGGACCGGATTCCGACTCACCGCCTTGCCATCGCGCTCGCGATGGCGGCTTCCGACCTCGACATCGAGGCCCTGATGCGCCAGCCGGCCAGCGAGAAGGCCGCGGTTGTCACCGTGCTCGCCTGCGGATTGCGGCGCGACGCGCTGCGGGTGCAGCCGCTGCTGGGCATCGCCCACGACCGCCGCTGGCCCAAAGCGGTCCGCATCGCCGCCTGCAAGTCGCTCGGCATGATCGCCGACCCGGCTGCTTCCGATGGCCTTCGCACGTTGGTGCAGAGGGAGCCGGACGCTGACGTCAAGAGGGCTGCAGTGCACGCTCAGAAGCGGCTGCATGCCGCCGCGGAGGGGCGGCCGGCATGAAGCTTTCCGAGAGGTTCGACCGGCGCTATCAGCAAGCCCCTGCCGCTGTTTCGTCGCCTCCCGGTGCGGCCCCGACTGCGCCCGGCGACGGCGCTGTGACCGTCGCGCCCGCCGAGCGGCGCATCGTGCCGCGAGAGGGCGTCGCACCGCCGCCCGAACCGACCACGGAACAGTTCCGCACCGTCGAGCCTTCTGCTCTGTTGAGTCCCACGCTCGCCGCGGCGAAGGGCGAGATCCATGCCCAGCTGCTCAGCCGGCATGCGGCCGCCATCGACATCAACAACCGCGCCGGAATCAGGCGCCTGTTGCTTCAGCTGACAGAGGACCACTTCCGCGCCAAACCTCCTGCCGCTTTGGTCACGGCCGTCGACAAGGAGCGGCTGGTTGAGATTCTGTTCGACGAGGTCATCGGTCTCGGTCCGCTAGAGGCGCTGCTGCGCGACCCTGAGATCAGCGAGATCATGGTCAATCGACCCGAGCAGATCTTCGTCGAGCGCCGCGGCCGCATCGAGCTCACCAACCTCGCGTTCGAGGACGAGGACAGCCTGCGCCGTGTCATCGATCGCATCGTCTCCACGATCGGCCGCCGCGTCGACGAGTCGGAGCCGATGTGCGACGCAAGATTGAAGGACGGATCACGTGTCAACGTCGTGATCCCACCAGTGGCGATCTATGGGCCCTGCCTGACGATCCGCAAGTTCGGCCGCGAGGTGCTCTCGCCGGAGAAGATCGTGACGACCGGTGGCGCGACCGAAATGATGATGGAGTATCTGGACGCCGCGGTGAAGACGCGGCTCAACATCATCGTGTCGGGGGGAACCGGCTCCGGCAAGACCTCGCTGCTCAACGTCCTCTCGGGCTTCATCCCTGCGACCGAGCGCATCGTCACCTGCGAAGACGCCGCAGAGCTCAGGCTTCGCCAGGTCCACGTGATCAGCCTCGAGTCCAAACCCCAAAACGTCGAGGGCCGAGGCGCAATCTCGATCCGCGATCTCGTGCGCAACTCGCTGCGCATGCGGCCTGATCGGATCATCGTCGGCGAATGTCGCGGCCCCGAGGCCCTCGACATGCTCCAGGCGATGAACACGGGTCACGACGGTTCGATGAGCACGCTGCACGCGAACAACCCTCGCGACGGTCTCGGCCGCCTCGAGACGCTGGTGCTGCTCGCCGGAACCGAGCTGCCCTCGCGCGCCATTCGCAGCCAGATCACATCCGCTGTGAACGTCATCGTGCAGACCGAGAGGCTGCGTGGCGGAGCCCGCAAGGTCGTGAGCATCGCCGAGGTGATGGGACTGGTCGAAGGCGAGATCGCTTTGCAGGAGATCTTCGTTTTCCACCAGGTCGGGGTAACCCCCGATGGTCGAGCCGTCGGATATCACACCGCCACCGGCACCCGGTCGATCTTCCAGCAGCACTTCGTCTCCAACGGCGTGCACATGCCGGACACGATGTTCGCGGTCACGAGTCAGCCACCGGCGGAGCAGCTGTACTGATGAGCGAACAGGAGGCGAAGCCGGTGGGCGAAGGCGCGCGCTCGAATGGCGTTCCACAGCCCGGCGTGCTGGATGCCGAGTTGCTCGCCGACTTTGGTCACCAGGTACGCAACCAGCTCAACGCCGTGGTCGGCGCGGCCGGTCTGCTGTCCGCGAGCGCCGCATCGAACGAGGAACGCGAGCTGGCATCGATCGTGGAGATCGGCGCGGAGCAGATCGCCAGGTTGGTGGACGACGTCCTCGACGCCGCGACCATCCAGAGCGGCGCGTTCGAGCTCGCCCTGCATCCGTTCGATGTGCGGGCGAGCGTCGAGAGCTGCATCGGGCTCGTCTCCGACGCGGCTGGCGCAAAGGGCCTCGACCTCTCATTCCAGGCAGCGCCGGACGTGCCCAGCGTCATCGTCGGGGACTCTCGGCGGCTGGAGCAGATCGTGCTGTCTCTGCTGCACGGCGGGATCGAACGCACCTTCCGCGGCGGAGTCGGCGTCGAGCTTGGGTTCGAGGACCGAGGCGGCCTGGTCGCGCTGAGCTTCACGGTGCGCGACACGGGACGTGGCATCCCGGCCCGGATCCTCCGCGGCGGGCTCGACGGGGTGTCCAATCCTCGCGAGCGCCTCGAGCCCGGCGACCGGCTCGCGGTCCTGAGCCTGGCTACGACCAAGCGCTTGGTGGAGATGATGGACGGCGAGCTGCGGGTCGAGCAGGGTGGGGTGGAGGCCGGTCCCGACGCCGGGACGTCGTTCCAGTTCACGATCCTGGCCGAGGTGCTGCCGGCGACGGTGACGACCTCTCAGCTGACGCTCGAAGCGATGCGCGTCCTCGTCGTGACGGCCGACGCGACCGAGCGGCGCGTGCTGGCGCTTCAGTCGGAGCAGTGGGGTGCGACCGCCACCGCAGCCACGCCCGAGGAGGCGCTGGGCGTGGTGAAGGCAGGGCACCCTTTCGACATCGCAGTCGTCGAGCACCGGCCGCCTGTGCTCGACGGGCTCGCGCTCTCCACCACCCTGCGCGCGCTGAAACGGCCCGACCAGCTGCCGATCGTGCTGATCGCGGTGACGGCGCCCGGGCCGGAGGTCGCCGAGGCCGCCGACAGCGGCGTGATTCAGGCCACGCTCACGAAACCCGTGGCGGCCCGAACGCTTCACGACGTTATGGTCCAGGTGGGCGTGCACGGAGTCGCGGCGCCGAAACCGGCGGTCGAGGTTGTCCCGGGCGCGCTGCGTGTGCTCATCGCGGACGACAACGCCTTGAACCAGAACCTGTTGAAGAGGCTGGTCGTCAAGCTCGGGCACAGCGCGGACGTGGTCTCGAACGGCCGCGAGGCCGTGGCCGCGGTGGCCCAGGAGCCCTACGACGCAGTGCTCATGGACGTGCTGATGCCGGAGATGGACGGCCTGGCCGCAGCGGAGGCGATCTGCCGGCGCTGGCCGCGCGGAAGCCGGCCGCGGCTGATCGCGCTGACCGCGCTGGCCGGTCCGGGAGACGAGGAGCGGTGCCTGAAGGCCGGCTTCGACGACTACATGAGCAAACCGGTGCACCTGGACGACCTGGAAGAAGCCTTCAACGCCGCGGCCGGCTACAGGACCACAAGAGAAAGGGCGGGACTCTGATTTCCCCTCCCCCGCAGGGGGTGGGTGGCGCGCAGCGCGGGGTGGGGGGAGCTGGGTTAGCCCTTGAGTCGCGAGTCCAACCGGTCTTCGTGCCCGGCAAGGCGAGAAGCGCGCGCCTCCAGCAGGACGACCACGATCACGATCACGCCTCCCAGGACCATCAACCCGCCGAGCGCCTCCGCCTCCACTCCCTCCGGCTGGCTGATGATCTGGATCATCGCCGCGCCGAAGACGAGGATGTAGCTGAGGCCCAGCAGCCTGACTCGCGGCGCCACCTTGGTGTCCTCCCCGCCCCGCCACGGCCGCTTGCCGATGATGAGCAGGTAGGCGCCCATGATCAGGGCCAGCAGGGCAAGGACCAGCGCGACTATCTGGACGAGGGGGGTAGTCACCGGCGACTGATAGTAACCGTAGGTTCTTACAATCGTCACTCTTATGCCTCGCTCCCAGCCGATCAAGGCCGTCCGTGGAATGCGCGACATCCTTCCGAAGGACCGCGGGACCTGGCGCGTGGCCGAGAAGGCCGCCGCGGACGTGGCGCGCCGCTTCGGCTACGAGGAGATCGTGACCCCCTTGATCGAGGCGGCCGAGCTCATCGAGCGCGTGGGCGAGGACACCGACGCCGTCGCCAAGGAGCTCTACCGTTTCGAGGACCGCGGCGGGCGGAAGCTCGCGCTGCGTCCCGAGGCCACCGCGGGCGTGGTCCGCGCGTACTTCGAAGGCCACCTCAACCAGCTGCCGCAGCCGGTACGACTGTTTCTCATCGGGCCGATGTTCCGATACAACCGCCCACAAAAGGGTCGCTACCGGCAGTTCTTCCAGCTCGACGTGGAGGCCATCGGCGGCGAGAGTCCTGCGCTCGATGCCGAGGTCATCGAGATTGCCGCGACGTGGCTCCGCGAGATCGGGCTCGGTGACCTGAGGATGGACCTCAACTCGATCGGGGACGCGAAATGCCGTCCCGCTTACCTGGATCTCTTGCGGGCTTATTACCGTCCGTTGAAGGATCAGCTCCATGGCGATTGCCAGCGCCGCCTCGAGTCCAACCCTCTTCTGCTGCTCGACTGCAAGGTGCCGCAGTGCCAGCCTTTCAAGGTCGATGCCCCGCGCATCACAGACCACCTGTGCGAGGAGTGCGCGGCCGCCTGGACGGCGGTGCGCCGCCTGCTCGATGCGGCCGGCATCGAATACCGCCACGATCCATATCTTGTGCGCGGACTCGACTACTACACCCGAACCGTCTTCGAGTTTTACCCGGCCAACCGTGAGGGGTCCCAGGACGCGCTGGGGGGTGGGGGACGGTACGACGGTTTGGCGGAGGCGGAGGGATGGCCGGCGACCCCTGGAGTTGGCTTCGCCAGCGGATTGGACCGCGTGACCGAGATGGTCAAGGAGACCGGCGCGGAGGTGATCGCGGCGCCTCCGGCGGACGTCCTGGTGCTGGCGGAGGCCGGCCTGGAGGTCGCCGCGGCTGAGGTCGCCCGGATCTGCCGGACCGCCATATCGGTGGCAGTCGACTATGAACCCAAGAGCCTGAAGGCAAAGATGCGATCGGCAAACAAGCTCGGTGCCCGATGGGTGGTGCTGCTCAGCGCCGGTGAGGCCGGCCGGCGCGTGGCGCAGCTCAAGAACATGGCGAGCGGGGAGCAGGCGGAGGTCGCGTGGGACGACCTCCCGGCGCAGCTCGCATGAGCGGTTATTCCGCGCCACACTGCGGAGCGCTCCGCGCGAAAGATGTTGGTCGCGAGGTGGAGCTGTTCGGATGGGTGGCCAGGCGGCGCGACCATGGCGGTCTGATTTTCATCGACCTCCGCGACCGCTGGGGCGCCGTGCAGGTGGTGTTCAACCCGACCAACGCGCCGCAAGCGCATGCGTCCGCCTCAGACCTGAGGTCCGAGTACGTCGTGCGACTCAAGGGCGCCGTCGGCCACCGGCCGGCAGGTTCGGAAAACCCGCGCATGCCGACCGGCGAGGTGGAGGTGAACGCTTCCGAGCTCGAGGTCGTCAACACCTCGGAGACCACGCCGTTTCCGATCGAGGACCCCGAAGAGCCCGACGAGAAGACACGGCTCGAGTACCGATACCTGGACCTGCGCCGGCCGCGGATGACCCAGATGCTCGAGCTGAGAAGCCGTGTCAACAAGATCATTCGCGACTTCATGGACGGCAACGAGTTCATCGAGGTCGAGACGCCGATCCTCACTCGCAGCTCGCCATCCGGCGCTCGTGACTTCCTGGTCCCGTCACGTTTGCATCCAGGAAACTTCTATGCGCTGCCTCAAGCGCCCCAGATGTTGAAGCAGCTCCTGATGGTGTCAGGTGTTCAGCGCTACTACCAGATCGCTCGCTGCTTTCGCGATGAGAACCTGCGTGCCGATCGACAGCCCGAGTTCACCCAGCTGGACCTCGAGATGTCGTTCTGCGACGAGGAAGACGTCTTCGGATTGATCGAGGCGCTCTTCAGCAAACTGTGGCGCGACGTGCTCGGGGTCGAGCTGTCGACTCCGTTTCCGCGCCTGGACATCAAGGAGTCGCTCCTGCGGTTTGGCAGCGACAAGCCGGACCTTCGCCACGACCTCGAGATCACCGACCTCGGCCATGTGCTGGGCGATACGAAGGCGCAGATCTTCCGCGGTGCGCTCGACGCTGGAGGCGTGGTTCGTGGGCTGAGGGTTCCGGGCGGTCGGGACATGGCGCGCCGCGACCTGGACGAGCTGGTCACCGTGGCCAAGGGCGCGGGCGGAAAAGGTATGGCCTGGCTTCCCGGCAGCTCGATCGACAAGTTCCTCACGGAGGATGAGACAGCGGGGATCCGCCGCGCGACCGGTGCGGAAGACGGCGACATCGTCTTGCTGGTCGCGGATCGCAAGCGCAAGGCCGAGACCGTGATGGGACTCATCCGCCAGGAGGTCGCGCGCCGGCGAAAGCTCATCAGAGAGGACGAGTGGAAGTTTCTGTGGATCAACCCGACCTATCTCTTTGAGGAGGACGACCAGGGCAAGCTGACCTACGCCCATCATCCGTTCACTCGGCCGTTCGAAGAGGACATGTCGTTTGTTGAAGACAGGCCTTACGACGTTCGCGCGCATGCCTACGACATCGTCTGCAACGGCTACGAGCTCGGTGGTGGCAGCCTTCGCATTTACGACCCGGCCATGCAGGAGCGCGTGTTCCAACTGCTCGGGATGCCGCTCGACACGATTCGTGCGCGTTTCGGGACCCTGCTCGAGGCCTTCACTTACGGCGTGCCGCCCCATGGAGGCATCGCGCCTGGGATCGACCGCATCGTGATGATGCTCGGCGGCACGGAGAACATCCGCGACGTCATTGCGTTTCCCAAGACGCAATCGATGTCAGACCTGATGCTGGGGGCGCCCTCGGAGGTCGATCGCGCGCAGCTCGAGGAGCTCCATATCCAGGTTGTTCCGCCGAAGAAGCCCACGTAGTATTGGCTGGCTCCCGAAGGGCTGCGGGCGATGTGCGCGTTGCCCAACTAGACAGCATTAGGGACCCCGGAGTCCGGAAAGCCGACCAAATGCCCGCTAGAGGACCCCACGAAATCTTCGATTTCGCGGGGACCACCCCTAAGACGGGACTTGGAGAGCCAAGGCAGGGGACCCACCTGAGCTCGCTCAGGACAACCCACCCCCGTGACCCGGAGGGAGCACTTTTGGCTCGGAATTTCCGCACCGCTGGCGCCAAACGTGCGAATGAGAAGCCCTCGATGCGCACGGTTGGTGCCAAACGCGCGAAATCCGTGGACATAGCGGCGTGAACTTGCTCAGGCTGGTGCCTCCCGGCCTGATCGTGGGGATCCTGGCCGTCCTCATCCTGTCCCAGCTCTTCTTCGCCTTCCTGCCTTACCGGCGGCGCGCCTATGTCCCGATCCTCCTGATGACCGCGATCGGGTTTGGCCTCGGCCAGCTGTGGGACTACATCGGCCTGCCGTCAGCCCGCCTGGGACAGGCAAACGTGCTGCCGGCGGCGGCCTTCGCGCTCCTCCTGCAGCCGCTGGCGCGCTTCGTGCCGCGCCCCAGCCCCGAGCCGAAGGAACCAAAACCCAGCAACCCCAGCGCTCGCACTTAAGATTGCGGTTGTGTTTGCGAGCATGGAACGAAGGGTATTCACATCATGAGCAGTCAGAGCTTCATGTGGCTCGCGTTCGGGGCGGCCGCTCTCATCGTGGCGCTGGCCCTGGCCGCGGTCCTGATCCGGCTGCGCGGAACGTTGGGAGCCGTGGAGGAGCTGTTGGAAACGACCAATGAAGAGTTGAAGGAGACGCTGCCCGAGGTCCGGCAGACGATCGGGAACGTAAACGACATCACTGCCGGCGTCAACGTCGGCCTGCGGACAGCCGGGGGCGGGGCGGCGGCGGTTGGCCGCGGCATCAAGGCCGCGGCTCACGGCGTGAGGGTGGCGGGACAGAGCCTTGTTCGGACTGTATTAGGAGGCTAGAGATGGCTGACGACAGCAATGGTGGCGGCGGCGGCGGTTTCGGTTGGTTCATTCTCGGAGGCCTGATCGGACTGGCGGCCGGGGCGTACATTGCATCGGGGCCCGGAAGAGAGCAGGTGGACAGCCTGCGCAGCAAGACGATCGAGCTGAGCGGAAGCGAACCCGTGCAGCGGGCAAAGGACGCGGCGCAACGGGCGCGGCAGATGGTCAGCGACCCGGATCACCCGGTCGGCAAAGCGATCCAGGATGGGGTCGCGGCCGCCAAGCGCAAGCGCGACGAGCTGGAAGCGACCGCGATGCGCAAGCTGCAGCAGACGCAAGAGACGGAATAGTTCAAGGAATAAAGGAAGAGGACCGTACGGATTGGCAAAGCGCAACCTGGCAGAGCTCAAGATCCCGGCGACGCCGGCGTTCATTCCGGTCGCCAAGAGGGTGGCCACGACGCTCGGCGGCCAGTTGGGTTTCAGCCTCGTCGATCTCGACGAGCTGAGCATCGCGCTCACGCAGGCTTGCGACAGCGCCATCGCCGCGGCCAACGACCTCGGGTCGCCGGCCGACCTCAAGCTCACCTACTTCGCGACCAACCGGGCGCTGGTGGTCGATGTCGATATGATTCCGACCGGAAACGCCCTCCCTGTGCCGAAGCACGACGCGGAGGTCGACCCGGAGCTGCAGCGGCTCGCCTACGAGATGATCCGCTGCTTCGTCGACGACTTCCGGCCGCAGGTCGAGCCCAAGACCGGGCACGTTAGCTTCCGCATGGTCAAGTACCTCGCCGGCTGAGCGCAAACCGACCCTCTAAGCCGACACTTAGACAGTGGCCTCACAGCAGCGGATTCCCCGCGAAGAGCTGCGTGCGCTCCATCGCCGTTATCGGGACACCACCGACCCGGCTGAGAAAGAGCGCATCCGAGAGCAGCTGGTCAATGCCTATCACGACTTCGTGTATTTCCTCGCGCGCAAATTCCAGAACCGGGGCGAGCCGCTGGACGACATCGTGCAGGTCGGCTACCTCGGGCTGATCAAAGCCATCGAACGTTTCGATCCCGACCTTGGGTTCGAGTTCACGACGTTCGCGACGCTGACCGTGGCGGGAGAGATCAAGCGCCACTTCCGGGACAAGGGAACCGCGATCCGCTTTCCGCGCCGCCTCCAGGAGCTCCACCAGTCGGTGGTTCGCGTCAACGAACAGATGAAGAACGAGCTGGGCCGAGAGCCGACCGTGGCGGAGCTGGCGGAACGCCTCGGCGTGACGCCTGACGACGTGACTGAGGCGATCGAGATAGGCCCGGCTTACGTGCCACTTTCGCTGGACCAGCCCATCGGCTCGAGCGACGGCCAGGACAGCAGGGCCGTCGCCGACCAGATCGGAAGCCCCGACCCTGAGCTCGATCGCGTCGAGATGCGCGACGTGCTCGACCGCGCCATGGAGCACCTGACGCCGCGCGAGCGGTCGATCATGGCGATGCGGTTCTACGAGCAGATGTCTCAATCGGAGATCGCGCGCCGGCTCGGCATCAGCCAGATGCACGTCTCGCGCCTGCAGCGCGCCGCCCTGGAGCAGCTTCGCAAGTACGTGCCGGAAGAAACGGCCAGCCCCTAGT
>JBGPEO010000076.1:0-11820 GCA_041482895.1 Candidatus Dormibacteraceae bacterium | reverse complement strand
GAACGAATCGGCGAGCTGATCGGCGTACCGATCGACCTGGTCGGCACCGGGCCTCGCCGCGACCAGTTCGTGACTCGCGGCCGCCAGCTGTTCGACTGATCCCCTCAACGTGAGCCACCAGCTACGAGAGCTGTCCTGGTCGCAGGTTCACGCATCCCGGCTCGAGCGCCATCACCTGGTGCGCCGGGCTGCGAAGAAGGACCTGTCCCGTGTCGTAGGACAGATCGGTGGCGATCTCGGCTGTTGTGCTGGTGGACGGTCAGGTCGCGGGAACATGGACCCATGTGGCGGCCAGGGACACGCTTCGCATCACGGTCGAGCCATTCGGGCGTTTGAGCGCGAAGACGGCGGCCGAAGTGCGTCGCAGGGCGGAGACGCTCGCCGAGGTGCTTGGGCTGGCGAAGGCTGAAGTCCGGGTGGGTTAGCGCCCTAGGCGCTCTTGACCACGCGGAGGTGAGCCTCGCGCTGGCGCAAACGGCGGTTCCGCTTCAAGCGCTCCGACGCCAGCGATCCCGCCCAGAACACAAGCACGAAAGCAGCGGTCACGGCCTGGACGCCGGCCACCACGTAGTACGAACCCTCGATGCCGTGACCGCTTCGCCGCAAACCGACCGATAGAACGCCGGCGGCGAAACCGATCACTGGTCGAATCGCCCACGAATCGGGGAGGAGGCGCCGGTCGGAAAGGACAAAGGCCGCGACGAACCACATCGGAGCGCTGTCCAGCTGGAAGAGGTAGTCCCAGTGGAATAGATAGATTGAAAGCAGAGCGCCTAGCAAGAACGTGACCAGGACGACCAGGCTCACGCGACGGGCGTATGCAAACCAGGCGGCTCCGATGGCGACTGCCAGCAACGATGTGGCGAAGATGGGCCCCGGCACGTTGCCGACATAAAGGCGGATGGGGTCGATCGGGGCTGAGGTGGGGCTGAAGAAGTGGTACCACACATTGATCGGGTCGCCGAATGACTTGCCGCTGGCGGGATTGATATACGCGAACGGTGCGCCTCGCGTGATCAGCGCGACACCGGCGACCGCGAGTAGGCCGGCCTGCGCGCGGATCGCGGGGGCGAATCGGGCGCGGAGCAGCTCGAGGACCACCGCGAGCGCCGCAATTTCTACCGATGTGGTGAGGGGTGCCCCGGCTCCCACCAGCGCGACGCCGACGAGCGCCGCGATGAGCGGGTTTGCCTGCGTGTGGGGGGCGTGCTTGTGCAGCATTACGTATGCCGCGATCTGTCCGGCCGCTCCCAGCGCCAGGGCGACCGCCAGCATCTCCAGGGCCGGAACCTTGAAGATGATCAATCCCGCGATCACCGGCGGAGCGAGCGCGATTCCGATGATCAGGTCGTTCGGCAGTGAAGCCGGTTTGAATGCGGCGCGATCCAGTGCGGCCGCCGCTCGAGCCAGCACGCTGGGATTGTAGGCAAACGGAGTGCTCGAGGGCTCGCCGCCGACAACCCGGCTTGGGTGATAATCGGCAGGCTCGTGACGTTTCCTGGCCTACGTTTTGCCGCGCAAGCGCGAGCAGCATGGGCCCCGCAGATTGCCGCCGCGCTGGTGGCGCTGGGGGTGGTCACGTTCGCCGCGATCGGGGCCTCCGCCCAGTCGTTCGCACCCTCGACCTGGATGGCCCTGAAGCCACTGCCTCACCAGGGACGTTCCGCGATCCTCGCGCTGGCGGTCGATCCGGGGAACAACCAGGCTCTGATCGCAGGCAGCTCCGAAGGCTCGCTCCTGAGAAGCACTGATGCCGGCGCGACGTGGGCGTCGGTGCACAGCGGCAAGTCAGTGGCCACCACGATCGCCTTCAGCCAGTTCAAGCCGGGGCTGGTCCTCGCGGGCACTCGAGGCGGCGGCGCCCTCCTGAGCCGGGACGGTGGGGCCACGTGGTCCGTGGCGAGCGGGCTCGACGGCCGGTCCGTGCGAGCGTTCAGCTTTTCACTCACCGTGGTGGCGGCCGCCACGGACAAGGGCGTCTTCATCAGCGATGACGGAAGCTCGTGGTCCGAATCGGGTCTCGCGAACATGAGCATCGATGCGCTCGCCATCGCGGCGGTACACGTTCCGATTCGGATGTTCGCGGCGTCGGACGGGCCGCTCGCGGCCGGAACGCTGCCGGTCTTTCAGAGCGCCGACGGCGGCGCGACCTGGGCGCCTTTGAACCCCGCCATCAGCGGCACGTACGTCGTCAAGCTCGCTGCCGGGCCGCTTCCGCCTGTCGGTGACACGAGGCCGTTGATCGCGGGCACGAATGCCGGCCTGTTCTCATCGAGCGACAACGGAGCCTCATTCAGGCCGCTGAGCGGCGGCAACCAGCTGCCTTCAACCGACTACACGCAGATCGCTTTTGTCACGGACCACTTCGATCGTTTCTACGCGGCAAGCGACGGAGGCGGTTCAGGTGCGGGCGGACTCTGGAGGACGAATGACGCCGGCCTGTCGTTCACATCGCTGGTTCCTCCGATGCGATCGATCACAGCACTTGGTATCTCGAACGACGAGTCGCCCACCCTGTACGTGGCCACCTTCCGACCTTCCGACCACGTCGCGGCCCTGTGGGCCTATCACGACACTGGCGGAACCCCGCAAGGACCTCTCGGTTCGCCGACGCCGGTCGCGAGCGGGACACGGGGTCCTTCGGGTTCGTCGACCAGCTCCACGGTGCTCGATCTCCTGAGGTCGTCGCAGGCCCCGTACGTCGCGCTTGGTCTCGGTGCGCTGGTTGTCGTTCTGCTCGCCGTGGTCGCGCACGTGCGCGGCCGCCGCGGGTGATTCTCTAGACTCCGAACGAGTTGAGCACGCCTAACGACCGCTTACGCGACCTTGGACTCGAGCTGCCGGCGCCCCCCGCGGCGGTGGCCTCGTACCTGCCCACGCGACTCGTGCCGATCGGCGACGGCCGCGCGTTGCTCTATGTGGCAGGCCAGGTCTCCATCGAGGATGGCAAGCGCCTCACGGGTCGGTGCCCCGACGAGGTGTCCATCGAGGAGGCGCAGGCCAGGGCGCGCATCTGCGCCCTCAACGTGCTGGCCCAGATCGAGGCGGCTGCCGGCCTCCAGAACGTCGAGCAGGTGACTCAGCTGTTCGGTTTCGTGCTGTCTGCGGAGGGCTTTGGCGATCAGCCGAAGGTACTGAACGGCGCCTCCGACCTCCTCGTGGATGTACTTGGCGAGGCCGGCCGCCACACTCGGCTTGCCCTGGGCACGAACGCGCTCCCGTTCTCGGTGACGGTTGAGATCGCGGCGGTGGCTGTTGTCCGCACCCGCTGAAGTAGGGACCCCGCGCCGGCGCCGACCTCGCCTCCTCCTGATCGGGAGCGTCGTCTACCTGGCCCTCATCTTCGGAGTGATGCTCTGGCGCGGCGTCTCGATCGAGCCGGAGTGGATCCTGCTCGCGCTTCTCGTGGTCGCGGTTGCCCTCGGCCGCGGCCGCACCTTCATCGAAGACTGGGCTCCGTTTCTGTTGCTCTTCTTCGCCTACGAGGCGATGCGGGGCTTCGCGGCCAAGACCGGCTTTGCCCCGCACGATCTCTCGGGTCTCGAAAGAGCGATCTTCGGCGGAGCAATTCCGACGCTCGTCCTGCAGCGCGCCTTCTATCACCCGGGCGTGGTGGGGATCCAGGACGTCGTCGCGATGATCTTCTACTTCATGCACTTCGTGCTTCCGATCGTGGTCGGGTTCATCTTCTGGCTGAACAGTCGCGAGCACTACCGCCGCTACATCGCGGCTCTGCTCGTCATGTCATTCCTCGCCTTCGTCACGTATCTCTTCTGGCCGAGCGCGCCACCGTGGTATCAGCTTCACGACGTGGTGAAGATCAACGACCAGACCGTGCACAGGCTTTGGGGCTACACGTTGGTCTCGCCGATCTATCACAGCTTCAACCCGAACCCGTTCGCCGCGTTCCCCTCGCTGCATGCGGCGTATCCCGCGCTCGCGACCGTGTATGCGTGGTCCAGGTATCGCGCCCTTGGGATCGGGCTGCTGCTGTGGACCGCTGGGGTCCTGGTGTCGATTGTGTACCTCGGCGAGCACTACGTCGTTGACGCCCTCGCCGGGTTTGTTTACGTGGCGGCCGGCGCACTGATCGTCGAATCGTTCAGCCGCTCGCGGCGCCGTCGCGCGACCGTTGCCGCGGCTAGGCCTGCCAGACCTTCCGCATGATCGTTCGAGCGAGCTTGTCGGGATCGTGGTGCGACGGCAGCTTCGTGTTGACCACGTCCGCGGCGATGAAGCGGACCTCCGGGTGCTTGTTCGAGTCGGCGGTCTTGAAGATGACCTGCGACTGCCCGCCCGTCGGCGTGTGAGCCACGTTTGAGTTGACGAGCACGAAATCGAACAGGTTCGAGCCGACGTGCTCCTGGATCACTCGCAGGTAGTCGCCGACCTCGTAACCGTCGGTCTCGCCGTTCTGCGCGGCGAGGTTGCAGATGTAGACCTTCAGCGCGGGGGACGCTTTGATGGCCTCGACCATGCCTTCGACGAGGAGGTTGGGCATGATCGACGTGTACAGCGACCCCGGGCCGACGATGATCAGCTCGGCGTTGAGGATGGCTTGAGCGGCCTCGGGGTTGATCTGTGCTCCGTCGGGCTTGAGAAAGACATGGTTGATCGGAGCGTTCTGCATCGGGATCTTCGATTCTCCGGCGACCATGCCACCGTTGATGGACGCAACCAGCGTGACATCCTGCAGGGTCGACGGCAGGATCGTTCCTTTGACCGCGAGAACCTTGCCCGACTCGCGCAGGGCGTGCTCGAAGTTCCCGGTCACGTCGGCCATCGCCATGATGAAAAGGTTTCCAAACGAATGGCCGTCCAGCGAGCCTTCCTTGAAACGGTGATCGAAGAGCTGCTTCATCAAGGGCTCGGCGTCGGCCAGCGCGATGAGGCACTGGCGGAAGTCGCCCGGGGGCAGGATCCTGTATTCGTCGCGCAGCCGCCCGGAGGAGCCTCCGTCGTCCGCCACGGTGACGATGACCGAGAGGTTGGACGTGTACGTCTTCAGCCCGCGGAGCAACGAGCTCAAGCCCGTCCCGCCACCGATGGCGACGATGCGAGGACCTCGGCCCCGAAGACGAAACGCGTGGATGATCTCGACGATGCTGCTGGTGCTGTTGCCCGGAAGGAATGGACCGAGCACGGATTGCGTGAGCTTCAGGTAGCTGAAGAGCAGCAGGCCGACACCGAGGCCGCCAAAGATCACCGCGCGCGCCCAGTAGGGCAGGAACTGCAGGGTGATGTAGTAGAACTCCGCCGGCAGCTTGGCGGTCTGGTAGATCTCCTTCAATGCGTAGGCGACACCGAGCACGAGCACGAGCTCGGACGCCATGAGCAGCAGGAGCCAACGCTTGATCTGGAGACCAGGCGTTAGCCACCGCAGCCAACGTGTCGTGGACTGAAGCCTTGTGGCCATCTATCCCCGGTGCAACAACGGATTCAAAACGTGCAAGGTTACTTTGGTACTACGCTTCACTGAAGTATGCGTAGTTTGCGACGGGCCCGGCGTCTGGTGCGTTTTGCCGCGTTTGGCCTGGTCGTGGCGGCGGTCGCCACCGAGCTCTCCAAGCCTGAGCCGGAGCGCACCTGGGAGGGGCGGGTGTTCGGCATCGTTCCCTATGATTTCCGGCCTCCGACCTGGCAGCGGATCCGAGATGCCTACTGGAACCCATCGTCCGAACACCTCTTCAGCGACCGGGTTTTCGGTGTCGGCTGGGCGATCAATCTGCACCGCACGAAGACGCTTATGGAGCAGCTGTTCGAGCGGCTGATGGGCACCCGCGAGGCCCTCTCGATCCGCATGACCGTGCGGTCGGAAGGTTCGGGCAAGAAGCCCGACGTCGTCATCACCCGCGAATAGAGCCGGGACCCAGGGCCGGGCTCTGGGACAAAGAAGAAGCCCCACGGGGGGTAAATACCGCGGGGCCTCAGAGGGTCGACGCGAGGATGGTCCCAACGGCGCCGTAACAAAATCAGCAACAATTTGCGGCCGGCGCACCGGCCGCATGACGTCTCCATCCGCCACGCGATAGCTGGAACAATGGAGCTCGCGCGGCGGCAACCTTGGGGAGTGGCGCAACGGTAGCGCAGCTGACTCTGGATCAGAAGGTTGAAGGTTCGAATCCTTCCTCCCCAGCCAACCGCTCCCTGGATTAGCCGGTTCCGAACCTGCTATCGCGTCAAGTCCTGCGCTGGAATCCCGCCAACACCAACGACCAAGCAACCAGGGAAAATCCGGAGCCGGTTCCACCGAGAAACAGTGGTTTAGCCGGACAGTCGTTTGCCATCTCAATCACCCGGCGCCTAGCCAGGTCGTCGAGTGGAGGAACTTTCTGGTGGCTCGCCTACTGCTGCTGCACCCAGTCTCACGCCAAAGCTGTCAGCCGTCGTGGCGAACGAGTGTCCCGTGGCGATTCGTCTACGCGTTTAGGGGTCGGCGTCGCCGGGGCGGATTCGCCGTTCCAGAGCTTCGACGTATTCGGCCAGTTCAACGTGGAGCCGTCTGGTATTCAACAGGTTGCGGACTCTCAGCCGGACCTCTTCCCGGTCCAGCGGCTTCGTCACGAAGTCGTTGGCTCCAAGTACGAGAGCCCTGTTGCGCGCAGACCGCTATTTGTCGGCAGTAAGCACGATTACGGGCAGAAAACCGATCCGAGACCGCACTCCGCCCAATGCGCGGAGAACCTCGAAGCGATCCTGCCCCGGCATATTGAGGTCCAGAAGGACAATGTCCGGTTCGAACTGCGCGAAAGCGTGCTCCACTTTGCTGGAGTCAGTCAGGCCGCGGATTTCGACATCCATGTTGGCCAAGAACTGCGTCACCAGCTCGATGTCGCTGGGCTCGTCGTCCACAATCAGAACGCGCTGACTCATGACACCCTCAGCTGGTCAAATGCAGTCACGAGCTGGTCCGTGTCGAGAACCTTGATCAGGAATCTTGGTCGCCCTGGCTCCGGCAGCTTGCCGCGGCCAATCAGGGAAGTGATCTGCATCGCGGTCAAACCCTGCATCACTCGGCTCCGAGCCCAGCATACCGCTAGACCGCTTTTGCTGCCCTCGACCTTGAAAGAGGCCTGCGCTGTTCAGCCGAACTAGGCGCGGCCCTTACCGCCCAGATCCCGTTCTCCGCCGCTCAATCGAGCTTTAGGGCTCAACAGCCCTCAGTTGGGGGGGTAAGACGACAGTGTGCCCCAATGGCGACATTGCCTATCGATCCGCGTAAGACCTTCCTATGAAGCTACTACGCGTCCGCCGATGGTCGGCGTGCCCAAGATGCTGCCAAGAGCATCCGCGTGCTCAAAGAGGCCCAAATGCGGGTTGGGTCGCGCCCACGCTACGCCGGCGGGGATCCTGATGCGATGTTAGAAAGCTGGCCGCGCTCTTCCGGGCGCACCTGGAGCCCAGAACGGCGGCCGCGTGTGTTGGTCGTCGATGACGTAGAGGCGAACCGGCAGCTTCTTCGTGCCCACCTCTCGACCATCGAGTGCGAGGTCTTGGAAGCGGAGGATGGCGCCCTCGCCCTCGTTTCAGTGTCCGAGGGTGTTGATCTCGTGCTTCTCGACATCCAGATGCCCGGCATGAACGGGTTCGAGGTTTGCCGCCGGATCAAGTCGGCCCCGGAGACCCGGCTGATTCCAGTTGTGATGGTGACCGCACTGGGTCACGTTGACGAGCGGGTCCGGGCTCTGGAGGCCGGGGCTGACGACTTCCTCACCAAGCCGGTCGAGCGAGTCGAACTTCAGGCTCGCGTTCGATCCCTGCTCCGGCTCAAGGCCGTCTACGACCGGCTGGACGACTCGGATCGGGTGATCTACGCCCTGGCGCGAGCGGTCGAGGCGAAAGACACGTACACCGAAGCGCACACGCTCCGCGTTGCGGCGGGGGCGGTTGGGCTGGGAGAGATCCTCGGTTTCGGGCAGGAGGAGCTCGACCAGCTGCAGCGAGGAGCGCTTGTCCACGACATCGGCAAGATCGGGATACCCGACCGAATCCTCCTCAAGCCGGGATTTCTGAGCGCTGGGGAGCTGGCAGTCATACAGCAACACCCGCTCATCGGCGAGGACATCGCCCGGCCGCTCCGAAGCGCGGCTCCTTTTCTCTCTGTGATCCGCCACCACCACGAGTGGGTCGACGGGTCGGGCTATCCCGATGGCCTGGTGGGCGGCGCGATCCCCCTGCTGGCCAGGATCGTCGCCGTATCAGATGCCTACGACGCGCTAGTCAGCGATCGGCCCTACCGACCGAGAAGGACGCCAGAGGAGGCGATCGGGGTTCTCCAGGACGGCGCAGGCACCCAATGGGACGGTCGCCTGGTCGAAGCGTTCGTCGATCGGGTGCTGCCATCGGGTCGCCTTGACGGCCGGCTGGATTCATCGATGAAACTGATTCCGCGACGCGCGGCGCCCCGATCAACCAGCGAATCACGCGGTGTGCGTTGACACGAACGCCTTTGGAAAGTGTCACTCCTTTGCCTGCCACCAACACCCGACGGCGCGCCGTCGTGAGTTCGATCACTCCAGCGCAGCAGGTGCCCGAGACCTTATTCGTGCAGTTCCTTGTCGGCCGCCTGAGCTGCGCACTGCCGCTCGGCGACGTTCAGGAGATCGCGGCGATGGTCGCGGTGACGCCGCTGCCGAGCGCTCAGCGGCAGGTGCTTGGCGTGATCGACTATCACGGGACGCCCTGCGGCGTCCTCGACGTCCGGCGCCTTCTCAACCTTCCCGGCGCCCCGATCCAGCCAGAGCAGCACCTCGTCGTCCTGCGGCTCGGCGACGAGTTGCTGGCGATTCCCTGCGACCGAGCCGAGACCGTGCTGTGGGGACGCGTGCGGCCAGTCGCCGCCGGATGGGCGAGCGGCCCGTTGATCCAGGGCCTGATCCAGGGAGAAGACGGGGTCATCCTGGTCCTTGACCCGGCACACTTGACGAAGGCCTCTGGAGTGGGGGAGAGCAAGCTCAGGCGGCTCACCCGCGTGGAGCGAGTCGAAGCTGTCAGGAGCGCAAGCTGATGAGCGCTCTCCTTTCACCCGGTCTGTCTGACGTATATCGCCTCACTCGGGCGCGCACCGGCTTGTGGATCACCGGGCCGGGCCGGGCGGCCAACCTCATCCGCCTCGAGGGCGCCCGGGACGCTGCTGGGTGCCCCGATTGGCCGGCTTTTGCAGAGCGCCTCCGAGGGGAGAGCCTGGCCGGACACGCCTGGAGCGCATTCATCCGCTCCCTGGCGATTGGCGAGACATATTTCTTCCGCAACAAGCCGCATTTCGACCTCCTCCGCGAGCGGGTGCTGCCGGCTCTGATCGAGCAGCGGCACCGCGAGGAGCACCCCTGGTTGAGGATCTGGAGCGCCGGATGTGCAACCGGGGAGGAGGCTTATTCACTGGCGATCCTGGTGCGTGAGCTGATTCCGGACCCGGAGCGATGGACGATCATCATCCTCGGCACCGATCTCAACTCCGAGTCGCTCCGACGAGCCCGGAGTGGAAGTTACGGGCTCTGGTCGTTTCGCGACACCGACCCGGTCCTGATGTCGCGCTACACCACGCCGCACGGCGATCGCATGGTCGTCACCGACGAGATCAGGACGATGGTGACGTTCTCGATGCTCAACCTGGTCGACGCTGACACCTATGGCTCGGGGGCTTCGGCGATGGACCTGATCCTGTGTCGCAACGTGACGATGTACTTCGGGCAGCCGACCGCCAAGGTGGTGGCCAGTCGACTGCTGTCCGCACTCACGCCCGGCGGCTGGCTTCTTGTCGGCCCGTCGGAGCCCGATGCCCAGGTCTTTGCCGGTTTCGATGTGGTCAACGCCTATGAGACGACCGCCTACCGGCGTCCTCAACACCGCGTCGAATCGGCCAAGACCGAGGCGACTCAGCCAGCGTCCGCCGGCACGCGACCGGTTGTCCTGTCTGACGAAGTGAGCTTCGGAGTTCCCGTCTCCGGGACCAGCCGCAGCCTCAGTCCGACCACGCCGGAAGAGTGCCTTCGGGCCGCGCGCACCGCCGGAGACGCAGGGCGCTACGCCGAAGGGCGGGACTGGTGTTGCCAGGCAATTGACCTCGACCCGACTGCTGCCGATGCATATCAACTGCTGGGGATGATCTACGCCGGGCAAAACGAAACGGAGCTCGCCGTCAAGGCGTTCAGGAAGGCGATCTACCTGGATCGGGACTTCGCACTCGCCTATTACGGGCTGAGCAACGAGTTACGGCTTCTCGGTGACGAGACCGGCGCGATGCGCTCAGCGGAGACGGCGCGCCGCCTCCTTCGCCTGCTGCCCACGAACGGGAGGCTCCAGGGCGGTCAGGGGATCACGGCCGGAGAGCTGCACCGCATTGTCGAACCTGACCTGGAGGGCCTATCTGCATGACCGCAGATTCCGACGCCATCCTCGCCGAGCGAGCCCGGAGGCTGGCGATGCCCGTTGCGGCGACTGCGGGCTCCGGGACGGAGCCGATGCTCGGCTTCACACTGGGGGAGGAGCGATTCCTGGCGCCGCTCCACTCCGTGCGCGAGGTGGTCTCGCTGGAGTCGATCACGCACATCCCAGGCCTGCCCTTCTTGTTCGCCGGCTTGACCACCGTCCGGGGCGACATCGTCCCGGTCCTCGACGTCCGAGGGTTCTTGGGCCTGCCCGAACACCGCGCGGAGCGCCCGGAGAGGATCCTCATCGTCGAGTCAGAGGGAGCGCTCGCCGGAGTCTGGGTCGACCGGATGCACGGACTGAACGCCGTCGACGCTGCCCTTCTGACCGTGGACCACGGCTTGAGCAGCCCCGCCTTCGGCGGCCGGACGGCGGATCTCTCCACTGTCATCGACCTGAGCGCGCTGGTGACGGCGGCGCGACGAGCGGAATCCACAAATCCACCGGCCGAGGAGGCTTAGAGTCATGTCCCCGAAAATTTTTGCGCGCATCCTTGCCGGCTACGGCTTGATCCTCTTGATCATGCTGGCCATTGCAGGGGTGACCTTCGTCCAGATAGGACAGATGGAGCAGGCGGCCAACCTGGTAGTCACCCAGACCGCCGCTCGGACGGCGAGCAACGACATCCTGATCCAGGCGCTCAACGAGGAGACCGGTGTGCGCGGCTTCATCCTCTCCGGCCAGACGACTCGAGGTGGAGTCGACAGCTTCCTCGATCCGTATCTGAGCGGTAAGGCGGCCATCCCCGCCGACATCGCCAGCCTTACCAATGTCGCGGCCGCAGACCCACGCCTGCAGCCCCTCCTTGCAACTCTGACCCAACAGCTCCAGGACCGGGAAACCTATCAGGCGTCCGAGATCGCCCTCGTGCGCACAGGCTCCGACGGGCAGCTGGCGGCGGTGGCGAAGCTGGCAGATGGCAAGCAGCTGACGGACGCCATCCGCACGACGGTGGCCGCTATGGCGGCCGAGATCGACCGGAGCATCGGGGCGGACCTGGCGGCATCCTCCAACGCCGCCAGCACGGCGCGGCTCATCATCGCCGCCATATTCGCGCTCGCCGTAGTCGTCACCTTGGCCGGGGGCATCTGGATCGCGCGAAGCATCTCGGGGCCGCTGGTGGCGATCACAAAGGCGGCCGAGCGCATCGCTGCGGGAGAGGTCATCGAGACTCCGCGACTCAATCGCCGTGACGAGATCGGCACGCTTTCCGGTGCCCTCTCGCGGATGGTGCAGCAGCTGCGTGACTTTGGCGACCGCGAGCGTGAAGCCAAGGAGAAGCTGCAGCAGACGATCACCCAGTACATCGCCTTTGTCGAACGGGTTGCGAACCGAGATCTGAGCGGCTCGCTGGAAGTCTCGAGCAACGGCGACCTCGGCGACCTCGGAAAG
>JBGPEO010000075.1:0-11862 GCA_041482895.1 Candidatus Dormibacteraceae bacterium | reverse complement strand
CTGACCAGTCGGTCGCAGCCACCGAACCAGAGAAATCTACGGACGAGCCGAGTGCGACGCCACAGGACGGCCCGACTTCCGAGCGGGAGACTTCATAGACCCACCCGTCGCGTTGGCCCATCCCGATGGCTCCGACCGGGCCAAGTCGTTCTCCAAGAAGACCGACGCTGACCGCTCGAACCAGCACGCGGCCGGCTACCCCGCACGGGCGGGGTCTCACCGCCACGAACTAACTGCCAGGCAAGGGCTCCGCCCGATGCCAAGGATTCGGGCCGCTTCTCCCAGGAGTAGGCGAGCCGGTCCGGCAGCAGGAGGCGGTCTCTTGGGACATCGCGTGACATCGGCTGCAACGCTGCGACTTCGGCGGATCTGCTCACCGTTAGCGACCGCATGCAGGGCGCGGGTGAATCGGCCTGGCGAATTCAGCCCGAAGCGGCGCAGGGCGCTCGAAGAGGCGATCGATGAAATGGCTGCAACCGATCGGCTGGGAGTCATAAACCAGTAGGCTGCATCCGATGTCGCGGCCCCCGCTCCTGGATCACGCGCTTGCTCTTCTCGGTCAGGTCCTGGATGCGGAACAGCCCACGAATGTGGACCGTGCATCAGTAACGGTCACTGACTATGGTCCACAGGTCGGAGTCGTCCTTGTTCCGCATCAAGACCTCGGAGGTTTCTCGCTGGTCCTTTTGTTGCTCCCAGGTCACATGGAACTCCTGTGGTCGGGGGTCACCGATTTGACATACCAGGACGATGCAGTAACTGGTCCTCGTGCCGTTCGCCTAGACGGCCCCGACTGGGGTGGCGATGAGGCGGTTAAGGCCGCGCTTTCGGCGGAGCTTCATCGCACCATCCTCACAAGAATGCGCAGGACCCGCATCCTTCACCGCTGGCAGCTTTCGTGCGCGATCGAGGTGTTGGGCAAGGTCTCTGACGTATACGTCCGCGACGTGCCGCCACCCGCTGGCCGTGGTGGTAGAAATGTCGTAGATACAGGACCGACCTCGCTGAGCGGGCCGGACCGCCCGGTGATGCGCTGGCCGGTGCCGCTCGATGTTTGGCGTCGGCTGGCCGACCCAGCTTGGCCAACGCCCTCAGAAGCGCCGTAAGGTTCATTGAGCGCCCGCCCCGGCCGATTTGAACGATTGGCCTGGAGGGACTGGCCAGGGGCTCGAGGGATACATAAGGTCGCCGCTGGCTTACAGTCCTGCACCCATTCTGGCGGCCGAAGATGCGCTGTGCGGTGAGATCGCTCGTGGTTAATTCATCGCCGCTGGTCGGGGCCACAGTAGGTCGCCGCGACAAGCCCTTTGACATTCTGTCCGCCTGAGTTCAGAGAGGTGGTCGAATCACTCCGAATCGAACTCGACCGAACACGTGTGTGGGTACTAAAAGGGTACTGGTACCCGCGACTTACAGTCCTCCTGGAGGCCAGTCTGAACTCGAATTTCGAATTCGGTATGGGGTTGTGGGCCGAGAGCGGCGCGTAAGCCGGGTTCTGTATCCCTTGCGGGACCGGTGACCATCTGTCTGGGACGCCGGTTGCCCGGCGTCTCTAGCGACCGATACCCGAGGACTGGGGCGAGCCGCCTTAAACGCCCTCCTATTTGGTCTTGCTCCGGGCGGGGTTTGCCTGGCCGGCCGGTCACCCGGCCGCCGGTGGGCTCTTACCCCACCTTTTCACCCTTACCTGACAGCTCGTCTCCGGAGACACGCACTGCCCGGCGGTAATTTTCTGTGGCACTTTCCTTCGGGTCGCCCCGACTGGGTGTTACCCAGCGCCCTGCTCTGTGGAGCCCGGACTTTCCTCCAACCGTATTCAATTAAGGTCGGCGGTCACCCGTCCGCCTCGGCCCGGGTTAAGTCTACCCAGCCGCCGTCGGTTTCTTAACGTGGGCGTCCATCGCCATGTTGGCGAGCGCATCGGCGCCCTTGTTGCGATCCCGCTCGACGTGCTTGATCTCGACCTCGGAAAAGCCGGCCAGCAGCTCCTTCGCCTTCGTCAGCAGGGATTGCAGGCGGGCCTCTTTGACCTTCCACCGCCCATTGACCTGCTCCACCACCAGCTTCGAGTCGAGGAAGATCTCCAGCCGGTCGGGCTTCAACTCCGAAACGGCTTTGAGGCCTTCGATCAGCGCTTCGTACTCGGCCTCGTTGTTGGTCGCCTTGCCCAAAAACCGGTGCAGCCCTTGCAGGCGCATGCCGTTCTCGTCTTCGATCACGACGCCTAGACCCGCCGGCCCTGGGTTGCCTCGCGCCCCCCCGTCTGTGTAAAGACGAAGGGTTTTCAGTCGCGGACCAGGATGCGGCCGCAGTTCTCGCAATGGACGAGCTCGTCGCCCGCGCGCAGCTTCTGCATGCCGGATGACGTGACCGTGACGTGGCAGGCCGAGCACTGGTTGTTGACGACCTGGGCCACCGCCGGCCTCAAGCGCATGCGTGAATAGGCGGCTTGTGCCGTAGGCGGCACCTGCTCCCAGATCGCGTCGCGCTCAGACTCGACCTCGGCGAGCTCGGTGGTCCATGTCACAAGCTCCGATCGAATCTCAGGTTCGTCCGATGCGGACTGCTTGCGAGCCTGCTCGAGCTGATTTGTGGCTTCGCGAAATGCCTCGTCCGCAGCATCCGCGTCCTCCATGAGCTTCATCTCTGCATCCTCCTCCTCGGCGAAGCGCTCTTTCATGTGCTTCACCTCTTCGGACATCAGCAACAGTTCGCTCGGGCTGCGGATGCGCCCGCTCATCAGCTCCTTCTCGCGCGTGCGCAGGCGCGTACGATGCCCCTCTCGCTCGTGGTCCGACTCGCCAAGCCGGGCCGCCGCCGCCTCCTGTGCCGCACGTGCCTCGGCGAGCGTTTCCTCCCGCTCGACGATCTCCGGATCTGATTCGAGCCGCGCGTTGGCCCGCTCGATGTTGTCGCGCAGCCCGCGCTCGCGCTCGACCAGCCGCTGGTGCTCGAGAAGGAGCTGGGCGGGCCTGGTCACTCGAGCACTACCAGCACCTGGCCTTCTTTGACCACGTCCGTCTCCTTGACCCGGATCTCCCTCACAGTGCCCGCGCGCGGGGCGGTGACCTCGATCTCCATCTTCATCGACTCGAGGATGAGGAGGACCGCCTCTTCCGCGACCTCGTCGCCGGGCCTCGAGGTGATCTTCCAGACGCTGCCAACGAGCTCCGCTTTGACTTCCACGCTCATACCCGCTTAAGCCCCTCACCCTGACCCTGCGCGCGAGCGCGATCAGGATCGGACTCACTGATTGCTCCCCGACGGGGAGAGGGGATACGAGGCTCGAGGGAAAGGCCTAGCTGCGCTCTTGCTTCGGCGGGTGTCGCCACCTCTCGGCCCAGGTCGTGCGCCAGGCGGCAGGCTTTCTCGACCAGGTCCCCGTTGCTCTTCGCCATCTTTCCTCGCTCCAGGTAAAAGTTGTCCTCCAGGCCCACCCGCACGTTGCCGCCCATCGCGATCGCCGCCGCCACCAGCGGCCACTGGTTGAGTCCGATGCCGATCACCTGCCAGTGCGAGCCCTGCGGCAGCGAATCGACCTGGTCGACCAGGTGCCGCGTCGTGCCGGGGATGCCGCCGAGGACACCCATGATGAGGCTGAACTGGTACGGGGCGTCGAGCACGCCCATGTCGATGAGCGGCCTGGTGTTGCCGATGTGCCCCGCGTCGAAGCATTCCATCTCAGGCCGGACCCCCGCGCTCTTCATGGTCTCGAGGAACATCTGGATGTCGCTGAAGGGGTTCGCAAAGACGTGGTCGTGATAAAAGGCCTTCTTCTTCTCCGAGTAGATCGCGTAGTTCATGGAGCCCATGTTCAGCGCGGCCATTTCCGGTTTCAGCTCGCGAATATGCGCCACGCGCTCCTTGGCCGGAACGCCCACCGCCCCGGTCGAGAAGTTGATGATCACGTCGGTGCGGGCGCGCACCTCCTGGAAGATCTGGGAGAAGGTTTCGACGCTCCAGTCGGGCCCGCCCTGGGGGGTGCGGGCGTGGATGTGGACGATCGCAGCGCCCGCGTCCGCGGCGCGCTTCGCCTCGTCCGCGATCTCTGTAGGGGTGTAAGGGATCGCGGGGCACTGATCGCGGGTCGCCAGCACACCGGTGAGAGCCGCGCTGACGATTACTTTGCCCATCTAGACCGGGATGTTTCCGTGCTTGCGCCAGGGCCGGTCGACGACCTTGTCGCCCGCCTGCTCGATCCCCCGGATGATGACGCGGCGGGTCTCGGCCGGGTCGATGACGTCGTCGATCATCGCCCAGCCGGCGGCGAGGTACGGGTTGATCTGCGCGCGGATCGCCTCGATCATCTGCGCGCGCGCGGCAGCCGGGTCGGCCGCGGCTTCGATCTGCTTGTTGAAGATGATGTTGACCGCGCCCTCGGGTCCCATCACCGAGATCTCGGCCAGCGGCCAAGCGACCAGCACGTCCGGTCCGTAACCCTTGCCGCACATCACGTAGTACCCGGCGCCGTACGCCTTGCGCATGATGACGGTCACCTTCGGCACGGTCGCTTCGGCCGTCGCGTAGAGCATCTTGGCGCCGTGGCGGATGATGCCGTCCTTTTCCACCTGCGACCCGACGATGAAGCCGGGCACGTCCATCAGGTAGACGAGAGGGATGTTGAAGGCGTCGCACATGCGGATGAAGCGCGCCGCCTTGTCAGCCGAATCCGAGTCGAGGGTGCCGCCCTTCTGCATCGGCTGATTCGCCACCACCCCGACCGGATGGCCGCCGGCGCGGGCGAGCCCGATCACGATGTTCTTGGCCCATGTGGGCTTTATCTCGAACCAGCTGTCATGGTCGAACACCGCTTTGATCACGCGCCTCATGTCGTAGGCGGAGCGAGGGCTGACCGGGACGATCTTGTCCAGGCCCTCCACCAGGCGATCGGCCGGATCAGCGGACTCGACGAAGGGTGCCGCTTCCGTGTTGCTCGACGGCAGGTATGACAGGAACTTCCGCACCATCTCTATGCACTCGCGGTCGTCCGCGACCTCGTTGTCGCCCACGCCGGATTCGTAGCAGTGGACCTGCGACCCGCCCATGTCGTGATCCGTCACGTCCTCCCCCGTCGCCGCCTTCACCAGGCGCGCTCCGCCGAGCGACATCGACGAGGTCTCCTTGACCATGGGCACGAAGTCGGCGAGGCCGGGGATGTAGGCGGTTCCCGCGGCACAGGGTCCCAGCATGGCCGCGACCTGCGGGATCACGCCCGACATGACCACCTGGTCCGCGAAGAGGTAGCCGGTGCCCGCGAAGGTCGAGCCCGCGGCCTCCTGGATGCGCGCCCCGGCAGAATCCAGGAGCCAGACGATCGGCTTGCGATAGCGGAGCGCGAGCTCGCGTACTCGCGCGGCTTTGAACTGCTCGCCGACCGCGCCCATCGATCCGGCCATCACCGTGAAGTCGTAGGCGATGACCCACACCTGGCGTCCCTCGACCAGACCGTGGCCCGTGACGACGCCGTCTGCCGGCGTTCCGTCCGGGTCTGACTCGCCGCCGCGCACCGGCTGCTGGTGGGCGAGCAGCCCGAGCTCGACGAAGGTGTCCTTGTCGAAGAGGAGGTCGAGGCGCTCGCGCACCGTCAGCTTGCCGCGCTGGTGCTGCTTGGCGATCCGCTCCTCGCCGCCCATGGCGAGGTTCTTGGCCCGCCTGGATTTCAGGTCAGAGATCCGGGCCGGGTAGTCGTCGCCCACCGGGGGAATTCTAGAAGTGCCTGGAGCACCGAAGGTGCGCACGGCGCGCGCGCGATGAGCAATCAGCGGACGAGGAGGTCCGTTCGGCTGCCCCACCGGTCGAGGAAGCGGTACATGTTGCGCTTTGACAGGCGCTGGCGCTCCTTCGGATCCGTCGCCTCCCACAGCCGGTGCTCGTGCTTCTCGAGCGGCAGGTTCGGAACGACCACGGCGCGCCCGCCCCGATCCCGCAGCCGGAAGCTGAACTCGATGTCCGCGATGCGGTAGAACTGGAACCTCGGGTCGAAGCCCTCCAGGGCTTGCGCGTCGGCGCGCCGGAAGGCCATGCAGTAGCCCTCGATGGCGTCGACCTCCGGCCCAGGGCTCGCGGCGAACTCTTTCGGCGTCCCCTGGCCGCGCAGGCCGTACGGCCCCGCCAACACAACGGATGGATCGGCGAGCGCCTCCACGAGCGGCGACACAGCGTCCCCGGTCAGGTCCACGCCCGAGTCGAAGAGGATGACCACCTCGCCGGCCGCGGCGTCGATTCCCGCGTTGACCGCCGCCGCGAATCCCAGGGGAGGCTCGAGCCTGATCGACCGGAAGCGCTCGGCCGCGCGGCCTTCCAACCAGACCGCGATGCGGGTATCGCCCGAGTTGTCCACGATGAGGGCCTCGAAGTCGGCCTTGCAGTGCGTGAACACGGAGAGCAACCAGCGCTCGGCGTCCGGCTTCCAGCCATGCACGACCGTGAGCAGCGTGACAGCCCGTGGCGTCGCACCCGGCGTCGTGCTGGGCGGCGCCTTCAGTGCCTTGAGCTCGCTCCCTTCGGCGCTGTCGACGACTTCCCACCCGCCCGCGCGCAACCGTTCGCGGAGAACGTCGGCGGCTTCGAAGTCCTTGTCCACGCGGAGCCGCACGCGCTCGCGAAGCAGGCCTTCGGCCTCTCCCCTATCCAAAGCGCGGCCCGCGAGAGTTCATGCGACCAACTGTGCCCTTTAGGCTGCATTTGCGCTCCGGATGCGACCAACTGTGCCCTTTTGGCTGCATCCCTTGCGAGGGATACCGCCAACTGTGCCCGAATGGCAAAATTCCGACCCGGCCGGGAGCGATTAGCGCTTTTTGGCCTTCACTGCGGCAGTGAGCGCGGGGACGATCTTGAGCGCGTCGCCGACGACTCCGAGGTCGGCCATCTTCATGATCGGCGCCTCGGCGTCCTTGTTGATCGCGATGATCACCTTCGAAGCTTTCATGCCAACCGTGTGCTGCATCGCGCCCGAGATGCCGACCGCGATGTAGACGCCGGGGCGCACCGACTTCCCGGTCTGCCCCACCTGCATCGAGTACGGCACCCAGCCGGCGTCGACCACGGCGCGGCTCGCGCCGACGGCGCCGCCCAGCGCGCCAGCGAGGTCCTCTAGCAGCGGGAAGTTGTCCGGGCCACCCATGCCACGCCCGCCGGCGATCACGACCCTCGCGTCCTCGAGCTTCACCTTCTCCGAGGCTTCGACCACGCGCTCGACGATGTGCGCGCGCTTGGAGCCGGCGTCGATCGAGACGGCGAGGTCCTTGACCTCCGCGGTTCCGCCCACCTCCGAGGCTTCGAAGGACTTGGGACGGACGAGCACGATCGCCGGCTTCTGGTTCGCCTTCATCGAGGCGATCTTCGCGCCGCCGAAGTAAGACACCCTGGCGACAAATCCCCCGTCCTTCGCAACGACGTCGGCCGCGTTCGAGATCAGTCCGACCTCGAGCCGCGCGGCGAGGCGGCCGGCCACGTCGCGTGAGTCGGACGTGAAGCCGAACAGGATCAGGTCGGGTGCGCCCTGCTTGTAGAGCGCGGCCAGCGCGTCGGTCGCCGGTTCGGCGAGGTAGTCGTCGAAGGCCTTGTCCTCGTTGACGTGGACGACCTTCGCGCCGTGCTTGCCGAGCGTCTCGGTTGCCGCCTTGGCGCCGGTGCCCAGCGCGATCGCCTCCACATCGCCCAGCTCGCGTGCCTTCGCCAGAAGCTCGAGCACGGTGGGCGCCAGCTTGCCCTGGCTCAGCTCCGCATACACCCAGATCTTTCCCAACGCTTAGACGACCTTCGCCTCCGTGAGCACCTGAATGATGCGATCGATCGCGGTCCCGTCGAACTCGATCACGACACCGGCTTTGCGCACCTCAGCGTCGGTGAGTCCCTCGATCGTCTCGGCGGCCTCACCACGCTCGATGCCCAGGTCGCCAAGACCGACCAGCTTGATCTCCTTGGAGCGCGCTGCCATGATGCCCTTCAGCGAGGCGTAGCGAGGCTCGGCGATGGCGGCAGTCACCGTGATGAGGGCCGGCATCGAAGCCTCGAGGACCTCGTATCCGTCGGCTGTCTGGCGGTGGACCTTCAGACTAGAGCCGTCGACCTCTACCTTCTTCGCCACGGTCAGCTGGGGCAGGCCCAGGAGCTCCGCGAGCATCGGAGGCACCATGCCGGTGCTGCCGTCATAGGACTCGGTACCGCAGATCACGAGGTCCGGGCTCTCGCCCTTGATCGCGGCGGCTAGAGCGCGGGCCGTGAGCAGCGCGTCGGCCCCGGCCAGTTGTGGGTCGGTGATCAGGATGCCACGGTCGGCGCCCATCGAAAGGCCCTTGCGGATGGCGTCCTTCGCGCGCTCAGGACCCATCGAGACCAGGACGACCTCGCCACCATGCGCCTCCTTGAGCAGCAAGGCCTCCTCGACTCCGCACTCGTCGCCGGGGTCGAGGACCACCTCCTTCTCGCGCGAAAGGGAGTTGTCCGCCTCCAGGGCGAGCGAGGAATTGGGATCCGGGACCTGTTTGACCGTGACGACGATTTTCAAAGCGCTAGTCCATTATCGCTGCGACGCAAATTCGGCATAGAACCGCTCGAGGTCTTGCGGAGTGTTGAGGCTCCTGAACAGCTGTGGATCCAGGTCTTCGAGCCACGTGACGTCCAGCTCGGCCGACAGGTCGCCCGCCTTCAAACGGCCCGTGTTGACCGCCCCGGTGATGAACGGCAAGGCCGAGCGCCGGTAGGCCCCGCAAACCGGCTCGGGGCGCCCATCGATCCGTGGGATCGCGGCATCGCATCGGCGTGCGGCAACCACGGCGAGCTGCGCTATCTCCTGCGTTACGTACGGCATGTCGCACGCGACGGCGAAGATCACCTCGTTGCGCGCCGCGACCAGCCCGGCCTCGAGCCCCGCAAGCGGACCCGCGGACGTCCTCCGGTCGAACACGACCCTGTAGGGCACCGGCTCCTCGAGCTGCTCCGGCTCGGCGAACGAGACCAACACCTCAGAGAACGCCGGAGCCAGGCGTTCCGCCACGTATCGGAGCAGGTAGGTGTCCCCCACCTCCAGCCAGGCTTTGGGGCGGCCCATCCGCCTGCTGTCGCCACCCGCCAGCACCAGCAGCGAGGCTTGCATCAAGCTAATCATCACCCTGACGTGAAAGCGATCGATTTCCACGTTCACCTCCCCACCCCCGAGTGGCTCGACACCTCCATGAAGGGGTATGTCGAGGCGGCCGAAACCTATTTCCGATCCAAGGTGGTGCGGCGCTCGCTCGACGAGCTGGCAGGCGACTACGAAGAGCTGGACGTCATGGCGGTGCTGCTGGCCTGGGACGCCGAGACGGCGACGGGCCGGCCGCGAGTGCCGAACGAGCTGGTCGCGCAGGCCTGCAAGGACCACCCGAAGACGTTCGTGGGATTCGGCAGCGTCGATCCCCTCAAGGGCGCGCGCGCGGTCGCGGAGCTGGACGGCATCGCTGAGCTGGGCCTGAAGGGTGTCAAGCTGCATCCCTCCTTGCAAGCCTTCGCGCCTGACGACGAACGGCACTGGCCGCTCTACGAGCGATGCGAGGAGCTGGGCCTCGTACTCCTGTTCCACACCGGTACGAGCGGGATCGGCGGCGGGCAGCCGGGCGGGCAGGGCATCCGCCTCGACTACGCGCGTCCGATCCGCCTGGACGCAGCGGCCGCCTCATTTCCGGACTTGAAGATCATCGCCGCGCACTTCGGCTACCCATGGCACCTGGAGCTGCTCGCGATGGCACTGCACAAGTCGAACATCTACATCGACATCTCGGGCTGGGCGCCGCGCTACATCCCGGCCGAGGTGCTGCGCGACATGAAGGGCCGGCTGCAGGACCAGTTCCTGTTCGGGAGCGACTACCCGTTCATCCAGCCGAAGCGGTGCATCGACGAGCTCAGCGGCCTGGATCTACCAGAAGCAGTCCTTCAGAAAGTTCTGCTCGACAATGGCAAGCGACTCCTGGGATTGCCTTAGGGCGGATAAGGCCGTCCCGCCATGTTCTCGAACACCGTGATTGCCTCCTCGGCGGTCGGTGGCCGGACGATGTCCGCGGCCAACTCCTCGCGCTCCGGGACCGCGGTGCGGCGCACAGCCTCGGCCGCGGCTGCAAAGTCATATGCGGTCCGGCGGAGCTCGACCTCGGGACCGAGCAGCGCCCAATAGGCGCCGGGCTGGTCCGCGTAGGGCTTGCCAACGCTGCCCGCGTTGACCATCCGTCCACTGGCGACCCGGCGGTCGAACTGCATGTGCGTGTGCCCGGCAACCACCAGGCGGCCGTGTGCGGATGCCAAAGCCTCGGCAATCACCGAGTCCGGTGTAGCCGGTGTGATGATGGGCAGCTCGTCGCTGTCGAGACCGGCGTGACAGCAGACCACGATGCCAAGCCCATCGACCGCAACCTCTACGAACGGCTCGAAGCTGCTCAGGAAATCGCGGTGGGTGCGGCTGAGCATGCTCGCAGGCCATAAGTCCAATGCCTTACCGGCCTGTGGCATACCGTCGAACGACTCCACCATCAGACGGTCTGCATTCCCGCGTACGAAGCGGGCTGGGCCGCTGAAGCCGGCCAGCACCTCGATCGTTTCGACCGGCATGGGACCCGCAGCCACGTCCCCGCCAAAGACGACCAGGTCCACGCCGGTTTTCTCGACCTCGGCAAGGACAGCTTGCAGAGCCGGCAGGTTGCCATGGATGTCGCACAGCACGGCGATTCGCATTTCACGATTTTGCCCTTTGCCGGAAGGTGAAGCGCCGACTACGCTCTGCGGCACCGATGCCCGACCCAGACGCCAGCTGGCCCCATGGCAGCCAAGATCCGATCGGCCAGGCGGCCGAGTTCCTGGTCTGGGCGCCCCTGATCACGCAATCAGGCGGCGGGCTGCACGTCTTCCTGCCATTGCTCGACCGCGGCCTAGACGCGGTGGTTCACCGGCTCGAGGACGGCGCCTACCTCGCATTGCAGATCAAAGGCAAGACATCGCTTCACGGCCTCGAGGCTCCAATCGCGGTCTATGAGAACCACCTCTTCACGCCAGAGCAGCTCGTCATCGCCGTGCACCTGGATGGCGATCACCTCGGACCCTTTGCATTGGTGGCCGACGCCGCCACGTTCAAGAAGAAAGCCGCGAGGATCGTTGACCGCGGGCGCGTGATGCTGGTGGCCGATATGCCAATCCGTCCGATCCCTGGCCACAGCTGGTCAGAAGACCTCGTGCCGTTCGACAAGCTCGCGGAGCGCCTCGGCGCCAAGAGGCTTGAGCCGGCCCTGGCACTCGAGCCGGAGCAGCCATCGGACGAAGACAGGCTCATCGGCTTCTGGGGCGAGCAGGAGGTGGTGCGGCGGCTGGCCTTCCTCGAAGACTGCGGCCTGTTCCGGCCATTTCCCGACAACGAGACCAACGAGATCTTGATCAGACGCCTGGCGACAGGGGCGACAATCGGAATACAGGTCAAGACGGGCCAGCTCCCGGAGCCGGACGCTTATCGAAAGATCCTGGTCAACAGGTCGAACTTCGTGCCCTCACCGACCACGTTTCTGGTGGCGCTCGGCTGGATGGTGACGGAACGCCGCTTCCACGAAACCTGCCTCGTCATTCCGAGCGACGTGATCCCCAATCTCGCCGCAAGCGTTGGCCCGAATTACGAACTGCATTTCCGCCCGGCCGGCAGCGATAGGCCGAGCCGATTAGATCGCTATCGGCGTCCGATCGAGTCGCTGGCCGAGACTTTTGCGGACTTCCTGACCGGCGCTTAGACGCGAATGACCTGGAGTCCCGGAACACCGTCGTAGCCGGAGTCCTGCGCCGCGACTGGGAGGTGGTGGGCTATCGCTGTGGCTGCGATCCACGAATCGTTGAGCGGCATTCGCCGACCCT
>JBGPEO010000074.1:0-12047 GCA_041482895.1 Candidatus Dormibacteraceae bacterium | reverse complement strand
GGCGTTCACCAGCCCAGAGACTGACCGAGTTCATGGAAGAATCGTCAGCGGCGAGTGGTGCAACCACCGCATGAGACCACCTCCGGGTTCCCTCTCATAACGAAGTCCGGTAGACTCCTTAAAACCGCCCTGGAGGTCTGAATGTCGAAGTACGTTTTCGTGACCGGGGGTGTCGTCTCCTCGTTGGGAAAGGGCATCACTGCGGCGTCGATCGGGAACATCCTGAAGGCCCGCCACCTCTCCGTCTCCCTTCAGAAGCTCGACCCGTACCTCAACGTCGACCCGGGCACGATGAGCCCTTACCAGCACGGCGAGGTTTTCGTTACGGATGACGGCGCCGAGACGGACCTGGACCTCGGGCACTACGAGCGCTTCGTCGACGAGAACCTGACCGTCGCCTCCAACGTGACCACCGGCAAGATCTACCAGGAGGTCATCGCGCGCGAGCGGCGGGGCGACTATCTCGGCGCCACTGTGCAGGTGATCCCTCACGTCACCAACGTGATCAAGGAGAAGATCCTCCGCGCGTCGCGCGATCCGCAGGTCGACGTCGTCGTGGTGGAGGTGGGGGGGACGGTCGGCGACATCGAGAGCCTCCCGTTCCTCGAGGCGATCCGCCAGCTCAAGAACGACCTCGGCCGCCAGAACGTCTTCTACGTGCACTGCTCCCTGGTGCCCGTTGTGCACGGACACGAGATGAAGACGAAGCCGACGCAGCACTCGGTGCAGGCCCTCCGCGCCATCGGAATTCAGCCCGACGCGATCGTCTGCCGCTCGGAGATCGCGATCGATCAGGACCTCAAGGAGAAGATCGCGCTCTTCACCGACGTGCCTCGCGAGGCGGTCGTCTCCGTGCCCGACGTCGACTCGATCTATGAGGTGCCCCTGATGCTGGAAGCCGCGGGGCTCGGCAAGGTGATGGCCAGGCATTTCGAGCTCGACGAGGCGGCTCACGCGCCGGACCTCGCGCCGTGGACCCAGCTCGTCGACCGGATCAAGCACCCGAAAGCCACTGTGCCGATTGCGCTGGTCGGCAAGTACGTGTCCCTCCCGGACGCTTATCTCAGCGTCATCGAGTCGCTCAAGCACGCCGGTATCCACCACAACCTGGCGATCGACATCCGCTGGGTGTCATCGGAGAAGCTGGACGCGGGAGACATGTCTCCGCTCATGGGCGTGGCGGGCATCGTCGTGCCGGGTGGATTCGGGTACCGCGGCATCGAGGGCAAGGTGCAGGCTTCGCGCTACGCGCGCCACAACCGCATCCCATACCTTGGTCTGTGCCTGGGCATGCAGTGCGCGGTGATCGATTTCGCGCGGGAGATGCTCGACGCGCCGGACGCCAACTCGACCGAGTTCGCGGCCTTCACGTCGACGCCGGTGATCGACCTCATGCCCGAACAGAGAAACGTCGACCAGATGGGCGGGTCGATGAGGCTGGGCCTCTACCCGTGCAAGCTGCTCCCCGGCTCGCTCGCCCACAAGGCATACGGCGAGGAGGTTGTTTACGAGCGGCACCGCCACCGCTTCGAGTTCAACAACGAATATCGTGAGGTGATGGGCGAGGCCGGCATGGTGTTCAGCGGCGTGTCGCCAAACGGACGGCTCGTCGAGATCGTCGAGCTGGCGAACCACCCCTGGTTCGTGGCCAGCCAGTTCCACCCCGAGTTCCGCTCTAGGCCCAACCGCGCGCACCCGCTGTTCCGTGACTTCGTGAGGGCTGCTTTCCTGCAGAGCGGCATCGACCAGATGGAGCTTCGCCCGGCGGAGCTCCTGGAAGAGACCGAAGGCTCGTAGGAGGCCCCCGTGGAGCAGCAGAGAAGGGGGATCCCCTCGTTCCAGGCGCGCCGGGAGCTGTCGCTCGAGCTCGTCCACGCCACCGAGGCCGCCGCGCTCGCGTGCGCGCGCCTGCTCGGCAAGGGCGATCCCGACCGGGTCAGCGAGATCGCCGGCGAGGCGATGAAGCGAGTGCTGGAGGACGCGGGCCTGGGCGGAAAGATCGTGCTCGGTCCGCGCAACGATCCCAACCTCGCGTCCGGCTCTTCGCTGGCCGGCAACGACAACCTCGACTTCGGGCTCTTTCCCGTCGAGGGGGCGAGCCAGGTCGCACGGGGATCGGCGAACGCGCTATCGATTCTCGTGGCGGTCGAGCCGGGTGGCTTCGCCGAGCTGCCTCCGGTCTGGTACGCCGAGAAGATGGTGGCCGGCGCCGGAGCACGCGGGGCCATCGACCTCGACGATTCGATCACCGACAACCTTCGCCGCATCGCGTTTGCGCGCGACGCTCGCGTGCAGGACCTGACGGTGGTCATCCTCGACCGCCCGCGGCACCAGGAGATCATCGCGGAGGTCAACGCGGCCGGGGCGCGCGTCCGGACGCTGGAGGAAGGTGACGTCGCGGGTGCGGTCATGGCCGCCGTCCCGGGCACGGGGATCGACGCGGCGATCGGGATCGATGGGCTGCACGCGACCCTGATCGCGGCCTGCGCGGTCCGCTGTCTCGGAGGCGAGCTCCAGGCCAGGTTGTGGCCACGCAACGACGATGAGCGTGCCCTGATCGGTGAGCTCGCCGGCCGCACGTTCGGCGTCGCGGACCTGGTGCCCGCGGCGGACGTCGCGGTCGCGATCACCGGCGTGACGGGCGGCCAGCTCCTGCCCGGGGTGCTCTTCGGCAGCGGCTACGCCGAAACGTCATCGCTCCTCATGTCCAGCCGCCATGCCACGATCCGGCGGCTCACCACCCGGCACCACGTGGTCGGCGTCCCGAGCTGAAGACTCTCCCTCTCCCCCTCGGGGAGAGGGTCGGGGTGAGGGGCTTAAGCTCTTCATAGCGGACCGGGGATTAGCTGTGACCAGGCCCGGGTATCAATTACTGAGCAGATGAGCCAGACCGACCCGTTCCTACCTGGGCAGGGAGACGAGGTACCGCCTCCTCCCCAGCCTCCGATCTATCCCGTCACGTCCGACATCCCACCGGATTCGCCCTTACACAGCGCCCCGATGCCTTCTCAGGGAGCCAACAGGGGCGCGATGGGCGGGTTGGGCGGGCTGCTGGCCGCGGTCTGGGCCTTCGTCAAGTTCGGCGGACTGCTGATCTTCAAGATCCCGGCCGCCGGCACCCTGATCTCGCTCGTGATCAGCTTCGGCGGGTACGCGCTGTTCTACGGCCCATGGTTCGCCGTGGCCCTTGTGACGATGATCTTCGTCCACGAGATGGGCCATGTGCTCGAGATCCGTCGCCAGGGCATGACGGCGACAGCCCCGATCTTCATCCCCTTTATGGGCGCGGCCATCTTCCAGCGGTCGCACCCCACCGACGCCCTGAAACAGGCGGAGATCGGCATCGCCGGGCCGATCGCCGGCACCATCGGCGCCACCGCGGCGTTTGCCCTGTACGGGGCCACGCACAACCAGGTCCTCCTCCTGGCCGCGCTGATCGGCTTTTACATCAACCTGTTCAACCTGATCCCGGTCTGGCAGCTCGACGGCGCGTGGATCCTGGCGCCGGTCTCGAAGTGGTTCCAGGTGGCGGGCTACGGAATGATCGTGGTCGCGGCGCTGTTCCTGCATTTCGTCAGCCCGCTGCTGATCATCATCGCCGTGCTCGGCATCCCGACCCTGATCGCGCGATTCCGCGCTGCCGACAACCCGTACTACGCGTCGGTTCCAGCGGGCGCCCGGTGGGCGATGGGAGGCGCGTGGCTTGTGCTGGTGATCTACCTGGGAGTCGCCAGTCTCCAGGTCAGCAGCTTGCTGACGACCTTCGGTCGGTAAACTACGTTTTGGAGTCAAGACCTTGAAAGCACAGATTCATCCCACCTACTACGAAGATGCGGTCGTCACCTGCGTGTGCGGGAACACGTTCACGACCGGGTCGACGCGCAAGGAGCTCAAGACCGAGATCTGCTCCGTCTGCCACCCGTTCTTCACGGGCACGCAGCGGATCGTGGACACAGGCGGCCAGGTCGAGCGGTTCCGCAAGCGGGCTGCTAAGACCCGGTCCTAGATGGCCCAACCGGAGACTTCCCCTCCGGTAACGGGGACGGAAGCGCCCCACCCGGCGCTGCGCGCCGACCTCCCCGGCAAGCGGGGCGGTAAAGCCGAGCAACCTTTCTTCTATGGCGGCCAGGCCGTCATCGAAGGCGTGATGATGCGCGGCAAGCGACACTACGCGGTCGCCGTGCGCCTGCCCAGCACGAAGGAGATCGTGGTCGACCGCGGAGAGCTGAAGGCGTCGATCTACGTGAACCCGATCTGGAAGCTGCCGTTCGTCCGCGGTCTCGCGCTGATCGGCGAGCAGCTGCATCTCGGCATGAAGTCGCTCATCTGGTCGGCCAACATGAACGCCGGCGGCAAGGACATCGTGATCGGCAAGAAAGAGATCACGGGCTCGGTGGCGGTGGCGGGGGTCTTCGCGGCAACGATCTTCATCGTCCTGCCCCTGCTGCTGGCGGGCGTTGCCGTGCGCCACAGCGGGAGCTTCCAGTTCGTACTGATCGAGGGTCTGATCAGGGTCGGTCTCGTGCTGGGCTACCTGTCCGCGATCGCTCTTCTCCCCGACGTGCGGCGGGTTTTCCAGTACCACGGCGCTGAGCACAAGACGATCAACGCGTTTGAATCGGACTGGCCCCTCGACGTGGCGTCAGTGCGGCGGGCGAGCACCCTTCACCCGCGCTGCGGAACCGGGTTCCTGATCGTTGTGCTCGTCGTGAGCGTCATCGTCTTCAGCATCGTCGCGATCTTCCATCCGAACGTGTTCTGGCTCATCGCAAGCCGGGTGCTGGCGATCCCGATCATCGCGGGCGCCGGCTTCGAGGCCATCCGGTTCATGGCCGTGCACCGCCGGAATCCCGTGGTCCGCGTCCTCCTCCTGCCCGTCCTCGGGACGCAGAAGTTCACCACCCGCGAGCCGTCCGACGACATGCTCGAGGTCGCCATCACCGCGTTCAACGGCGCGCGCGAGGGCGAGGAGGAAACCGCCGGAGCAGCGGCGTGAAAAGGCACAAGGGGTGCCTGGCCCCCCTTGCGAGAAACCGCCAATTCAGTGGATGGTCGTTGCCCAGGACATGCAGCGGCGGTCACCTGGCGGAGCCAGGTCACGCGGGAAAAAGGAATTGATCGACCGTCTCGACGGCATCGCCCGTCGCCATCGGGAGATCGAAGCGGAGATGGCCAAACCGGAGGTCGCCTCCGACCATGCCCAGCTGACCAAGCTCGCCCGAGAGCAGCGCACCCTTCGTGACACGGTGCAGACGTACGAGGCCTACCGCAAAGCGCAGCACGACGTCGAGTCCGCGCGCGAGCTGCAGAAGCACGAACGAGACACGGAAATGCAGGAGTATTTGCGAGCTGAGGAGCACCGCGCGGCGGCGCAGCTCGCGGAGCTCGACGAGAAGCTCAAGGTGCTGCTCCTTCCGAAGGACCCGAACGACGACCGCGACGTGGTGGTCGAGATCCAGGGGGCTGAAGGTGGGGAGGAAGCGGCGCTCTTTGCCGGCGACCTCTTTCGCATGTACACGAAGTGGGCTGAGCGCAAGGGCTGGAAGGTGGACGTGGTCGAGGAGTCACCGACCGAGAAGGGCGGCTTCGACAAGGTCGTGTTCGAGGTCCACGGGCATGGCGCCTACTCTCAGCTGAAGTTCGAGGGCGGCGTCCACCGCGTGCAGCGGGTGCCGAAGACCGAGGCGCAGGGACGCATCCACACCTCCGCGGCCACGGTCGCGGTCATGCCTGAGGCGGATCCAGTCGAGGTTGAGCTGAAGCCGGAGGACATCGAGATCAAGACCTCCACCTCTCAGGGGCCGGGCGGCCAGAGCGTGAACACCACATACTCGGCGATCCGCATCACGCATAAGCCGACCGGCATGATGGTCAGCATCCAGGACGAGAAGTCCCAGCTCCAGAACAAGGAGAAGGCTCTGCGCGTGCTGCGGGCGCGGCTGTACGAGATCAAGCTGGCGGAGCAGCAGGAGAAGATTGGGGCGCAGAGGCGCGGCATGGTCGGCACCGGCAGCAGGTCGGAGAAGATCCGCACGTATAACTTCAAGGAAAGCCGCGTGACCGATCACAGGATCAAGCTCACGCTTCACCGGCTGGACTCGGTGATGAATGGCGACCTCGACGAGCTGGTCGCCGCGCTGGTCAACGCCGAACGGGCCGCCCTGCTCGAGGGCAGCGCGAAGCCTGAGTGACCGTTCTCGAAGTCCTGAAGCTCGCCTCAGACCACATCCAGAAGCGCGCCCCGGACTCACCCCGTCTCGACGCCGAGGTACTGCTCGCTCACGCGCTTGGGCTGCGGCGGCTCGACCTGTACCTGAAGTTCGACCGGCCGCTGACCGAGGCGGAGCTCGCAGGCTATCGCGCGCTGGTGGCGAGACGGGCGAAAGGGGAGCCGGTCGCCTATCTCGTCGGGCACAAGGAGTTTATGGGCCTGGACTTCGTGGTCACTCATGCGGTCCTCATCCCAAACCCCGACACCGAGGCGCTGGTGCAGCGCGCGGTCGAGCTTGCTCGCGAAGCGGGGAAGCCGCTCCGCGTGGCGGATGTGGGAACGGGGAGCGGCTGCATCGCCATCGCGATCGCGCACTACGCGCCGAATGTCCAGGTCGTGGCTTCGGATGTTGCCCCGGATGCGCTCGAGGTTGCGGCGCTCAACGTGGCGGCTCACGGCTTGTCCGGTCGCGTTGAGCTCGTGTGCGGCGACCTGATGGCGCCGTTGGTCGGGGCCTTCGACCTTGTTTGCGCCAACCTCCCGTACGTCGCGGCCGGTTCGGTGCTCGCCCCTGAAGTCGTGGCCCAGCCGGCGCGAGCCATCTTTGCGGAAGATCACGGGTCCGCGCTGGTGACCCGGCTCCTGGCGGAGTCGCCGGACCGCCTCAACCCCGGCGGTCGCCTGCTCGCGGAGCTCGATCCGTCCATCGCCTCGACTGCGGTCGATGGTGCGAAGCGCCACTTCGCCGGCCACCGGATCCACAGCGACCTCGCCGGCCACCAGCGAGTCCTCGAAGCATGGTCCTCCATCCCCACGAACTCAGAGCCTTCGGCGTGAGCTCGCGGGGACCCCGGTTTTTGAAACCGACGCGCGCGGGTTTGACCCGCGCGGCTCAGCTGATCCGGAGCGGGGGAGTGATCGCCTTCCCGACCGACACGGTCTACGGCCTGGGCGCCGCTGCGGACGATGAGGTCGCCACGCGTCGCGTGTTCCACATCAAAGGCCGGCCCGTTGGGCTCCCGCTGATCCTCATGGTGGCCGCGGAGTCGCAGCTCGAGGGCTTCGTCCATGTCGACTCGCGATCGGAGGCGATGATGCGGCGCTGGTGGCCGGGACCGCTCACCCTGATCCTGTACGCGAAGGGCGGAGGGACGCTTGGGGTGCGCATCCCCAAGCACAAGGTGGCCCTCGAGCTGCTGCGCGCTGCGGGGCCTCTGATGACGACCAGCGCCAACCTGCACGGGCGCGAACCCGCCATGACCGCCGCCGACGCCGACCTGCCGGGAGTGATGGCGGTGATGGATGGCGGGACGGCGCCGGGCGGAATGGCCTCCACCGTGCTCGACCTCACAGGCCCGGAGCCACACGTGCTGCGCGAGGGCGCGATCACGACGCCGGAGCTGCTGGGGCCGCCGCCCCTTCGCAGCGGCTAGCATTTCGAGGTTGACCACCCCCATCACGACGATGACCTTTCGGGCGCTCGATCGCGACGATCCGGAGATCGCAGACCTCATACGCAAGGAGTTCAAGCGCCAGTCCGAGACCCTCGAGCTGATCGCTTCTGAGAACCTCACGAGCCCCGCCATCCTCGAGGCGCTGGGCACTCTCCTCACCAACAAGTACGCCGAGGGTTATCCCGGCCGCCGCTACTACGGCGGCACGGGCGAGGTGATCGACAAGATCGAGCAGCTCGCGATCGACCGCGCGCAGAAGCTGTTCGGCGCCGAGTACGTGAATGTTCAGCCTCACGCGGGCTCGCAGGCCAACGCCGCGGTGTACATGGCCGTGTGCCAGCCAGGCGACCGCGTGATGGGCATGGACCTCTCGGCCGGCGGCCACCTCACCCACGGAAGCCCCGCCAACTTCAGCGGCAAGCTCTACGAGATCCATTCGTACGGCGTGGACCGCGAGACCGAAAGGATTGATTACGAGGCGATGGCGAAGCTGGCCGAGCAGGTGCGCCCCAAGATGATCATCGGCGGGTTCTCCGCCTATTCGCGAATCGTCGACTGGGCACGGATGCGCGAGATCGCCGACTCGGTCGGAGCGACCTTCTTCGTCGACATGGCCCACGTGGCCGGGCTCGTCGCCGGCGGCCAGTACCCATCGCCGATCCCCTATGCGGACATCACCACCACCACGACCCAGAAGACCCTGCGCGGGGCGTGGGGGGCGATCATCCTGTGCCGCGCCGAACGCCAGAAGGCGATCGATTCGGCCGTGTTCCCGGGTATCCAGGGTGGGCCGCTGATGCACGCGATCGCGGCCAAGGCAGTCTGCTTCGGCGAGGCCCTGAAGCCGGAGTTCAAGGTCTACGCCAAGCAGGTCGTCGTCAACGCCAAGACAATGGCCAAGCGCCTGATGGACCGCGGGCTGCGGCTGGTGAGCGGCGGAACGGACAACCACCTGATGCTCATCGACCTGCGGCCACAGAAGCGGACGGGCAAGCAGGTCCAGGACATCGCCGAGACTGTCGGGATCACCCTCAACCGGAACTCGATCCCCTACGACGAGGCCTCCAAGTTCAACCCGAGCGGGGTCCGTGTCGGCACGCCCCTGGTCACGACTCGCGGCATGCGCGAGCCCGAGATGGTGGCGATCGCCGACTGCATCGCCGACCTGGTCGAGCGGATCGACGACCGGGCGACTCTCGACTCGGTGCACGAGCGGGCGCTGGAGCTCTGCCGGAAGTTCCCGATCCCATATTCATTTGATTGACCGCCGAATTCCGCGCGTTTGGCGCCAACGGTGCGATTACAGACCTGGGTATCCGCACGTCTGGCGCCAACGGTGCGGTTTCGAAGCTGACGTCTGATGACTGACTTCTTCGGCGGCGGCGCGCTGACGAGCCTGCGCGACCACCTGCTTCCGGGTCTGTGGCCGATGCTGGTCGCGTTTGCCGTCTGCGCGTTGGTTGTGCCGGTCGCGATGGTCATGTCGCGTCGTATCGGGTTGATCGCCCAGCCCGGCGGCCGCCACGCACACCCCAACCCGACGCCACTGCTGGGCGGGCTGGCGATGTTCGTGGGATTCGCCGTCGCTGTGCTGATCTTCCTGCCCAACTACCAGTACATGCCAGGCGTGCTCGTGGTCTCAGGCCTTGCGGCTGGGCTCTTGATCCTGGACGACCGGCGCTCGATGAGCCCCTGGGTGAAGCTCGGTGTCCAGGTGCTTCTGTCTCTCCTGGCCGTGGTCGTCTATGGCATCGAGATCACGGCGGTTAGTCTTCCAGGCCATCACATAGTTGACCTCGGGCTCCTGATTACGCCGGTCTCCATGTTCTGGCTGCTTGGCATGCAGAACACCGTCAACTTTCTGGACGGCGTCGACGGGCTGGCCGCAGGCGTGATCTTCATTGTGGCGCTGGTCTTGATGCTGGCCGCCGGGGAGCTGAAGGACATCGACGTCGTGAAGCTCAGTGGGGCGCTCGCCGGAACCTGCGCCGGCTTCCTGCTCTTCAACTTCCATCCCGCTCGGATCTTCATGGGCGATTCCGGGTCGCATTTCCTGGGCATCGCGCTGGGCATGATCTCGATCCTCGGCGTGGCCAAGGTCGCCGTCGCCTTCGCTCTGGCCGTCCCGGTCATCGCCCTGGCCGTGCCCATCGCCGACACCGCCTGGGCGATCCTGCGCCGGCGCCGGCACAAGGCATCGGTGGCGGCCGCGGACCTGCTGCACCTCCACCATCGGCTGCAGTCATTCGGCCTGGATGCGCGGCAAACCTGCTACGTCTTTTACGCCGCCAGCGCTCTTCTCGGCGCGCTGGGCCTGACCCTTTTCGGCCACGGCCGAGTCCTCGTCGTGGTCGTGGTGGTCACGGTGGCCCTGGTGTCAACCGTCGTCGCGGACCTGCTGCAGCACGCCGGCTGGCGAATGCCTGCGCCGTTCCTGCGCCGCCTGCTCGGCACCTCGGGTTCCCGATAGAATTCAAAGGGGCATGGAGCCCACCCGCAGTACAGGCCCTTCGGGGGCCGATATGGCCGGAATCGGGATCTATCTCGCCGCCGCTGTCCTGCTGCCGATCGTCGGAGGCGTAGCGCTCGACAAGGCGCTGAACACCGCGCCGGTCTTCGTTCTCATAGGACTGTTCGTGGGTCTTGTTGCCGGTGCGGCCGGCATCTGGTTGAAGGTAAGGGAGCTCTCTAGGTGAGGTCCGGCGGCGTGCTCAGGGTGACGACGATCGGCTGCGCGGTTTTGGCGGCGGCCATTGTCGTGGCCGCTGCTTTGGCTGGACATGCTGGCTTTGGCATCGGCCTCGCCGCGGGGCTGCTCGTGGGTTCGCTCAACGGCTACGTAATCCTGGGAATGCTGGAGCGCGGAACACCATTCCGGATCGCTAGCCTCGGGCGATTGATCGGCTTCAGCTCGCTGGTCCTGGTCGCGGTATTGATCTTTGGCACCCAGGCGTGGACCCTGGCGCTCGGGATCGGCCTCGCCCAGCTCGTGATGGTCGCGGCGGGCGTGCGTCAAGGCCTGCGCGCGTGATCAGCTCTGATGCCGCAGTCGGCACCCATCCGACTATCGACCTCGGATGCGGGACCCTGTGCACGTTCAACTACGACAGCCTGATCTCGAGCGCCATTGCCATCGCCGCCACGCTCGCCGTCGCCTTCTGGGTTCGCTCCAGGCTCAGGGAAGGCGAGCCGAGCAAAGTGCAGGCAATCTTCGAATGGGGCTACGACCAGCTGCGATCGCTCATCAAGACCAACGTCTCGGACGACGCGCTTTTCATCATCCCGCTCGCCATGACACTCTTCCTGTACATCCTGATTGCGAACTGGATCGAGGTCTTGCCGCTCGCCTTCTTCCCGATTCTGCATGGTGCGAACGCCGACCTGAATCAGACCCTGGCCATGGGGTTGATCGTCTTCTTCGTCGTGCAGTGGTACAGCGTTCGAGTGCTCGGGTTCAGCGGCTTTCTGCGACGCTTCACGAAGCCCTTCGAGCTGCCCTTGCCGGCCCGCATCGTCTTCATTCCGCTGAACATTCTCGAGGAGCTGGTCAAGCCCGCCACGCTGGCCCTACGTCTCTTTGGCAACATCTTCGCGGGCGCGGTGATGATCGGTCTCATCGCCACCTTCGGTACGCTGCAGCTGCCGGTGGTAGGGAGCCTGCCGGCAACTGTGCTCGGATCATTGCTCCTCGCAATCTGGAAAGCGTTCGACGTCATCTTCATCGGTTTCATCCAGGCGTTCATCTTCATGCTGCTGACGGTCATCTATTTCGGTGCTGCCCGCGAGGGCCTAGAACACCAACATCATTAGGAGGGTCACATGACAGATCACGGACTTGTTCTCGCCGGCGCCCTTGTGGCATTCGGTCTCGCAATTGGTTTGGGCGCCATCGGCGCCGCCTTCGGCGACGGCCTCGCGGGCAATGCATTCATCAGTGGGGTCGCGCGCCAGCCCGAGGCGCAGGGACGCATGATCCCGTGGCTGTTCACGATCGTCGGCCTCGTCGAGGCGATGTACTTCATCAACCTCGCCTTCGGTTTCGTGTTCCTGTCAAACGTCCCAGCGAAATAGATGCTTTTCCTCTCCGGCGTAGCGGGCGTCATTGCGATCAATGGGACCGTGATCGTCGAGCTGATCACCTTCGTGCTCATGCTGGCGATCCTCGCCCGCTACGTGTATCCGGAGATCGTGAAGCTGGCTGAGGCGCGCCAGCGGGCGATCGCCGAGCAGCTGAAAGAGGCGGAACAGGCGCGCACCGAGGCGGAGCAGCGTTTGAAAGAGGCCGCGGCGAAGCTGGACGACGCACGCAAGACCGCCCAGAGCGTGATCGACGCTGCCACCAAGTCGGGTGAGCAGCTGCGCCAGGAGCTGAAGCAAAAGGC
>JBGPEO010000073.1:0-12768 GCA_041482895.1 Candidatus Dormibacteraceae bacterium | reverse complement strand
TGGTATGTCGGAGCGTTCGTCCTGAACCGGAACCAGGGCGTCGACGTCGGGCTTGCCTATCGCGAGATCCCACCCGAATAGGTTGATTCGCGGCGCTGCGAAAAGAGGTGAGATGACCCCACCGCCACGGCTGGTGGTGGTGGGGAATCTCACCATCGACGACGTCGTCCTGCCCGATGGCACGACGCGTATGGCCTCAGTCGGTGGCAACAGCCTCTACGCGGCGCTCGGCGCGCGGCCGTGGCAGCCCTCGGTCGGCATCGTGACCCGGCGTGGCGACGACTTTCCCGGCGATCTGGCGGCGGAGCTGGAGAAACTGGGAATCGCGAGCGCGGGCATCGTGGCCGTGCCCGGCCCGACGGTCCGGAACTGGGTCGTTTATGAAGCGAACGGAGATCGCCACTGGATCTACCGGACGCCGCGCGAGCGGTCGCTCAAGGTTGCCGTGCAGGCCGGCGACCTGCCAGACGCCTGGATTTCCGGCGGGTCGGCGCCGGTCGTCCACGTGGCGGCGATGCCCATCGATGCCGCGGAGGCGGTGGTCGACGCCGTCCGCCGCAAGGCTCCCGAGGCGCTGATCAGCCTCGATACGCACGAGGATTACGTCGCCTCGTATCGCGCGCGGCTCCTGGCCCTCGCGGCGCGCGTCGAAGCGTTCCTTCCCAGCCGCTCTGAGGTCGCGGATCTCGTCGGTTACGACGACCCGCTGCGGGCGATGGGCGAGTTGAGCCGGCTGCCCACGCCGATTATCGTCGTCAAGTTGGGGGCCGACGGAGTCCTGGTGTGGAACAGGCGCGGCGCGGTGCTCCACGCCGTGCCGGCGGCGGAAGGAAAGGTTGTCGACGTGACCGGCGCGGGCGACGGATTCTGCGGTGGCTTTGCCGCCGGCCTCTCCCGCGGCGACACACCGGTGGAGGCCGCGCAGCGCGGTGTCGTATCGGCCGCGTATGCGGTCGAATCATTCGGGTCTCTGGGCTTGGCGGCGATCCGGCCTGCGGAGGCTGAGGCCCGCCTCAAGGCTGAGCCGCCGCCTCGGAAGTTGGCCCGTCCCGTCCTGGAGGCGGCGCTCGAGGTGGCGGGAGCCGATCGCGGGATCAAGAGCCCGACGGACATCATGCGCGAGGAGATCGCGATGATTCCGGGGCTAATCGAGACCCAGCTCCAGACGCTGGCCGGGCCGCTCAGCGACCTGGCCGCCGCCCTGGATCGGGCCGAGGTCAGGAACATCTACCTGGTCGGATGCGGAGACTCCGCTTTCGCGGGAGCCGCCTCGGCGCTGGCGTTTCGGAGGCACAGTGGCGTTCACGCCGAGGCCGTCGAAGCGCTGGACCTGGCGCGCTACCGGGTTCGCTATCTACCGCCGGCCAGCGCGGTAGTGTGCATCTCGTTTTCCGGCAAGGTGGGCCGGACCATCGAGGCTGCGGTGCAGGCGCGGCGATTCGGCCACCGGGTCGTCGCCATCACGGGCGACGCCGACTCGTCGCTTGCCCACGAAGCCGACCACGTCGTGCCTTTATCCGTCCCGACGCTCGGCTACTCGCCCGGGACCAGCACCTACCTGGCGATGCTCCTGGCCCTCCTCCAGCTTGCGTCGCTGTGGAATGAGGCAGCCGCCGAGCGATCGCCGCTCGGCCGCGTCCCCGAGCTCGCTCGCGCGACGCTCGCCGCAGCCGAGGGACCGGTGAGCGCTCTGGCCGAGCGGTTGTCGAAGCGGTCCTGGATTCAGTTTCTCGGCGCGGGCCCCAACCTCTCATCCGCCGCGTTCGGCGCGGCCAAGCTGTTCGAAGGCCCGCAGATGCTGGGCACGGTGACCAACCTGGAGGAATGGGCGCACGGCGAATACTTCGTCACCGGCCCCCAGGCCCCCGTCGTGGTGGTGGCTCCCTCTGGGGCATCGTTCGACCGCGCGACAGAGATCCTGTCCGAGCTGGATTTCCTGAAGGCCGATTCTGTGCTCGTGAGCGACGCCGTCCCAGCCGTCCGGCCCGGCACCTTGATCCCGCTCGCGCCAGGCCTACCCGAGGAGTTCTCACCTCTGCTCGCGGCGCTGCCGCTGAGCCTTTTCGCCTACTACATCGCCAAAGCTCGGGGTCAGGGGAGCTTCGAGTTCCCGAGCCCTGAGGCAGCGCGCGAGCACTACGAGACCATCCACCGCGCGACGGTGGCGGAGCCGGCGTGAGCAGCCGCCAACCCCTGGCCGGCGTCGAGAGCGAAGCGATTCACGTGGTGGAGGCGGCGCGCGCGGAAGGGTTCCCGGTTCGAATCATGGGCGGGGTGGCGATTGGCATTCTCGCCGGCACGGCTCTTCCGGAAGCATTGCGGCGAAGCTACGCCGACATCGACGTGGTGGTAAGGCGGGACGATGGCGGCCGAGCGCGCTCCACGCTGACAGCGCTGGGATACGAGGCCGACCGCGGCTTCAACAGCCTCCACGGAAGCACGCGTCTTCTGTTCTATGACCGCGCCAACGGCCGCCGGCTGGACGTGTTCGTCGGCGTCTTCAAGATGTGCCACGAGCTGGACCTGGGCGCTCGGCTCGAGCTGGTCCCGCACACGCTCACCCCGGCCGACCTCCTCCTGACCAAGCTGCAGATCGTCGAGCTCAACCCCAAGGACCTGCTTGATGTGATGACTCTTCTCCACGTTTGCGCGCTCGGCGACCGGGCTAAGGTCGACACCATCGATCTTCAGCGCCTCGAGTTGGTGACCGGCGCCGACTGGGGGTGGCACACGACGGTCGCCGACAACCTCGAGCGCGTGTCATCCGCCGCCGCTGGTCTCTTGAGCGACGATGACGCCGCGATCGTGCGGAGCCGCGCGCAGGACATCCGGCAAGCGATCGAGCGCGCGCCCAAATCGCTTGGTTGGAAGGTACGGGCCCGAGTGGGCCGTCGTCTCCAGTGGTACGAGCTGCCTGAAGAGGTTGCCCGATGAACAGTGCGGACCCCGCCTTAAATGAGGTCGCGGTGCTTGGCTCTGCCCGCATCGAGGCGCCCGATCCTCGGTGGGAGATGGCCCACAGGCTGGGCGGGCTGCTCGCCCAGCACGGCTTTGCGGTTGTCACTGGGGGCTATGGCGGCCTGATGTCTGCGGTCAGCAAGGGCGTGTCCGAGAACGGCGGTCGTGTGATCGGGCTGCCGATGCGGCACTGGGATGGGCTCGAGCCGAACCGCTGGAACGCCGAGCTCCGGTGGTCGGACGGTTACGGGACACGGCTCGACCATCTGCTCCGATGCACCGGGGTGATCGCATTGCCGGGCGGCGTCGGCACCCTGTCCGAGATGGCCGTGATCTGGGCCGCGGCCCAGACAGAGCCGAACCCGCCGTCGATTGTGTTGCTGGGCGACAGCTGGCGTCCGCTGGTCAAGGCGATCGGCGAGCACCTGGTGGTCGGGCCCCAGGACTTGAAGCTGATTCAGCTCGTTGCGAGCCCGGAAGAGGCGATCCAGGCGTTGACAGTTGCCATCGACCCCAGCGCCAGGCCAGGTCCACGTGGCTGACCGCGCATGAGCTTCAAGTGTTACTACGCCTCGGACATCCACGGGTCCGAGCTGCTCTGGCGAAAGTTCCTCAACGCCGGCAAGTTCTACGGAGTCGACGTCCTGATCATGGGCGGCGACATCGCGGGCAAGGCGGTGATCCCGATCGTCCGGCGCGACGGCGCTCTCTACGCGCCGGAGATCGCGGGCGAGCAGGCCTTTCGAGAAGATGAGCTTCCGCAGCTAGAGCGCCGCATCCGCGATCGCGGCCTGTACCCGCACCAGATGACGAGCGACGAGGTCGCTCTGACGCACGGCGACAAGAAGGCCACCGACGCGCTCTTTCTCCACGTGATGGAGGCCACGCTGACGCGGTGGCTGGAGATGGCTGCCGAGCGGCTTGACCCAGCGCGAACGCGCCTCTACGTCATGCTCGGCAATGACGACGAGCCGGCACTCCGCGAGATCCTGGCCGCGTCGCCGGTGGTGGTCGACCCGGAGGACGTAGTCGTCGACCTCGGGGAGGGGATCCAGATGCTGTCGTGCGGGTTCGCCAACCCGACGCCGTGGCATTCACCACGCGAGATGCCGGAGGAGCAGCTGCGCGCTCATCTCGAGGGGCTGGTCGCCCAGCTGGACGACCCCTCGCGCTCGGTCTTCAACCTTCACGTGCCGCCCATCCGCACCTCGATCGACACGGCTCCGGTCGTAACCGAAGACCTCGCCCCTGTGATCCAGGGAGGCTCGGTGCTGATGGGATCCGCCGGGTCTGAGGCCGTACGGGCCGTGATCGAGACATATCAACCATTGATCGCGCTCCATGGCCACATCCACGAGTCGCGCGGGATCGCAAAGCTCGGCAGGACGGTTTGCGTGAACCCCGGAAGCGAATACAGCGAGGGCGTCCTCCACGGCGCGCTCCTGGAATTCGACGGGACAAAGGGCTTGAAGCGGTATCAGCTGACGTCCGGGTAACGCCGCCCTTGACGCGTTGGGGTGCCGATGATACAAACGCGCTGTCGAAGACGCTACTAGGGTTCCGCCGGCACCCGCCGGGTCAGGTCCGAGAGTAGCGAGCACGGTCGCGTGCCGCACGGCGGGATAAAAGCCCGGGAGACTTCGCCTCATTGAGGAGGTGAGTTTTTCCGATCGACCGCCGGCGAGATCCAGTGATTCGTGCGAGCGCTCGACCGTGCAGCTCGACACGCCGTAAGTAACGAGGGGAGGGAAGCCACGATGGATGCAGGACTTGACCGCAAGGCGGGCGCTCCGGCGATGGGGGCAACGGGCCAGTCGATGGTCGCCGACTACACGGAAGCCGTCGTTCCTGAGAGCGCGAAGCGTTCGAATTTCCGCGTTTTCCTGCTGTTCATGTCGATGCAGCTCGTCTTCGGAGCGGTGCTGGTCGGCTACGGCGCCCGCTTCCAGGGACTCAGCCTCGGACAGCTGATCGTGGCCATGGCGATAGCTGCCACCACGATGACCGTCTACTGCATCGGGTCGGCCAACGTCGGCGCGGTCGTCGGGCAGACCCACGCGGTGACGACGCGGAGCATCTTCGGCCGGCTCGGAAGCGGTGTGGTCTCGGTGCTGCTGGTCATCGACGGGATGGGTTTCTACCTGTTCACCGTGCTCTTCGTGATCACGCTCGCCCAGGCGCTGCTGGGCACGCTGCCCGCCATTGGCCTGCTTACGGCGATCCTCGCCCTCGTGATGATCGTCAACAACTACTTCGGCTTCACCGGGCTGCAGAAGTTCGCGCAGTACGTGGCGGTGCCGGTGATGGTCGTGTGGGGCGTCTACGCGTTGATCAAGGCATTCACCTCGATTTCCAGCGACGTCCTCAACAACGTTCCGCACTCCGCAAGCCCTGCTTCGATCCTGTTCGTCACGGGCGCGATGGTCGGTCTGTCGACGTGGGGCAACGAGCCGGACGTGTTCCGCTACGCCAAGGCCCGTGGGGCATCCGCATGGAACATCCCGACGCTCGCCATCTCCTACTTCCTCGGGGCGTTCCTGTTTCCGATCCTGGGCTATCTGATCGCAGCGAGCTCAAACACGCCAGACTTCGCGCCCAGCATTCGCTACTTCGCGAACTTCACCGCGTTCGGACTCGCCGGATTGATGATGATCGTGCTGCTCGTCAACCAGTGGGCCGTGCAGGACGGCAACCTGTACATCGCCATCAACGGCGCGCAGAACCTTCTCTCGTGGATCCCGGGCTGGCGCCGCCAGTACACCGTCGTCGGGCTCGGGCTGATCGCGGCCGGGCTGACTTTCATCCTGCCGAACCTGCAGCAGACCTTCAACATCGTCACTGGCATCGGCGCGGTCACCGTTCCCGTGGCCAGCACGATCATGGCGATGGACGTCTTCATCGTGCCCAAGCTCTTCGGGCTCAAGCGGCCGCTCCATCGGGTGGCATCGTGGTCGGAGCTCGCGCTGGCGAACTGGCCCGGAATCATCGCCCTGCTGCTGGGCACCGGGGTCGGCGCCTACACCGCCGGGCTCATCCCGGGCACCTCCGGCTTCGGGACGACCTACATCGGTTTCCCGGCCCTTCAGGCGTGGGCGACGGGCGCCGCCGCCTACCTGGTCATCGTCGCGTTGGTCGCCAGGAACCCGCGGGCCAAAGAGCTGCTCGGCTACTCCCAGATGGAAGAAGTCGCGAGGGCGTGAGCGAGGAATTCGAGCTCGTCATTCGCGCCGCCCGTGCCATCTCGAGCCAGGGCGAAGAGGTGGCCTGCACGATCGGCATCGTCGACGGGCGCATCGGCGCCATCGGGCCGGAGGGTGCGGGTTTTTTCGGCCGCCGAGAAATGGTGGTCGACAGCGCCACGGTGCTGATGCCGGGCCTGGTCGATACGCACGCGCATATATCCGAGCCGGGCACGGATTTGGAAGGCTTTGAAACGGCCACGAAGTCGGCGGCCGCCGGTGGAATCACGACGCTCGTCGACATGCCGCTGGACAACGTCCCCTCCACGGTCACCGTGGCGGCGCTCCAGCAGAAACGAACCGCTGCGCGTGGCCGGCTTCACGTCGATGTTGGATTCTGGGGTGGCTTGATACCAGGCCACCTCGACGACCTTGCGCCGCTCTGGGACGCGGGAGCCCTCGGCTTCAAGTGCTTCCTGATCGACTCGGGCTCGCCCCATTTCCCCAACGTGTCCGTCGAGCTCATGGAAAAGGGACTTGGCATCGCTCGCGACCTCGGGGCCCCGCTGCTGGTCCACGCCGAAAGCGATGATGTGGCGCGCGCGATCGAGGTTTATCACGGTCGCAGTTACACCGCCTATCTGGCCTCCCGTCCACGCGAGATCGAGAACGTCGCTGTCGCGCAGGTCATCGAGGCCGCGCGGCACACTGGCGGCCACGCGCACATCGTCCATCTCTCCAGCGGCGATGCGGTGCCGATGATCGCGGCCGCGCGCAGGGAAGGCGTCAAGGTGACGGCGGAGACGTGCCCGCACTACCTGGCGGTGGCGGCTGGCGAGATCCGCGACGGCGACACACTCTTCAAGTGTTCGCCTCCCATTCGCGAGGCGGCCAACCGGGAGCGCCTCTGGTCAGGGCTGATCGAGGGCGTCCTCGACCAGGTCGTGTCCGACCACTCGCCGGGCACCGTGGCGATGAAGCACCTGGACACCGGCGATTTTGGCTCCGCCTGGGCAGGCATCAGCTCGCTGCAACTGGGCCTGCCCGTGGTGTGGACCGAGGCCCGCCGCAGGGGAGTCTCGCTCGGCCAGGTGGCAACCTGGATGTCGACGAAGCCGGCCGAGCTCGCCGGTCGGAGTCGTAAGGGCCGGATCGCCGTTGGCTTCGACGCCGACTTTTGCATCTTCGCGCCGGACGAGTCGTTCAGCGTCGATCCAACCAGGCTCCACCACCGGCATCCGGTGACGCCGTACGCCGGCCGAACCTTGACTGGAGTCGTGAGGGATACGCTGCTTCGCGGCCAGTCGATCGACCTGCGCGAACGGCGCGGGCGGCTCCTGGCGCGAGGTGATGCATGAGAATTCCACAACGCGGTTGAGCAGCGACCTTTCCGACAGGCGGCTGCTGGCTTTTCTGAGGGAGCTCGTCTCGATCGACTCCACCCCGGGGCGCGAGAAGCGAGTGGTCCACCGTATCGCCGAAGAGATGGAGAGCCTCGGCTACCAGGACGCGCACGTCGACGAGGACGGCAACGCCGTGGGCCACTTCGGCCAGGGCTCGCCCGTGATCTTGACCGACTGCCACGTCGACACCATTCCCGACCACGGAAAGGGCCTGTGGCGTCACGAGCCCTTCGGGGCCGAGCTGGACGGAGACCGGCTCTACGGCCTGGGCGTGAGCGACATGAAAGCGTCGGCGGCCGCGGTCATCTATGGGGTTGCGCGCCTGTTCGCATCAGGCCACGAGCCCGACGGCACGGTCCACGTAGTGAGCTCGATCGGCGAGGAGTCGATGGAAGGCGCAGCGCTTGCCGGGACCTTCGATCGGTGCAAACCGGACATCGCCCTGATCGGCGAGCCCACCGACCTGCGCCTTGCATTCGGCCAGCGAGGGCGCGCCAAGATCGAGGTCGACGTGACCGGCAAGGCCTCTCACGCCGGTCATCCCGAAGTTGGCGTCAACGCGGTCGAGTTCATGGCGCAGTTCGTCGACTCGGTGGCCGCGATCAAGCATCCTGTGCACCCGATCCTCGGGCCGCGCACCGCGACCTGTATCGACATCCACTCCGAGCCATATCCCAGCGTGTCGCAGGTTCCCGCCAGCTGCCGCGCACGCTTCGACTGCCGGTTTGGACCCGACGAGACAATGGACTCTTTGATGGCGATGCTGGCCGGGCATCGAAGCGCCTGGAGTGGCGCTCGCCGCCAGCCCAAGCTTGACGTCCACATGTACGTCGCGGAGTTCGAGGTTTTCACCGGGCAGAGATACAGCGTTCCCGAATACGCGCCCGCCTGGCTGACCCCTGTCGATTCCGACGTGGTCCAGGCTTGCCTCGCCGGGCTGCGGGCGGCCGGGCTGCCCGCCGAGACCTGCACCTACGGTTTTTGCACGAACGGCAGCCTCACTGCAGGTTTGCGCGGGGTGACGACAGTCGGCTACGGGATCGCGCGGGAGGAGGTCGCTCACACTGTCGACGAGTACATCGAGATCGACAAGCTCTACAAAGGGACGGAGGGTTATGCAGTCGTGATCGCATCGCTGCTGGCCTCGTGAGCGCGCCCCTGGCACTCGGCGAAAAGCCGCTGACTTTCGAGCAGTACGCCGGCGTCGCGAACGGCCGGCTCGACGTAGCGCTGTCGGATGCGGCGCGGCGGCGCATGACGGTTTATCGAGAGTCCCTCATGCGGCAGCTGGCGTCCGGGGCCGCGATCTATGGAGTGAACACGGGCTACGGCGCGGACAGCACGCGCCGGCTCGCACCCGAAACGATCCGCACGGTGCAGCGAAACACGATTCTCAGCCACGTGGTCGGCGTTGGCCCCGAGGTCCCGCGCCGGCTTGTACGCGGCATGCTGCTGCTCAAGGCGACGGTGCTCGCCAAGGGTTACTCGGCCGTCCGTCCGGAGCTCGTCGATCTGATCTGCAGTCTGCTCAGCCGCGACATCGTCCCGATCGTGCCCGAGCAGGGCTCACTGGCCGCCAGCGGCGACCTGGTCCCGTCGGGCCATCTCGCGATGGCGCTGATCGGCGAGGGAGAAGTGATCCACTCCGGGCGAAGGGTGGCCGCCGCGGACGCGCTCAAAGCTGCCGGGCTGAAGCCGGTCGAGCTCGAGGAGAAGGAGGGCCTCGCCCTGGTCAACGGCACGGTTTTCACGGAGGCGTACGCGATCGAGGTCGTCATGTCAGCCGAACGGCTTCTCAAAACAGCCGATCTCGCGGGGGCGGCGACGCTCCAGGCGATGAAGGGTCACCTCGGAGCGTTCTCCGAGCGCGCCATAGCCATCCGCCCGTTTCCTGGCGCGCTCGAGGTTGCGGCCAACATCCGCGACCTGTGCGGCGACTCGGAGCTGCTGGCCGGAGCTAGTGGCAGGGTGCACGACCCCTACTGCATCCGGTGCATGCCGCAGGTGCACGGAGCGTCACGCGACGCGCTGGCCTACGTGAAGCGAGCCGTCGAGACGGAGCTCGATTCCTGCACCGACAACCCGCTCATCTTCGAAGACGGCACGTGGACTTCGGCGGGCAACTTTCACGCCCAGCCGATCGGCATACCGATGGACACTGCCGCCGTGCTGGTCGCCGAGATCGCGAGCATCTCGCAGAGGCGAACACAGCACCTCGTCGCTCCGGTCTATGACATCGGGCTGCCGGCCAAGCTCTCGCCGCGCCCCGATCTGGGCTCCGGCCTGTTCATGGCCAACACGACCGCCGCCGCGCTGGTCTCTGAGAACAAGACGCTGGCATTTCCCGCGAGCGTCGACTCGATGGCGGTCGACACGACAGAGGACCACGTGAGCATGGGCTCCGTGGCCGCGCGCAAGGCGCTGGCGATCATTGCCAACTCCGCCAACGTGCTCGCGATCGAGTTGATCTGCGCGTGCCAGGGGCTCGACCTCCAGGCGCCCCTCAAACCTTCGCCGGCGATCCGCGCGCTCCGAGACGCCGTGAGGGAGACGGTCGCCTTCGTCGAGAGCGACCGCCCCCTTGCACGCGATGTGATGTCGATCGCGCAGAGGATCCTGGACGGGGACTTCGTTTCGGCAGTCGACCGAGCGCTCAGCACTCCACTTCGTTAGGCGGCTATTTCGACTTCTCGGCCGATGACCTTAGGTGCCTGGCTGTGGCGGACTGCGACCAGGGCGGCGACGAATCCTAAGATCGCGATCACACCCGCGATCTCGAAAGCCGAGCTGAACCCGGCGGTGAGGGCGCGGTTGACTGCGGTATGGGTGAAGGGGCCCGCCGCGAGCTGATTTCGCGACACGGTTGCCGCGACGGTGCCCATGATCGCGATGCCCAGCGAGCCTCCCAGCTGACGGCCCACGTTCAAGAGGGCCGAGGCAAGTCCAGACTCGTTGGAATTGACTCCCGAGATGGCCGTCGTGCTCGTCGACACGAACGCCATGCCCAGTCCGACGGCCAGCACCACGAGTGGACCGAACACATCGGCGAAATAGGTGGTGTGGACCGTCACGGCGGACAGCCAGAACATGCCGATCGCGGCCATCAGCGCCCCGGTTGTCATCGGCACGCGCGGGCCGACCCGGCCGATGAGGCGCGAGGTGAGCCCCGCGCCAACGATCACGCCCAGCGCTGTGGGAAGGAATGCGAAGCCGGCCTGCAGCGGGCTGAACCCCAGCACGTTCTGAAGGAACAGGGTCAAGACGAAAAGCGTGCCCGACAGAGCGGCGCCGATCGCCAGCGACAGCGCGTACGCGCCTGAGCGGTTGCGGTTGCCGAAGATGCGGAGCGGCATCAGCGGAGACCGGCCGCGAGATTCGAGCAGGACGAACGTGACGAGGAAGGCGACCGCGATGATCAACGTGGCGCGGGTCACACTGTCGCTCCAGTCGTGCGTCGCCACGCGAGCCAGGCCGTAGACGAGCAGCGATACGCCAGCTGTCACCGTGACGGCGCCGGGCAGGTCGAGGCGGCCGGCCTTACCCTTCACGAACGGCAGAACTCGGGGCGCCGCGAACGCCAGCAGCAGCCCGATCGGCACGTTGACGAACATGATCCAGCGCCACGAGAAGTAGTTGGTGATGATGCCGCCCATCAGCAGCCCGATCGCGCCGCCACCGGCGGACACGCCCGAGTACACGCCCAGCGCGCGGTTGCGCGCGGGGCCCTGGAACGTGGCGGCGAGCAGCGAGAGCGCCGTCGGCGCCAGGATGGCCGCGCCAACTCCCTGCGCCGCGCGGGCGGCGATCAGGAACGTCGATGTGTTGGCAACCCCGCCGGCAAACGAGCCCGCGGTGAACAGCAGGGCGCCGATCACGAACATGCGGCGCCTACCGAACAGGTCGCCTGTGCGGCCACCCAGCAGGAGCAGGCCGCCGAACGCGATCGCGTACGCATTGACCACCCATTCCAGGTCTGACGCGGCGAAGTGCAGCTCGCGCTGGATCGAGGGCAGCGCGACGTTGACGATCGCCACGTCGAGCACGACCATCAGCTGCGCGAGCGCGATGACGACGAGCGCGACATTCAGATTGCGAGGCTTGTCCATTTAGGCCACCTCCATTTGTGCGGGGTTGACGTCCGCGACGCGCAGACGCAGGTACTCGTTGATCCCGATGAGCCGGAACTGCAGCAGCTCATAGCGGGGGAAAGCGGGCTTGGCTGTTGCGTAGTCGACCACCTGCGGGTCGACGAGCTCATACGTGCGGCCGAGGTATTTGACGGTCGCCCCGCCCTCGGCCTTGATGTTCAGATACCAGGCGGCGTTGTCACTGAAAGTGCGCGGGATGACGAAGCTGTCGCCCAGCGGCCGCATCCCGATCGGCGTTGCGTACGAACGGCCCGAACGCCGGCCGCGGTGCCTGAGGATGCCGACCACCGGCATCCAGCGCCGTCCCGCGATCAGCAGGATGAGCGGGTTGACGAAACTGGCGACCCACCGGACGGCGCGGCGCGCGCGCGGACCGAGATTGAACTTGTTGACTGCTGTGCTCATGCGATCTCCTTCATGGCTGGGTGTTCGCCGGCTCCGGTCAGCGCTTCGCTCACGGCCCAGAGCCGGGCGGCGATTTGGACGTCGTACGTGACGGATTTGCTGCGGGCCGGCCGGTCGTGGTGGAAGTACTGGCCGCTCACCCCTTCCATCTCCGGCGACAGGGCGAGGTAGACGCCGGTCCGCGCGCTCACCTCCGGCCGGCGCCCGATGACGTTCACGAGCGTCGACATGACCCGGATGAAGCCGCGCGTGCCGCGCCCGAAGCCAGACGCCGTCGGGCCGGGAGTGAAACAGTTCGCGGTGATGCCGGTGCCCTGGAGGCGGCGGGCGAGCTCGTAGGTGAAGAGAATCTCGGCCGCCTTGGAGCGCGCGTAGGCGGAGAAGAAGGTGTAGCGCCGCTCGCCCTGGAGGTTGTCCCACTCGATTCGCCCGCTGTGCGTCTCGGAGACGGTGTTGACCACGCGGCCACCTGATGGGAGGAGGTCGAGCAGGAGGTTGGTCAGCAGGAACGGTCCGAGGTGGTTGGTCGCGAAGGTCTTCTCGAAGCCGTCGACGGTCAGGTCGCGCGTCCCGGACGCCGTGCCGGCGTTGTTGATCAGCACATCGATGCTCGTGAACCGCCCGTGCAGCACGGCCGCCAGGCCGCGGATGGATTCCTGGCTCGAGAGGTCGGCG
>JBGPEO010000072.1:0-13011 GCA_041482895.1 Candidatus Dormibacteraceae bacterium | reverse complement strand
CACCAGATAGCCATTCCACCGATGCAGCACCGTCATTCGCTCTAAACCGAAGCAGTGCTCCAACCATGGCAATCGCGCCATCAGGAGTAGCTGCCACAGCGCGAGGTAGGTGCCCAGTAGGCCGGTCACTCGACCCACACCATTGAAGAAGTCCGATGGGCTATGGGTGATCTCGAATCCTGAGCTGAGCCACCAGAATCCAAGGATCACGAACGCATTGGCGACTAGAACGAAATATGCAAACCCAGGAGTCAGCCAGGATGGGCGGCTGGGTGACTCGCGAGTCGCGGCTGCGTTCTTGGTGCGGGCTGCGGGCAGACTCAAACTGAGTTCAAATCTAGAAAAGTTTGCTTAGAGATCGCTGGGAAGCGGGAAGAGAGCACCGTCGCTCGCGCCTTCCTCATCTTCGCCAGCCTCACCCATGCCAGCCCGTTCATCCTCTTCGGCGAGGGGTGGCGCCGCACGCAGTGCCCCAAACCCTGGCGTGGACCATGCATGAAGTTGCCTGTCGATGGCGAACGCCTCATAGCCCGGTGTCTTCCGAATAAAGTCCAGTCCTGCCATTCCCATCGCGAAGCCGGCCGTCGCGAAGACGTCCGTCTGCAGGATGTCGGGACCGACGACGGTAAAGCTGAGGAAGGCCGCCGCCGGCTCGCCTGAATGCGGGTCGATGATGTGCTCGCCTTTCTCGTAGGTCCCTGAGGAGGCAACCGCGCTCCCGCTGACGAGGACCACGCATGCGAATTTGTCGCGTTCCAGCGGATTCCTGATGCCCACGCGCCAAGGCTGACCTGCGCTGCGTAAACCGCGAGTCTGCACGTCGCCCCCGGCATCGACATAGAAATCGCGATATCCGTGCCTGTCGAGAATCGAGCACGCGCGATCAATCGCCCAGCCTTTAACCAATCCCGATGGGTCGAATCGTCCGTCGATCCAGGCGGAGAAATAGCCGTCTGTCGCCCGTTCATACTGCCGGCAGAGATTGACGACCTGGCTCATCAAGTCGCCGGCTTCCTCGGGCACCAGCTCGCCGCGGTTGATGCGGCTGACCTCGCTGGTTTCGATGAACGGACTGAAGATGCGGTCGAGCATCTCGAACTCCGCGAACACTTCGTCTAGAGCGGCCGGTTCTACCGAGTCACCGACCACATGAGCTGTCACCGGCATCCCCATGACGTCCTGCACTCGGCGCACGGAAGAGAGCATATGAGGGGCTCAGTTGCGCAGCCAAATCGGAGGATGGAGGGCGGTCGCGATCCGACTGGCAAAGGTCAGGCAAAATCATCGCGTGGAGTCGAGACTCAGCCGGGGAGACAGGTATGAGCGCACATACGAGTTGCGAGCTGCTGCTGGCGAGGACGTCCACGGCGAGGCGAATTTCGCCATGCGCTTTTCGCCCGGCAGCGTCCTCGACGCCGGATGCGGCACGGGTAGGGTGGGTAGGGAACTGTTCCACCGGGGTGTCGATGTCGTAGGCGTCGATCTCGACGCCGAGATGCTGGAGACCGCCCGGGCTCGTTGCCCTTCGGTGTCGTGGATCGAGGGAGACATCAGCGTCATCCAGCTCGGCCGCACATTCGACATCGTGTTGATGGCCGGCAACGTGATCAACTTCGTGAATCCGGAGTCGCGGCGGCGGGCCCTTGAAAACCTCGTAGGGCATTTGCGGCCGGCAGGTCGCCTCATCACTGGCTATTCGGTCGTGCCGGACGGGTGCTCGCCCGCCTTGTTTGCCGCTTGGGCTCAGGCTTCAGGCTTGGAGTTGATCGAGCGCTGGTCGACCTGGGACCAAGATGCGTTCGTCGAGCCCTCCGACTACGCGCTGACAGTGCATCGTCTCGCCGGCTGAGAGACGTCGCTCGACATGACCCTCTGATACCGCGATCGGCCAATCCTTCGTACCTGGAGCCCGCGATCCCGGTCTGGCCATCACGCCGCCTCCGGGGTCGCTGCAAGCTCACCAAATCTCGATCGCCGGTGCAGGCCAACCAGCATGCGTGGAGCCCACCAGTTACGGGTGCCGAGGAGTCGCATGATGGACGGCACCATCAGCGCTCGGACGATCGTCGCGTCAATGGCGATGGCGATGGCGATCCCGATACCGATCGACTTGATCAATACGACATCGGCAAGTCCAAAGGCGAGAAACGTTGCCACCATGATCGCTGCCGCTCCTGTGATCAGCCGCCCGCTCCGCTCGAGCCCTTCCGCGACCGCCCTCGTGTTGTCGCCGGTGGCGCGCCAGCGCTCCTGAATTCGCGCGAGCAGCAGCACTTCGTAGTCCATGGACAACCCAAAGACAAGCGCGAATAAGATCACCGGCACAGAGGGATCGATCGACTGCGGGGTGAAATGAAGCAAGCCGCTCAGATGGCCCTGCTGGAAGATCCACACCAACGCTCCGAAGGAAGCCGATATCGAAAGCAGGTTGGTCAGGACAGCTTTGAGAGGCAGCACCAACGAACCGGTCATCAGAAACAGCACCACGTAGGTGACGACCAGCACGAACCCAAGAGCGCCGATCATGTGGGATCGGATGAACGCGATCACGTCGAGATCGCCGGCCGTCTGGCCGGCGACGAGCACCTGACCACCACCTGCGAGCGTTTCGTGGGCGCGAATCGAGCTGACGGCCGCGCGCGCCGCATCACTTGATGGGTCGAGATTCGAGATCGCGGTCAGGAGGACGATGTGCTTCCCGGTCACCGGGGCCAGCACCCGAACCACCCCTGGCGTTGCTGCCAGCTGCCGGCCAAGGTCAGCCACAGCCGCGGCCGCGGCGCCCGTCGCCGGGTCGGCGTTGGGGAAGTAGGCGACCACCGGTATCTCGCTGTTGTCGTAGCCGGCGAAGTCGCGGACCAGTGTGTCGTAACCCTGGCGCGCCTCGTTGCCGGGCGGGAGAGCATCGACCCCGCTGCCGGCAAGGCGCAGGTGGACGAATGGCGTACCAGCCGCAATCAAGATCGCGAGGCAGGGCACGAGCACCAGCAGCGGCCTCCTCATCACGCGCGTTGCGGTGGAGTGCCAGAAAAAGCTGCCGGTGAGCGGCCGCTGCCAGGGAACACGGAGCCGGTTCACGCCGCCGCCGATCACCGCCAGGCCGGCTGGAAGCACGGTCAGCGCGTACAGGAGCGCGAGTCCCACGACGATCGCACCGGCGACTCCCATCGATGCGAGAAACGTGCCCTGGAAGAACAGCAGCGACGAAAGCCCTATAGCGACGGCAACGCCGGAGAACGCTACCGCGCGGCCGGCCGTGGCCATGGCTTTCGCCACGGCATCTTCTCGTGAAGACCCAGCGGCCACCTCTTCGCGAAAACGCGAAACGAACATCAACGAGTAGTCGATCGAGACGCCCAGGCCGACCAGCGTCACGATGTTGAAGGCGTACTGGGAGACGAAGACGAAGTTCGAGAGGATCACAGTCGCCGCCACTCCGCCGGCGATCGTCACGAGCGCAACGCCAACCGGCAGCAGGGCGGCCACGGCACTGCGGAAGATGAGCACGAGCAGAAGCAGCGCGATGGGAAGCGCCACGAGCTCGGCTCGCTGAAGGTCCGCTTCCAGGGTGTTGTTGAACGAGGAGTTGATCGGCACGTTGCCCGTCAGCACGACGTGCAGCGGGCCTGGGTGCACTTCCGATCGCAGAGCCGGCACGTAGCCCGCGGCGACCCTCGAGCGATCCTTCACATTCACGACGACGACCGCCTGGTGGCCGTCCCGGGATACGAGGCCGTCGCTCGACTGGCCGTAAGGGGTCACCACCGATGTGACTCGGGGATCGCTCTGCAGCGGGGCCACCGCGCTTTCGAGGGCCGTCCTGAAGCTGGGATCGGCGACCGCGAGGTCTGGGCTGCTGAACAGCAAGATGAAGCTGCTGCCGGTCCCGACGACCTGCGGAAGCTCGGCCTGCACCAGGTTCGCCGCGCGGTCGGATTCGGTCGTGGTTGAGGGTTGGTTGCCGTCAACGTTGCCGCCGGAGAATATGCCGGCGATCGAAAGGCCGAGAATCACGACGCCGCCGGCCAGCGTCGCCCACCGAAAGCGATAAACAAAGCGTCCCCATCGATCGAACATCGTCTTCCTCCTAAAGTCCCGGTTGCGACCGGATGCTGGAGGGAAGCCTGGCCGGCAGATGTCGCGTGCCTTTGCCGGAACTCCCGCGATTTCGTCGCGAAATTGCGGCGGAAGTCAGGCGTTGAAGCGGTAGCCGACCCCCCAGACCGTGGCGATCTTGTCCCCGAAATCACCCAGCTTCTGGCGAAGGCGCCGGATGTGGTTGTCGACTGCCCGGTCGAAGCCCTCGTAATCCCCGCCCCAGATCCGCTCGATGAGGAACTCGCGGTTGAAAGCTCGGCCCGGGTTGGCCGCAAAAAGATGCAGTAGCTCGAACTCCTTTGGAGTCAGGGGCAGCTCAGCCCCATTCAAAGTTGCGCGATGCGAGCCCGGTTCGACGCGAAGCGGGCCGTGGACGATGGCCTCTTCGGCGCCGCCGTTCGGCTGGCTGCGCCTTGCCTCGAGCTCCACTCGGCGGAGGGCGGCGCGCGCCCTCGCGAGCAGCTCGCGCACTCCGAATGGCTTCACGAGGTAGTCGTCCGCGCCAACCTCCAGGCCCAGCACGCGATCGACTTCCTCGGACCGCGCGGTGAGCATGATGATCGGCATCAGGTAGTCCTGCCGGAGCTGGCGGCAGACCGACAGCCCGTCGAGCCCGGGCAGCATCCAGTCCAGGATCACCAGCTGCGGCACCTGCTCACGCGCCAGCCTGAGAGCGGTCGGCCCATCGTGAGCCTGGCGGACAACGTGGCCTTCCGCCTCCAGCTCGGCGCGGATGAGGTCGTTCATCGCGGCCTCGTCTTCCACCACGAGAATCAAAGCCATCGCTCAGGCCGCCTCCCGCGCGAGCCACACGTGAAACACGCTGCCCTGCCCCGGCACGCTCTCTGCGCCGATGGATCCGCCCATTGCAGCCACGAGGTCGCGCACGATCGCCAGGCCAAGGCCTGACCCGCCAGTGTCGCGCGCACGGGATTGGTCGGTCCTGTAGAAGCGGTCGAAGATCCGCTTCAGATCCGCAGGCTCCATTCCGATCCCCGTGTCTGAGACCGTGATGGCGACGCGGTCGTCAGCCAGCGCGGCTTCCACGGAGATGATCCCGCCGTCAAGGGTGTTGTTCACCGCGTTTCGGACGAGGTTCGTGATGACCTGCGCCAGGCGATCGCGATCGGCCATCGCCTTCGGAAGCCCTTGTGCGCTCGAGTGCACGAGGCTCAAGGTGCGCTCGCGCCTGGCCAGCGGAGCGAGCGCCTCGCAGACCTGGTCGAGCACCGCGGGCACGTCCACTGGTCGGATGTCGAGCCTGAGCTCATCCGCATCGGCTCTGGCAAGCGCCAGCACGTCGTCGACAAGCGCTCCCAAACGATCCGTCTCTGCGGCGACCACAGACAGGTACTTGCGCGTCTCTGGATCTATCTCGCGGCCCGGCTTGAGCAGCGACTCCACGTGCGCGCTGATGCTGGCCACCGGCGTTCTCAGCTCGTGGGACGCATTGACGATGAGCTCGCGCCGGCTCTGGTCCGCTCGCTCCGCGCGCATCTCCTGTGTCTTTGCCGCGGCCTGGGCGGCCGCAAGCTGCAGGCGGCTCTCATCCACGCCGAGCATGAGCTCGGCAAACCGGGCCCACAGCCAGCCCATGCCGTTCAAGAGCGCCAGCGAAGCACCGCCCAGCGCGAGTCCAATCGCGCTCACCAGGAAGAAGGCGGCGAACACGTTGGGGTCGAAATGTCCGTTGATGGTGACCCCCAGCGACATCGTTCCCGTCAGCTGTCCCGGGAGGGCCGGGTGGTACAGAGCATTCGCAACGGCGTACTCGACCGGATAGAGGATCAGCGTGACCGACACGGTGAGCAGAACGACCGCCAGCGTGAAGGAGAAGACACCGAATGGGAACTCCAGCAGCACATAGACCAGGCTCTTCCACGTGACCGGGTCGCCAAGCGTCCTGAGCAGGCGCTGCCTAGCTGTGCGCCGGACCGAATCCGGGACGGACATCGGCCTGATCTCGGCTCCGAGGAGATGTATGGCGAGCAGTCGCTCGATCCGTCCGAACAGCAGCCAGCCGAGGAGCGTCGCCAGCAGAATCGGAAACCCAACCAGGACGATCGCCAGGCCCACGCCGGTTGAGAGTCCCGTGATGATCACGACGAAGTACAGCGTCCCGAGGGGGAACGCCAGCAGCAGGTACGAGATCCGGAGATAAGTCCGTCGGTCGGTCGCCAGGCCCCAGGCTGCGTTGATCACCAGGCCGGAGCTTAGGCCGAATGTGTCGCGTCTTTATGTCGAATTGCGCGTGTTTTAGGTGTCCATCGGCGGCGATCTCGTTCGTCTTACAACCTGCTGCACGCGACGCGTGCCGATATGCTTCGCCGGCTCGGCCGCACGATCGAGACCGCCGGAAGCTACCGCGAAGCGCTAGCGCTCACCACGTCCGACGCCGAACGCCGGTTCCTGGCGCGGCGGCTCGCCGAGGTGACGAACTAAGCGGGATCACTCAATCCGAGCTTGCGCATGATGCCGTTCGCGATCACGGCTGGTGGTTGGTCGATGTCCACCCGGATGTGCGGCTCGTCCGGTTCGGGATCCTCGAGGTCGTCGAACTGACTTTCGAGCAGGCTCGCGGGCATGAAATGCGATTGCCGCGCGGCAAGGCGCGGCGCGATGGTTGCCTTTGAGCCGGCGAGAAACACGAACAGGACACCCGAACCGCGCTGATCGATCACGTCTCGATAAGAGCGCTTGAGAGCCGAACATGTGATGAGCCCGTTTTGGCCGGCATCGAGGCGCGCACTAACCCAGTCCGCGACAGCCACGAGCCAGAGCCGGCGGTCTGCGTCGGTGAGTGGTTGTACGGCCCTCATCTTCTCGATGTTCGATTGAGGGTGCAGGTCGTCGCCCTCCGCGAAAGGCCAACCCAATCGGCGGGCGAGCAGGCCCGCGACGGTCGTTTTCCCGCTGCCGGACACCCCCATGAAGACCAGCACCACGGGTTTCGGCAGTGGTATTGAGAGCGAGGCGCCGCGGTCCGCGAGCTCATCAGCCCCCATAAGTTCTGACCGGCTGTCCCTTCACATGAGCCAGGTGGCGGAACAGAGCCCCGGCGCTTGGCTCGGCGCCTTCTGCCAGCCCTTCGCGAGAGGTGGTTATGAAGAGCTCGTCGAGTTGCGGACCGCCAAAGGTGATCGCTGTGACCTGGCTCACCGGCATTCTCACGATTCCGTCGAGAACGCCGTCGGGTCGATACCGATGGATTGCCGAGCCGCCCCAGAGGGCCACCCATACGAACCCATCCGCATCGACGGTCAACCCGTCCGGTGCTCCGGCCGCATCCGGTATTCGCACAAAGGAGCGCCGGCGCAAAAGGCCTAGATCGGAGTCGTAGTCGAACACGTCGATTTGCCGGGTCGCGCTGTCGACATAGTAGGCAAGGGTCTCGTCCGGGCTCCAATCCAGGCCGTTCGAAATCGTCACGCCCGCCAGGACTTCGGTCACGTTTCGCCCTGCATCGAGTCGGTACAGGGATCCACGTCCTTCGGTTTTGTCCCAGGCCATCGAGCCGCAGTAAAAGCGTCCGTCGGGATCGCAGCCGCCCTCATTCATCCGGAGACTGGGGTCGTGAAATGCGTCGGGCAGGTAATCGATCGACGCGCCCTCTCCTTGATCGATCCCGAAACCGTGTTCGGTCGCGATGACAGCGCCGCCTGCGGCCCGAGGTCGAATAGCAGCCGCCACCGCGCCAACCGAACGCCGCTCGACATCGCCCGACGGCAGCAAGGTGAGGATGTCGCCCGCCAGCATGTCGAGCCATTTCAAGCCACCCCACGCAGGGGACCAGACGGGGCCCTCGCCGTGGAAGGCGACAGGTTCCGCCAGCTGTTCAACTTCGGACACGACTGGCTCTTTCGTCGAGTGGGGGGGCGTACGCCAACCGCCACGAGGTCTCATCGGTGGCGCCCGGCTGGAGGGTATGAACGCCTTCGCCTGACCGGAAAGCGTCTGGAGGGCAGGTCATCGGCTCGATGGCCAGGCCAGCGCGGTTGTATTCGGGCTCCGGGCGATCGGCGGTGTGAACCTGGACCCAACCGCAGCGCCGGTCCCACGTCATCGCCACCCCAGAACCGTCTTCAGCGGTGACCAGCGCAGCGCACAGGCCCGATTCGTCGAATTCAATGTCTGTGAACGCATGATCGATGACGCTGCTTGCGATGGCGCGACCGTTTCGAAGGTCAAAGTCGGTGCCCGCCACCGAGGCTTTGCCCGTGGGCAGGAGGCGGGCAGGATCCACCGTTACGAACGACGCTGCCGGAAGCCGGAGGTTCCAACTCTCCATCGGTTCTGGACCAGGGACCAGATAGGGATGGATCGAACATCCATAGGGCGCCGGTGTGGAGCCACGGTTGTCCGCGCAGAGGGTGATCGTCAGACCATCAGCAGCGAGACGGTAGGTCACGCTCAACCCCACCACGAAGGGATAACCGGGCTGCGGCCAGATCACACAAGACAGGGTCACCGATTGCCCATCGCGTTCCTCGCAGCTCCACTGCAACCAGGCGACCAGTCCGTGCAGCGCGCACTGGCGCTCAGGCTCGTTGATGGGCAGCTGGTGAAGTTCGCCAGCCCATTCGTACCGGCCATCTCCGATTCGATTCGGCCAGGGCGCGAGAATCGCTCCGCGATGCACCGGCATCGCCGCTTCCTCCCCGAATCCACGGATCAGCGGCCGTTGGCCGTACCAGAGCCCTCTCAAAGTGGCGCCGACCTCTGTCACGACCGCGCGGTACGGGCCGGAGGCGATTTCAAACTGCTCTCCGGTCGGACGCATCAAAGCCCCCAGCGCGAGCGGCGCCCGTAGGCAGTCCACGCAAGCGCTAAGACATACCTGGCGGTGACGATCCATTGCCGGAGCAGTGGATAGGCAACGTAGCCGGTCACGCCCACCGCGTAAGCGATGACCACGTAGTCCGCCGGTGAAGGCTGGGCGTGAAATACGAATGGCGTCCAGAGGACGCTGAACTCGGGCACGTACCAGCAGAAGGACTCGAGGTAGTAGTGGTTGGCAGTGCAGGTGGTCTGCGCGAAGCGGCCGAAAGTCGCACCATCGATGCCGACCCAGAGTGACAACAACAGAGCCGCCAGCACCACGGTGGCCGCGAGCAGCGCTCGCGGCGGCCGCCGGACCTGGGCAGCCAGCAGGAGCGAAGCCGGCAACGACGCGAAAGTTAGAAATCGCGGCCCCCACGCGAAGCCGCCGTACCATGCCCACCAGCTGCCGTAGACCAGTACCACGCCCGCCAGGTACAGGATCCACATGACCAGGACCTGCCTGACGGACCGCAACGCCTCTAGGCCTCGTGTGAAAGCCAGGAATAATCCGGGCGCGAAGAAGAGCAGCCCCTTGCCGAAAGAAAACAGCAGCGACAGCACGCCAAAGAACATCGGATAGCTGAAGCCGGGCAGCCCGGAATATGGCAGGAGCGTCTGAAATCCGTGATCGTTCTCGTAACCGGTCGACAGAGCTGATTTGCGGCGCACCGTGCTCTCGAGCAGCCAGATCCCCGCACCGATGGCAAGCGGCCCCAATGCCCTGATCCGCTTCATGCGCCAGGCCCACCAACCCATGGCGAGGGCCAGGCCGGCAAAGCTCGCGGGCAGGTTGGCCACCCCGAGTCCGAGCAGCACCGTCCCCGTCTTCCAGCGGCCGGTCGACCAGGCCGCGAAGCCGGCGCCGACGGTCATCGCGCTGAACGTCTCAGCGCCGAAGCCTGTGAGGGAGTTCGGAAGCATGGCGGTCGTTCCGAGCAACAACAGGAAGGCCGCGAGCACGTCGTTCGGCATGTGCCGGCGGAGCAGCGCGTAGAGGAGGCCGAGACCCGCCGCGTAGACGATGATGTTGTAGCGAGACACCAACCATTCGGCTGTCGCGCCTGATTGACCCAGGAGCATCAACGGAATCGCGGGAAGCGATCCGACCAGTGGGTACTTCGTGTCGGGTATGCCATGGCCGGCGAGCAACCCCTGGAGCGCGTCAAAGCGCAGCCTGCCGTCGCCTTCGATGTCGTGCGGCAGCACGAAGAAGAGCAGAAGCAGACCGAGCGCAAGGAGTCCCCACACGATGCGCCCCGGCATGTCCGTGGCCGGTAGATCTTCCGGGCTCGGCGTCATTTCGGCCAACGGGGACTCAGTATCCCTTGACTCCGTGCGACCGCGCCGGCCGGCGCGGGGCGGGTCGATCGAGACCCGCCCCATCTCAAAACCGTCTCAGGGAATCACGACGTCGGTGATCGTCACCGGGTTGTGCAGCGTGTAATCGAGCTCGTTGCTCTGGAGCACTCCGGGCGGCGTGAGCACGTCCACCGCCTTGGGCACGGTTGACGGGTCGACCGTGCAGTGCGGGTCGGTGCTCGTGGAGGCGCAAACACCGAACGAGAATGAGCCCGGCGTAGGCGAGAACCCACGCGCCTGATCAGAGCTGAAGCCATCCTGTCCGGTGAGCACCACGGTGAAGCCCCAGCCGCTGCCGGGGTGGCCGAGGCTCGAGGCCGGGACGCTGAACGTGATGTAGCGCGAGATCTGATTCGCGTGAATCGCGACCGTGCCGAGGGTTGTGCCGTGGGCATCTACATAACGTTGGCCAAAGCCCTGCACCTCGATCAGGCGGTTCCAGGCCGCCGCGTTGTTGACCTGGTAATTCCGCTGCGGGAACGAGGCGGCAGTTGACGTGTCGGCGGCCGCGGCGGTCGGGTCGTGGACGTAAACATCGACCAGCTGTGCTCCCAGCGGGCTGCCGAAGGTAGGCGACAGGTCGCGGGTCTGCAGCCGGAAGATGATGTTTCCGCTGCCCGCGCTGTCGTCGTAGACCTGGAAGTCCGTGATGTCGAATGCGCCGGCGTGGAAGTCGCCGGAGGTCGGATATGCGTAGTTGCCCGGTCCGCTGTCGTCGCCGGTCGGGTCGGTGACGTCGAGGATCTTTGCCCCTGGGACGAAGTCCCAGACCACCGTCCGCGTGGCGTGGGCGGTGCCGCCGTCCGCGGCTGTGGCCACCACTGTGATCACAGTCGTGCCAGGCGTGGCGGCCACCGAGACGCTGAACGAGCCATCAGCCGCCGCAGTGGCTTGCGCCGTGGCGGTGGTGAAGCCGGTGTCCGTGTTCGTCGCCGAAACCGACACGGTGTTGCCGGCCGCTGTCGTGCCGGTAACCGTGACCGGTGATCCGCTGATCGCCGATTCGTCGGAGGGCGCCGTGACCGTCAGCGACGTCGTGCCTTGCTGGTGGGTGACATACCGTGCGGTGGTGTTGGCGGGTTGGTCGAGCGGCCTGCCCGCGCCGATGTCGGCGGCCAGACGCACAAACGACCCGGCGGACCAGGTCAGCGGCGCGGCCGATCCGGCCGGGCGCCCATCCTGGAAGCCGATCGAGGCCACTGTCGGATCGGTTCCGTATGGCGAAGCGGCCAGGTCGGCACCCTCCCAGCCCTGCTCGGGAATCAGCCCGACACCTGATGCAAAGTTGCTCATCGAATCGAGCAGCGCCACCGCTGAGGCGGCGTTACCGCTCTGCAGCCCGTTCTCACCCCGCTCGGCGGCCAGCACCGGCCACAGGTGGCCGGTCCCTCGCCCGCTCGGCGCCCACGGGTGCCCGTCTGCTGACCCGTCGCCGTAGCCGTCTCCGTTGTAGCGGTGCCAGCCGGGACCGCTCGGCGTCGTCGACTCGATGGTCGCGTCGACCACCGGCAGCGACTCCTGGATGGCCGGGTCAGATGCGGCCAGCTCACCGAGGCGCGACAGCTCGAGGAAGCCCGCGTCGATGACCGTCCTCTGGTCCAGCGTGGGACCGCCGTTGCCCACGTTGTAGAAGATCGCGGCGTTGGGGTCGCCCGTCTTCGAGAGCCGGATGAAGTACGGATGGGTCGCCAGCGGCCCGTTGGTGGTCACCGCCCAACCTTTGATCGACCGCTGCCATTCGTCAGCGGTGCCTCGGAAGACGCGCGCCGAGACGTGGTCGCCGTTGACGTCGGCGATGTCAGCGGCCGAGATCAGTCCGGCGATCTCCGCGGCGATGGTCGAGGGTGAGTACCCACCTTGTTCCTCCCAGCGCTCAGGTCCAAAGCTTGGGCCGTGGGACGCGACGAAGTAAGCCGCGGGCCGGATGTGATTCTGATACAGCGTGCTGTCCGTCATGCCCAGAGTCCAGGCCATGAGGATCGGGTACGAGCATTCGTCGAGCTGCGTGTTGAACGAGTCTGGCGCCGGCTTGCCGTTGACCAGGCTGTTGCGGGGCATCGAGCCGTCGGCCTCCTGCTGGCGATCGAAGAGGAAGGTCACGGCGGCCCGCGCGGTGGCGAGGTCGCCATCCGCGACCAGGCCGGTCCACGCTTCATACAGGTCGCGCGCGAAGACCTCGCGATAAGAGCCGAAGTACGTGTTGTTGGGGTCGCCGGCTGAGATGGCCTGTCCCCAGGGAGAAGCGAGGCTCGCGACGATCGCCCCCGGAAACGTCTTGTCCTCCGATGCCTTGATCACGTTGGCGCTGAGGTAGTACTCGGCCGAAAGTTGACGCACGCGGCCCGCCGTCAGACCGGGCAGCTGAGCAGGTGGCGGCGTGAGCCCGGCGTCATAGCTGATCCAGCTGTTGCGGTAGGCGTCCCGCAGGGTGCCGATGTCAGAGTTGAGAGAGCCCTCTGCGCTGCTGACTGCCGACGCCCGGTCGGCGCCGAAGCCGAGGGCTAGCGTGATGTTGCCGTTACCTCGTCCGGGCAGCGCGACGCGCCCGGTCTGGACGACGTTGCCGTTCACCGCATCCGAGTAGACCTGCGTGAGCGCGCGCGACGCATCGAGTTGGTTCAGCCCGTCGCTTGCTGTCCCGGCGAATCCGCTGGTGGCCTCATCGAATGGCCCGTCCAGCGCAGCGAAAACGGGCTGGGCGTAATTCCTGTTCACCGCGTTGGTCGTCGTGTT
>JBGPEO010000071.1:0-13059 GCA_041482895.1 Candidatus Dormibacteraceae bacterium | reverse complement strand
GTAGTTCCGGCTGCGCAGGCAATGGTCGGCGATCGACAGCAGGGTGTTCGCATCCGGCGCCAGGTACACGCGGATGACCTCCGCCTTCTTGTTCATGACGTGGTCGATGAAGCCGGGATCCTGGTGAGAGAACCCGTTGTGGTCCTGGCGCCAGACGTGCGATGACAGCAGGTAGTTGAGCGACGCGATCGGCCTGCGCCAGTGGATCTGCCGCGTCATTTTCAACCACTTCGCGTGCTGGTTGAACATCGAGTCGATGATGTGGATGAACGCCTCGTAGCAGTTGAACAGCCCATGACGGCCGGTGAGGAGATAGCCCTCGAGCCACCCTTCGCACAGGTGCTCGCTCAGCACCTCCATGACGCGCCCGTCCGGGGCGAGATGGTCGTCGCCCGGCTCGAGCTCAGCATCCCAGGCGCGGTTGGTCGCCTCGAAGACCGCCTGAAGCCGGTTCGAGGATGTCTCGTCCGGACCCATGATCCTGAAGTTGTCGGGGTTGTCGCGAATGATGTCGCGCAGATAGGCGCCCAGCACGCGGGTCGCTTCGCCGGTCGTGGTGCCCGGCTTTTCCACCGGGACGGCATACGACCGGAAGTCGGGAAGGCGCAGCGGCTTGAGCAGCTCTCCGCCGTTGGCATGGGGATTCGCACTCATGCGGCGAGCTCCGTGCGGTGGAAGTGCGGCCAGCTCTGGCACGAGCCGGCCGGATGCGTCGAATAGCTCCTCCGCACGGTAGCTGCGCATCCAGTCTTCGAGGATCCGCACGTGGTCGGGCTTCGACTTGAAGTCCGTGACCGGGACCTGGTGCGCGCGGAACGTGCCTTCGATTTGCTGTCCGTCCACCGTTTTGGGCCCGGTCCATCCCTTGGGCGTGCGAAGCACGATCATCGGCCAGCGCGGGCGCGAAGCGTCGCCACGCGAGCGTGCGGCCTCTTGAATGCCGCGCACCTCGTCGAGCGCCTTGTCGAGCGCCGCGGCAAGCTGTTGGTGGACGGAATCCGGGTCGTCGCCGCTGACGAAGATCGGGGCATGGCCGTAGCCTTCGAGCAGATCTCGGAGCTCCTGCTCGGGGATCCGGGCGAGCACCGTCGGGTTGGCGATCTTGTATCCGTTGAGGTGCAGGATCGGCAGGACGGCGCCGTCGAGCCGCGGGTTCAGGAACTTGTTCGAGTGCCAGCTCGCGGCCAGCGGTCCGGTCTCGGCCTCCCCGTCTCCGACGATGCAGAAGACCGTGAGGTTCGGGTTGTCGAACGCCGCACCGTAAGCGTGGACGAGCGCGTATCCGAGCTCGCCGCCTTCGTGAATCGAACCAGGCGTCTCGGGCGCGACGTGGCTGGGGATTCCACCTGGAAACGAGAACTGACGGAACAGCTTTCGCATGCCGTCGGCGTCACCTGTGATGTCGGGGTAGACCTCGCTGTAGGTGCCTTCGAGATAAGCGTTCGCGACCGCGGCAGGGCCCCCATGGCCTGGTCCCATGATGTAGATCGCGTCGAGGTCGCGATTCTTGATGACCCGGTTGGCGTGTGCGTAGATGAGATTGAGTCCCGGCGTCGTGCCCCAGTGCCCGAGCAGCCTCGGCTTGATGTCCTCGAGCGTCAGCGGTTCCGCCAGCAACGGGTTGTTCAGCAGGTAGATCTGTCCGACTGAGATGTAGTTCGCAGCTCGCCAGTACGCGTGGATGAGCCGCAGGTCCTCAGCGCTGAGCGGGTGTTCGCGCGCGACGTCAGCCATGCGGCGGCGGTCCCTCATCCGGTCCCATCATGCCAGTTGGCGAATGCCGTGGATCTGGGGGCCTAATGGCCCCGGCGATTCGCCGTGCGCGCCGGCGCCGGTCGCTTCGCCGCCGCACCGGACGCGCCGCCGCCCGCCGGCATCGAGAGGTCGCCGCGAAGGCCGGCCATGCGTGCCTCGGCGAGGTTCGTCTTCATCACCCAGGCGACATCCTTGTCCTTCGACCGCATCCACTTCTCGAAATACGGCTGCGCGTTGTCCGGAGCCGCGGCGGCCGCGACGCTCCAGCAGTAGCCGAGCGCCTTTCGCAGGACCCGAAAAGCGTCGTCCTTGCGATCGCGGCTCGCCGCCAGAGACGTCGTGATGCGGTCGAGGATCATCAGCGTCTCTACGGCGTGCTCTCTTTCCTTCAGCAGCGCCGGCTCGCAAAGCCCGGCGGCAGCGGCGCGCTGTACGTAGGGACCTTCGCCCGCCCACGCCTGCATCTCTCGGATCAGGTGCGGCATGCTCTCGCGTCCGATCCTCTGCAAGGCGATCGCGACGGCCTCGCGCACGCGCCAGCGCGGATCGGAGGCGAGCTCGCGCAGCCAGGTCATCACCGTCGCCGGCTCCATCAGCGCCACCTTGCCGAGGCCCGCGGTGCCGCAAAGCGCGAGGAACTCATCACTGGAGGCAGACATCCGCCACAGGCGGTCCGCGTCAGCCTCTTCGCCCACCGCCTCGACGAGTTCGAGATTGGCCCTCGCGCCGGGCAGCCCTGAGTGCTTTTTCAAGTACGGTTCCCAGTGCTCGAGCGCCCTCAGCTCCGCACGGTACCCTTCGACTCGCGCTCCCATCCTTCGTGCCGATCCTAAGTGATCGATCTCGATGGCGGGATAATGGGCGTGAGCCGGCCATCAAATGGTCGAGGGGTACTGACTCGATGACTGATACAGAGCGGAACGGACACATGGAACACGCGGACAAGCCCCGGGACAAACGCAGGCTGATGCTGACGCAGGTGCTGCGCAGCCCGGTATTGAATCCTGCCGGCGCCGAGGTGGGGCGTGTCGAGGATTTCATCGTCAAGCTCGCGGAGGGCGGCTATCCACCGATCACGGGCCTGAAGGTGCGCGTCGGCGCGCAGGACGTGTTCGTGGGCAAAGACCTGATCGAGAAGCTCGAGCCAGGAGCGGTGCGCCTCAACACGCACACTCTTCAGACGCAGCCTTTCCAGCGGCGAGCTGGTGAGGTTCTGCTCGCGGCTGACGTGCTCGGCCGCCACCTGGTCGACGTCGCGCGCGGCCGGATCGTGCAGGCCCACGATCTCGTGCTCGCGCACGGGGAAGAGGGCTGGAGGCTGCAGGGCATCGACCGCAGCCCGCAGGCCATGCTGCGCAGGCTGGTCCCGAGGCGCGGCCGACCCGACCTCCGCCGTCACGCGATCCTCGACTGGAAGGACGTCCAGCCGTTCGTCGGGCACGTTCCGACGGCCAAGCTCCTCATGCCGCTGCAGCGCCTGCGCCGTCTCCATCCCGCGCAGATCGCCGACATCGTCGAAGGCGCATCGCACGCCGAAGGTGAGGAGATCATCAAGGCGGTCGAGGGCGACGCAGAGCTCACAGCCGACGTGTTCGAAGAGCTCGACCCGGAGCACCAGGCCGAGTTCATCAAGTCGCGGTCCAACGAAGACGCGGCGCGGGTGCTCGAGAAGATGGCGCCCGACGACGCGGCCGACCTGCTCGGCGAGCTCGACCAGGAGAGGCGCCTACCGGTGCTGAACCTGATGTCCCCGAACCAGCAGCACAAGCTGCGCAAGCTGCTGCAGTACCACCCGACCACGGCGGGCGGCATGATGAGCCCGGACTACATCTGGATCGTTCGCGGCGCGACCGCTGACATGGCGATCGAGGCGGCACGCGTCGACGACAAGTCGCCGCACCAGCTGCTCAGCACTGTTTTCGTCACCGAAGAGAATGGAAAGTTCGTCGGCAGCGTTGCCCTGGCGGACCTCGTGCGAGCGGAGCCCGGGACAAAGGTTGAGGACCTGAACCTCACGAACTGCACGATCGGCGCCGGCGCCGACTTCGCGGACGTGACCCTGATGATGGCGGACTACAACCTGACCGCCCTGGCGGTGATTGACATGGCGGGCAACCTGATCGGCGCCATCTCGGTGGACGACCTGCTGGAGGCGCTGGTCCCGGAGGGCTGGCGGAACCGGGTCGAAGCGAGCAGCGGGGTATAGAAAGCAGTGTCAGAGCGCGAGCCGCTTGAGAAAGACTCGCGCCTGACCCCGACGTCAGCCGTCCTTGACCAGGCGCACCTGGGCGACATCCACGGCGCATTCGGGACGATCCGGCTGAGCGACGTGGCGCCGCGCCGGACCTGGCGCCGCCGGCTCCTGACGCTCGCGGCGATCGTCGGGCCGGGAATCATCGTCATGGTCGGCGACAACGACGCGGGCGGCGTCTCGACCTACGCGCAGGCGGGACAGAACTTCGGATACTCCCTGCTCTGGACCCTCGTGCTGCTGATCCCGGTCCTGATCGTCAACCAGGAGATGGTGGTGCGTCTCGGCGCGGTGACTGGCGTCGGCCACGCGAGGCTCATCAAAGAGCGTTTCGGAAAGTTCTGGGCCTGGTTCTCGGTCGGCGACCTCTTCCTGCTCAACTTCCTGACCATCGCCACGGAGTTCATCGGCATCAGCTATGCGGGCCAGTACTTCGGGTACAGCCCTTACCTGGTCGTGCCGCTCGCGGCCCTCATCCTCGTCGGCATCACGGTGACCGGCAACTTCAGACGCTGGGAGCGGGCGATGTTCGTCTTCGTTGCGGCGAGCCTGCTGGTCTTTCCGCTCGTCATCCTCAGCCATCCCGATCCTGGCGGGGCCGTGCAGGGATTCGTGCGTCCGAGCGTGCTGGGTGGTTTCACATCGAATGCGGCCCTGCTGATCATCGCCATCGTCGGCACTACGGTCGCACCGTGGCAGCTCTTCTTTCAGCAGTCGAACGTGATCGACAAGCGGATCACCCCGCGCTGGCTCGATTACGAGAAGGCCGACACCGTGCTCGGGGCCTTCGTGGTCGTGATCGGTGCGGCCTGCATCATGATGGCCTCTGCCTCGGCGTTCACCGGAACCTCAGACTTCGGACACTTCGACAGTGCTCTGAACCTGGCCCGCGGCATGGCGGGACACATCAATCCCCTCGTGGGCGCGATCTTCGCGCTGCTTCTCTTCGACGCATCGATCGTCGGTGCGTCAGCCGTCACGCTCGCGACCTCGTACGCATTTGGCGACATCTTCGGCCTGCGACATTCGCTGCACCGAGGCGTGCGCGAGGCGAAGCTCTTCTACAGCTCGTACACGGGCATGGTGGTGCTGGCGGCGGCGATCACGTTGATCCCACGCGCGCCCCTCGGTTTGATCACAACCGCCGTGCAGGCGCTCGCCGGGATCCTGCTCCCGAGCGCGACGGTCTTCCTCGTCCTTCTATGTAATGACCGCGCCGTGCTCGGCCCGTGGGTCAACAAGGCCTGGCTGAACGCCATCGCCGGTTTCATCGTCAGCGTGCTGCTGCTGCTGTCGCTGGTGCTGGTGGTGACGACGGTGGTCCCTTCGATCGACGTGACTCAACTGGTGGTCGTCATCGCGTCGGTGATGGCGGTCTTGCTGGTCGGAGGAGGCATCTGGATCTGGTTCTCCCAGAGGGGCGCTCCACGAGGGCCGCAGGTCTCGCGCGCCGAGCGTGAGAACTGGCGAATGCCGGGCCTCGCGCTGCTCGAACGGCCGGTGTGGTCACCCGCGCGTAGGATCGCGATGCTGACCTTGAGCGGCTACCTCGTGGTGGCGGTCATCCTGCTCGTGGTGAAGGCGGTCGAGCTCGCGATTGCCCATCACTAAGCTGTAAACGTTAACAACCGCCTTACAAACCTAAACCGACCCCCGGCGTACACTTTCCGCCTGTGCCACTCGGTATGAAACCGGGGCACCGGGCCCGCAAATCACGCGGCCGTCTGAGCCCTTTGACCACCATCACTCTTGTTGTGCTTGCGGTTGCCCTCTCGGCCGTCGCGGGTGGGTTCGCATACTTTCTGCCCGCCGCGGCCACCGCGCTCCAGGAGACCGGCCAGGCTGTCACCATCGTTTCGCCGTCACCGACGAGCATCCTGTTCTCGCCCTCGCCCTCGGCGTCACCGATCGCGGTCTCGCAGGGCGCGTTCACGGTCCTCCTCCTCGGGTCGGACGATGACTCGAAGTTCAGCTCAGACCATGTGCTGACCCAGTCGATGATCCTCGTCCGTGTGAACCCCGCGACCAAAGAGGTCACCATGCTCTCGATTCCCCGCGACCTTTATGTGCACCTCTCCACCGGAGGTTCCGGAAAGATCGACGGGGCTTACTCGTACGGCGCCGCCGGCGCGGCGATCGCAACCGTCGAGCAGGACTTCAACGTCCATGTGGACGACTACATCTGGGTTGGGCTGCTTGGGCTCATCAAGGTGATCGACGCGATCGGCGGCATCGACGTGGTCACCAGCAACCCGGTGATGGACGACTACTACCCGGCCGACGTCTACGGCGGCGACCCTTACGGATATCAGCGGGTCGCGGTCCTGGCCGGGCCCCAACACCTCGACGGGATACATGCGATGCAGTACGTCAGGTCCCGGCACAGCGACCTGCAGAGTGACTTCGGCCGTTCGAAGCGGCAGCAGCAGGTGCTCCAGGCGATCCGGCTCAAGGCCAAGCAGCTGTCCCCGTCGGACATCCCGACGCTCGCTGCCGCGATCGGCGGAGAGATGAAGACCAGCATCGGCCTGGACAAGGTGGCGCGGCTGGTGCCGCTGGCGGCCACGTTCGACAACCCGGATGCCATCCACCAGATCCTCCTCCTGCCGCCCTACGCGCGTTCCGGAGCGCCCGGCGGCAGCCTCACGCCCAACTGGGGCCTCATTCTCCCGCTGGTGCACCAGTACTTCCCGTGATCTCGAGGTTCGTGCTCGCCGTCGGGCTCGCCATCCTGATGGCGGCCAGCAGCGTGTCCGCGTATGTCTACCTGGGGTCGAGACAGTCGAAGATCGCCGCACCGGTGCAGAAGCCGATCGCGGCCACGCCCCGCGCCCAGGCTTTCGTGCTGCCCGGCACCATCTACCTCGCGCAGGCAGGCGCGCTCTACAGCTTCAGCGCGGGTCGTTTCCACCAGCTCACCCCGGAAGTCGGCTGGACCCAACCGGCCCTCTACCCGGACGGCAGCCGCCTGCTGGCCGTGAAGCGCTCAGGATTCTTCTCCGACGTGTACGTGCTCACGCCCTACGGTGGCGTGGTCGCCCAGCTCACGAACAACGCCGCCCCGGCGCGCACCTCCTGGGACATCGCGACGAACGCGTGGTCCTTCTACCCAAGGCTCAGCCCCGACCAGCACACGCTGTGGATGAGCTATGACGGGCCCAAGATCGCCGGCGCCGGCTACTTCGACGTAGACATGGCGGTGTGGGCGGTGCCATTTGGCGCTCCGATCAAGCAGGGGAAGGCCTGGACTGTGGCCAACAACTACACCGGCGGGGATGTTCAGCCGGTTCCTGTCGCGGGCGGGATCATTTACACGAAGTACACGTATGACCAGGACGGAAACAGGACCGGCCAGCTGTGGTTCACCAATCGGGCCGGCTCGGCCGGTCGAGCGTTGACGTCGACAGGCGCTTCCTGCGAGCAGCCGGCCCTTTCTCCGGACAGTGCCACCATCGCGATGATCTGCACCTACCAGAAGCAGGTCTCGTATCTCACCATCGCTTCGTGGAACGGCTCGAGCCTTGGACCGCTCCAGACGGTGATCTCGGACCAGCTCGTCGCCCAGCCGGCCTGGGCTCCCGACGGCAGTGGGATCGGGTACCTCGCTCCGGGCGCGGGGGCCGCCCCGTTCCAGCTCTGGTTCCTCCCGAAGAACGCCTACGCTCCGCCGCCTCCGAGCCCTGTGCCGACTCCCAGCCCCACGCCGGGCGGGCCGCACAACGGGCCGCTTCCCAGCCCGACCCCGTCACCTGCGCCGGTGGCGCCGGTCGTGAAACCGATCCAGGTCACGACCAACCTGGGCTTCGATGCGACGTCGCCTTTGGCCTGGCTGGGGTAGGGGAAGAACTTCTTCCACGACCCCCTCCCCGACCCTCCCCCGCTAGCGCGGTGGAGGGGGGAATTGCTTAGCAGCCTGGTCCGGTAGCTAGCGCTGGTTCGGCGTTTGCGGCGGCGGCCTGGTTTTTCGAGATCATCTTGTCGGCCACCATGGCTGCCAGGACATGGCTTCGCCGGGCAGCGGCTGCTGCGGGGTCGACCGTCGGGTCGTAGAGGGATGGCGCTTGCGTGACCCCCGCGAGGAGCGCGTACTGGCCCAGCGTCAGGCTGCTCAGCGGCGCGTGGAAGTAGGCGCATGCGGCCGCGGTCACGCCGTACCGGTTGAGCCCCGTTGGGATCACGCTCAGGTAGTCCGCCATGATCTGGCGCTTGTCGATCACGCGCTCGATCTTCAGCGCCAGGACAAGGTCCTGGAGCTTGTTGTAGCCGCGGTCGGACCCTCCGAGGTAGACGTCTTTGGCCAGCTGCTCGGTGATCGTGGATCCGCCCTGGCAAAGGCAGACGTTGGCGACGTCGTAGAGAACGGCGCGGCCCAGGCCGATGGAGTCGATACCGTGATGAGAGTAGAACCGCTCGTCTTCGGTGGCCACGACGGCCTGTGCCAGCAGGGGCGGAACCTCATCCTTCTGCAGCAGCACCACGCCAAGGCTGTCGGTTCGGTCGCGTACGCGCTGCTGAACGTCGCCGGCGGAGGGCGCCAGGACCCAGGCGGTGACCAGGCTCGGGATCACCACGACCGCGAGGGCGATCAGCGTCAGCGCCAGCCGGCGCAGCGGCGCGGGCGCCCACGAGCTCATACGGTCGCGCCCACGCCGACTAGCAACGGGCGATCAGAGGCCCAGGTTACGAAGCGGCCCCCATGGCTGGTTGTTTAGGGCTCGCCCCCCATCCGGCGCCGACTTCCCCCGCGAGCGGGGGAAATTAAAGGGGGTGAGTTCAGCAGGTTCCGTGGGAGAATGCCGTCGCACCAGGATGACGATTCGTTGGAAAGTGGCGTTGGTCGAGGACGACCGCCGGCTCGCCCGGGCGGTTTCGGCTGGCCTGGGAGAGGAGGGCTACACCGTGCGCGCCGTCGATACGGCGGGCCGCGGCCTCGAGCTCGTCCGCCAGTGGAACCCGGATGTCGTCCTCCTGGACCTGATGCTGCCCGACAACGACGGACCTGAGCTTTTCGAGGCGTTTCGAGCTGAAACCGACGCCGCGCTGGTGGGCATCAGCGCACGCTCGTCGGTGAGCGATCGCATCGCCGGCCTGAAGCTGGGCGCCGACGACTACATCGCCAAGCCGTTCGCCCTCGAAGAGCTGATGGCCCGCGTGGAAGCGGTCATCCGTCGGCATCGCGGAAAGGGCGGCTCCCGGCTGGTCGTGGGCGAGGTCATCCTGGACCTCAGCGAGGGTCTCGCGACGCGAGGGGGCCGGCAGCTCGGCCTCACGGGCATCGAGTTCCGGATCCTCGCCGCCCTGATGCGGAGTCGCGGCCAGCTGGTCACGTACGAGCAGCTGGCGGAAGCGGTCTGGGCGGTAACCACGGGTCCGGAATCCAACTCGCTCGAGGTTCACGTATCGCGGATCCGGCAGAAGCTCGAGGGCGGTGGCGAAGCTCGTCTGATCCAGACCGTTCGCGGCATCGGGTACCGGTTCATCGCGGAGTCAAAAGAAGAGGTTTCGACATGATCAAGAGAGTCGTGGTGGTGGGTGTGCTGGCATCGGGGTTGTTGGTGCTGGGCGGTCAGGGAGCCGCCTCGGCCAACGTGATGTGGTGCCTCTCGGATCCGCCGATCCAGGTCGTGACGCCCGGCGGGCACAACCTTTCCATCAACAACATGGTCTATATGTCGCCGATCGACAGGCACATCGCCCGACAGATCACCGACAGCGCGACCACCGCTCCGGATGGACGCGGCGGAACCTTGATCACCGTGCACGTGCACATTCCTCAGGGCGCGCACGGCGCGAACGTGGTGTCCGCCAACTATCGCTACGAGGTGAAAGACTCGGATGGCACGACCAACGGTGGAATCACGTTGACCATGACCCTCGACGTGCCAACCCGCTGAACAAACCCTTGGTCCCAGCCTTCGCCAGCTTTCCAACACGGCTGAAGGCGGTCCTCGTCGGTGTGCCGCTGATCGGCGTCGTGCTCGCCGGAGCCGCCGCGGCACAGGGCGGCTTCGCGGCGGCCCAACCGTGGCGCTGGATCATCGTCCCCGTGTGTCTCGCCGGCAGCGTGCTGGCCGAGAGATACCCGGTCAAGATCGGACCGGAGCAGAAGGTCAACCTCGGCGCGCTGCCGTCGCTGCTCGCCGTGCTGCTGCTTCCGCCCGGAGTGGGACCCGCCACAGCGGCGCTTAGCGTGCTGGCCGGAAACCGGCTCGTGAGGCGGTCGTGGTGGGAGAGCATCTTCAACGCCGGCAACGTGCTGGCCGCGGCGTCGGTAGCCGCGATGGTGGGGGCGATCGGCACCATCGACAAGGAAATGGGCGCCACCCAGGACGCGAGGGCGGCTGCCGCTGCTTTCATCTACGTGGCAGTGAACCTGGTCGTGGCGGTCCTGCCCGCCGCCCTGCACAGCGGGCGGCCGTATATTGCTCTGCTCAAGCAGGCCGCCGCCGCCTCGTGGCCCGCGTCGCTGACGCTCACCGCCTGCGCGGTCAGCATCGCCGTGCTGTCGATCGAAGCCCCGGTCGTGGCGGTGCTGCCGCTGATCGCGCTGCCCCTCATCTATCGAATGAACCTGGCCATCGTGGCGCAGGCGAATGCCAACGAGCAGCTGGCCGGCGTCTTGACGGCGCAGCGGCGGTTCCTCACCGACGTGTCGCACCAGGTGGCGACCCCGCTCGCGACGATCATGACCAACCTCTCGATCCTCCGGCGGGCCTCCCGGAGGGGCAAGGCCGGCCAGGCGATCGAAGACAGCGTCGCCGAGGCGGAACGGATGAAGAGGATGCTCGGGCGCTTGCGCTCTCTGGCGCATGCGGATGAGGACGTCCCGCTCCGCCGCGAGCTTGTCGACCTGGCCGAGCTCACAGCTGACGTGGTGCGTGCATTTGCCGCACAGGCGGGCACGTCAGGGGTCGGGCTGGTGACCGAGGTCACGGCGCCCGCGCGAATCAACGCCGACAAGGACCTGCTCCGCGAGGCGGTCGCGAACCTGGTCGACAACGCTGTGCGCGTCAGCCCTCGCGGCGCCGATGTCAGGCTGCGCGTCGCGCGCGGCGTGGCCGGGCCGTCGCTCGACGTGATCGACAGCGGGCCGGGGATCGAAGAAGAGCGCCTCCCGCAGCTGTTCGAACGGTTTCAGCGCAGCGATTCGGGCAGCGGCCTCGGTCTCGCCATCGCGCGCCGCGTGGTCGAGCGCCACGGCGGGACCATCCACGTGCAGACGGCTCGTGGCGAAGGCAGCACGTTCACGATCGAGCTACCCGAAGCGAGTTAGCGGACGAGGCCTCCCTGGTAAGGCTGACCCGCGATCGCGTTCAGCCCACACACCCAGTGGAAGACCTGCGCGCCGTTGCCGCCGCCGTGCACGGTCATGCTCGAGACGACGAGCGAGCCGGCAAACTGGGGGCTCGAGTTTCCATCGCTGACGTATGCGCTGTCAGGCATGTAGATGATCCCGCTCATGTCGGTGCCGGCGTGCGGTCCGATGGTGATACCGCCCGTGTACGACCCGACTCCGTGCCCGCCGTAGATGACGAAGTTGTGCGTGCCCGCGGGGTCGCGCAGCCCGACGTAGTTCGGCGGGTTGAGGTCGTCGAGGCCGTTGAGCACTGCCTGGCTGATGTCGAGTCCGCCTGTGTCGGAGGAGTCGATCACGATCGCGACCCCGTCCGCCCCGTTCGACGTCCCTGAAGTTGCATGCACGGTGTTCGTGATCGCGCCAAGGGCCAGGCTTGCCGAGTTGATGATCTTGTAGACGCCGCCGTTCATCGTGCCGCCGCTGGGAGCGAAGCCGTTGTAGATGCCTGGCTTCCAGTTGCCGGCCGCGTCCTTGGCGGCGCCCGCCGAGAAGTACATCGGAGCGGGTTGCGCCGGCTGCGGCGAGGCGGTGTCCCAGCTGTAGTTCGGCGGCACGCCCGTGTTGTTGACCATGGTGCCGCCGTCTGTCGTGAAGAAGTTCAATCCGTTGGCGCCGCCACCGTTGTCGAGCAGGTTGCTCGGGCTCCCCGGACAGGTGGTGCCGTCGTAGTTGGTCTGCACCGAGGGCACCCCGGTGGAGTGAGGTCCGTTGTTCGCGCCAAACGAGCCGAATGCGTACACCGGCCCGGTGACCGTCTGGAAAGCCGCGCCTCCTCCGTTGATCATCGCGTCGCCGCTCACGGCCGCCACCGCGTAGGCGGCGCCCGAGATCTGCGGGCCGGGGGGCGTGGCGCGGGCGGAGGCGGCGGTCTTGACGGTCGAGTAGCCGACCATCCTCGCGAAGATGCTGGGCTGCTGGTGCGAGATGACGACGTCCAGCACGGTCGGGTAGTTCAGGATCCCACCGACCCGGAACGAGTCGGTCATGGTGATCTGGTACGAGACGACAGAGTAGGTTCCGGCCGGGCAGCTCGCGGGGCTCGCGCAAGAACCGGTCGGGAGCGTGAAGCTCAACGACGCGCCGAGGTACTGCATCGCGACCCAATGCGCGCGGTTGACACCCTGGGGGTACGAGCGGGCGCCGGCGAGCGCCGCCGAGTCCGCGTAAGCCTGCAGGTTGCGGCGGTCCGACACTGCCAGGCCCACGTCGAACACCATGGTGCCGAGGATCGTCAGCGCCACGATCATTGCTCCAACGATCACGACCGCCTGGCCTTTCTGTCGTTGATGCCGCACCTCGCCACCTCCCCACTTCATCAGAATTCCGCCAACATCTGGGTGGACGAGCTGATGCGCAGGAAGTTCGGCGCTGCGCCTCCAAGGAACGGAACCAGCGTGTCGTATCGATAGATGACCGTCACGACCACCTGGTAGCAGCCCTTGTACTGGGGGTTCGCATACTCCGCGCTGCGCGAGCCGAGCTCTCCCGCCAGGGGGTCATGGCCGAGCGACGCGCGGGCCGCGTCGCACGAGGGGTAGGTCCCCGCGGCGCCCTGCTCGCCCGGGTACACGCACACGGAGGTCGCGCCCACGGCGGGGTTGGGGCATGCCGCGGGTGGTGCCTCGGTGAGCATGGTGTTGTGGGCAAACCCTCCGAGGACGGTGAGAACCGTTTCGTAGATGCGGGCGGTCTTGAG
>JBGPEO010000070.1:0-13569 GCA_041482895.1 Candidatus Dormibacteraceae bacterium | reverse complement strand
GAGATGCGTCGGGTGCAACGAGCGGCTCTCCACCAGCTCGACCAGCCCGGCCAGGGCGGCGATGCCGCAGACCACGAGCCAGACCCCGGCCAGCAGGCCGGCCGTCGACCCGATCGGCAGCAGAAACGAAGCGACGGCGCCTACCGCCCCGATGGGCTGTGCGTACCTGGCGATCCGCAGCACGGCGATCGCATGCGGCCGCGTTAGGGGAGCGAGCCGGAATCCGATCGGCACGACCACGACCGGAGCCAGCAAGAGGAGGAGGTCGACGAGGGTGAACGAGCCGACAACGATCGGTAGAGCTGTTACTTGCCGCCTCCGTTCGAGGGGGCGGGCTTCAAGAACAGGGCCCCCAGCGGCGGCAGCGTCAGGGTCAGGCTGTGGCGGTGTCCGTGGACGCTGATCGGCACGGCCTCCACGCCGCCGAGGTTGCCTTGCCCGCTGCCTCCATAGAGGGGCGCGTCGCTGTTCAGCAGCTCGAGCCACCGTCCCGCCTGCGGGACGCCGATCTGGTAGTTGTGACGCGGCACGGGCGTGAAGTTGAACACTCCGACCAGGATGTCCTGCGGCAAGCGTCCTTTGCGAATCAGGCTGACCACGCTCTGGTCCGTGTCGGAGGCATCGATCCATGAGAAGCCGGCCGGGTCGAAGTCCAGCTCGTGCAGCGCCTTCTCCTCGCGCAGGATCCTGTTCAGGTCTCCAACCCACAGACGCATCGCGGAGTGCATCGGCTGGTCGAGCAGGTGCCAGTCCAGGCTCTGGTCGTGGTCCCATTCGCGCCACTGCCCAAACTCGTCGCCCATGAACATCAGCTTCTTGCCGGGCTGCGCGTACATGTAGGCAAACAGCAGACGCAGGTTGGCGAACTTCTGCCAGTCGTCACCCGGCATCTTGGACAGGAGCGATCCCTTGCCGTGCACGACCTCGTCGTGCGAGAGGGGCAGCATGAAGTTCTCACCGAACGCATAGAGCATCCGGAACGTCAGGTTGTTGTGGTGGAACTTGCGGTGGATCGGCTCCTCCGACATGTAGTGGAGCGTGTCATGCATCCAGCCCATGTCCCACTTCATGCCGAAGCCGAGCCCGCCGAGATAGGTGGGCCGTGAGACCAGCGGAAACGAGGTGGATTCCTCGGCGATCGTCTGCACTCCGGGCTGCTCCTTGTAAACCTCTATGTTGAATCGGCGCAGGAAGTCGACCGCCTCGAGATTCTCGTTGCCTCCGAACTTGTTCGGAATCCATTCCCCCGCCTTGCGCGAGTAATCGAGATAGAGCATCGACGCGACCGCATCGACGCGCAGCCCATCCACGTGGTAGCGGTCGAGCCAGCACAGCGCGCTGCTCAGCAGAAAGCCGCGCACCTCGTTGCGACCGTAGTTGAAGATCGAGCTTCCCCAGTCCGGGTGAACGCCGAGGCGGGGATCCGCGTGCTCGAAGAGGTGCGTCCCGTCGAAGTTCTGCAGGCCGAACTCGTCAGCCGGAAAATGGGACGGGACCCAGTCGAGGATCACGCCGATCCCGTTCTGGTGCAGGTAATCGACCAGGAACATGAAGTCCTGCGGCGTGCCGTACCGGCTCGTCGGCGCGAAGTACCCCTCGACCTGGTATCCCCACGAGCCATAGAAGGGGTGCTCCATCACGGGCATGAACTCCACGTGCGTGAAGCCCATCTGGCTGACGTAGTCGGCCAACCGCGGCCCCAGCTCGCGGTACGTCAGCCAGCGGTTCTGCTCCTCCGGGACGCGCATCCACGAGCCGAGGTGAACCTCGTAGACGGCCCACGGAGCGCCGCGCCCGTTGCTGACCTGGCGGTTGGACAGCCAGCGGTCGTCGCCCCATCGGTAGTCGAGGTCCCACACGATGGACGCCTGCCGCGGCGGCTGCTCGCAGTAGGCGGCGAACGGGTCGGCCTTGTCGGCCCCCTGCCGGGTGACCCGGGAGTGGACGTGGTACTTGTACAGCGCGCCGTGCTTCACGCCGGGGATGAACCCTTCCCAGATTCCGGACTGCTCGCGCGGAAACAACCCGTTGGCAGTCTTGTCCCAGCCGTTGAAGTCGCCGATCACGCTCACCGAGTCGGCGTTCGGCGCCCAGACGCCGAATGACGTCCCCTCCGGCTCAGTCGAGATGTGCGAGCCCAGCTTGTCGAACAGGTGGCTGTGCGTGCCCTCGTTGAAGAGGTGCAGGTCGAACGGGCTGAGCAGCGAGCGCGCGATCACCGAGGTGTCACCACCTCGAGGATGCCGCGCAGAGGGATACGCACCCACTCCGGCCTCATGTTCAGCTCATATCGCAGCTCGTACAGGGCTTTCTCCAGGAGCATCGTATTGAGTTGGAGGTCGAGGTCGTCGGCGGAGTGGGGCACGAACGACGCCGCGCCGGCCGCCGCGAGGTAGCTCTTCAAGAATGCGGCGGAGACGCACTGCACCCAGAAACGGCCCCAGCTTCGCAGGGCGGGGAGCGACTCGGCCGCGATCTGGTCTGAGCGTAGGGCCGCCTGGCTGGCGTAATCGAACGATCGCAGCATGCCGGCGACGTCCCTCAGCGCGAGTCGCTTGTGCCGGCGCTCATAAAGGGTGCGGGTGGGCTCGCCCTCGAAATCGATGATCACGAAGTCGTGTCCTGTGTAGAGCACCTGGCCGAGGTGGTAGTCGCCATGGACGCGGATCCGGGTCGTGGTCAACCGGCGGCTCAGGAACGATTTGAGGATGCTGGCGATGCGAGGCTCGAGGTCGAGCACCTGCTTGGCCTCGTCACGGGCGTCCGCCGGGAGCTTGTTGAGCTGGGTCCGCAGAAGGTCGGTTGAGCGCATCGAGAGTCCGCTCAGCGACTGGTAGATGGACCGCTGGTCCTGCGGGGTGATCCGCTCGGGCGCGAACGCGGAGTCGCTCGGATCCGAGGCCAGCGCGGTATGGAGCTCGGCGGTCCGCCGGCCGAGCAATCGCGCGGAGTCGAGGTAAGCGCCGATGGTCCGGGCCGCGGCCTCGGGCAGCTCCCCGGCCGCCGCCTGCACGAGGTTGCGCGCCACCGCGGGCGGTTCTGATTCGACGAGCTCCGCGCCATGGAAGAAGTGCGAGAGGGTGTTCAACGTGTACTGCCAGGCGTCGCCCTGGTTCGGAACGTAACCCTGGAGCACGGCAAGGCTGACCGGCTCGCCACCGTTTCGCCTGTATTCGAGGCTGCCCGCCATGGGCGCGATCTGCGCGAAGTTCGTCTGCTCGGTCAGGAAGCGTCCGACCTCGAGCTCCGGGTTGACGCCTTCCTCGAGCCGGCGAAACACCTTGAGGATGAGGCGCTCGCCGAACACGACAGAGTTGTTGCTCTGCTCGGCCACGGAGAGGGCCGACTCCAGGCGCACGGTCTCCGGGCCTCGGAGGCGGGCAAACGCTCGCGTCGTGGAGCCGATCAGCGTGCCCCTGGTGCCGGTCGCGCGCCGTCGCCTGGCAATCGCCCCGAGCACCGCTTCCGCGACGGCCGGTGGGCCGAGGGCGTCGTACAGGAGGCCGCGCCCCTCCTCGCCCTGGATGCGGATCCAGGCGATGGCGGAATGTGGCCACCGTTCGAGGATGTGCGGCGCCTCGGCCTGGTTGGCGTAAGCGAGGGGCAGCTGGTAGGTGTCGGGGTCGCCCTCCGCGTACGAGATGACAACCGCTGTCAGGTAGGCGCCGCCGACGGCTCCAGGCACAGGAATCACGTCGGAGATGAGCGCCGACTTGAGGCGCCGCGCCTTGCCCGCGAACCACCTGCGATTCCGAACATAGCCGAGCAGGACGCTTTCGAGCCGCTCCTTCGAGGCGCCGGTAAGCGCGGACTCCCAGCCGCCGGCAACCCGGATCTCGGGCAGCGAAGAGGCGACCGACGCGCCGTCGCTCGACACCATCGGGGTCGCGCGTGGCTGCAGCGAGAACCAGTAGAAGGCATGCGGTCCGAGGGTGAGGAAGTAAGGCGCCTCCCCCACAACCGGCATCTCGTTGCCGCTGAAGAGCTCCACCGGCACCATGCCCTTCCACTTGCTCAGGTCCAGCTCGACCGCCTGCAGGAAGCGAGACAGGTTCGCGACGCACAGGATCTGCTCCGATTCGTAGCGCCGCACATAGGCGAGCACCTTGCGGTTCTCAGGGCGCAGCAGCTCGAGCGTGCCCCGGCCGAACGCCCGGTGGCGCTTACGGAGCGCGATCAGGCGCTTCATCCACGAGAGCAGGGAGTGGGGGTTCTGACCCTGGGCCTCGACATTGACCGTTTCGTAGTGGTACTCGGGATCTGTGATGACCGGCAGGTACAGGCGCTGCCGGTTGGCGCGTGAGAAGCCCGCGTTGCGGTCGGCGCTCCATTGCATCGGTGTCCGCACGCCGTTGCGATCGCCCAGGAAGATGTTGTCGCCCATGCCGATCTCGTCGCCGTAGTAGAGGACAGGAGTTCCGGGCAGCGAGAACAGGAGGCCGTTCATCAGCTCGATTCGCTTCCGGTCATTGCCGAGCAGAGGCGCAAGCCGGCGGCGGATGCCCAGATTCAGGCGAGCCATCCTGTCCTGCGTGTAGGAGCGATACATGTAGTCACGCTCCTCGTCGGTGACCATCTCGAGCGTCAGCTCGTCGTGGTTGCGCAGGAACAGCGCCCACTGCGCGGTGTCGGGGATGGGCGGGGTCTGGGCCAGGATGTCGATGATCGGGAAGCGGTCCTCCATGCGGATCGACATGAACAGTCGCGGCATGAGAGGAAAGTGGAACGACATGTGGCATTCGTCGCCCTGGCCGAAGTACGTGACCGCATCCTCAGGCCACTGGTTGGCCTCCCCGAGCAGCATGCGGTTGGGGTAGCTCGTGTCGACATGCCGGCGCATCTCCTTGAGGAACTGGTGCGTCTCCGGCAGGTTCTCCCCGTTCGTGCCCTCGCGCTCGAAGAGATAGGGGATGGCGTCGAGCCGCACGCCGTCGATGCCCATGTCGAGCCAGAAGTCGAGTGCCTTGAGCACCGCCTCCTTGACCTTGGGGTTGTCGAAGTTCAGATCGGGCTGGTGCGAGTAGAAGCGGTGCCAGTAGTAGGCGCCGGCCACGTGGTCCCACGTCCAGTTCGACGTCTCGAAGTCCTTGAAGATGATTCGAGCGTCCTGGTATTTCTGGTTGGTCTCGCTCCAGACGTAGAAGTCGCGTGCCGCACTGCCGGGCCTGGCCCGGCGGGCGCGCTGGAACCACGGATGCTGGTCTGAGGTGTGGTTGCAGACGAGCTCGTTGATCACCCTGATGCCGCGGTGGTGCGCTTCTCTGACGAAGGCGTGTGCGTCGCCGAGCGTGCCGAACATCGGGTTGACGTCGGTGTAGTCGGCGATGTCGTAACCGTCGTCCCGCAGCGGCGATGGATAGAACGGCAGCAGCCAGATCGCGTTGACACCGAGGTCCTGCAGGTACGGAAGCTTTTCCATCAGTCCGCGAAAGTCGCCGCTGCCGTCACCGTTGCTGTCCTGGAAGGCGCGCACGTGGAGCTCGTAGATGAGAGCGTCCTTGTACCAGAGCGGATCGTCGTCCAGCCGCAGGGTCTCGACCTTGCGCCGCTTCGGAGCCGGCTTAATGGCATGTGCGTCTGGCACAGGCTCGGTGATCAAAGGAAGTACTCGAAGTCGTGCTCGCTGCGGATGCGGCGACGGAAACGGAAGATCTGCGCCGGAATGGCGTGCGGATTGATCTCGACATAGTTGCGCGGCCCGTTCCACAGGTAGCGAGCGCCGCTCAACATCTCGTGCGCCTGGTAGCCGCGGTCGCGCCTGATGCCAAGCTCCTCGATCGGCAGCGTGACCATGCCGGCCTGCGTGTGGTGCGGGTCGAGATTGACCACCGTCAGCACGACGTCGGCCAGGTCGGGAGTGCTTTTCGTATACGCGACCAGGTGATCATTCTCGGTCGTGTGAAAACGAAGGCCGCGGTCGCTCTGCAGGGCCGGGTTCTCGTGCCGGACCCGATTGACCAGCGTGATGAGCTCGCGAAGGCTGTCCGGGCTGTCGTAATCCCAGCTTCGAATCTGATATTTCTCCGAATCCAGATATTCCTCTGACCCAGCTTCGCGTGCGCGGCCCTCGCAGAGCTCGAAGGCCGGCCCGTAGATACCGTAGTTCGCGCCGAGCGTGGCGGCGAGGATGAACCTCGCGGCGAACGCCGCCCGCCCGCCGGTCTGCAGGTACTCGGTGAGTATGTCCGGCGTGTTCGGCCAGAGGTTGGCCCGGAAGTACTCCCGAACCGGGGCCTGCGACAGCTCGGTGAAGTATTGCGCCAGCTCAGCGGCGGTGTTGCGCCAGGCGAAGTAGGTGTAAGACTGCGTGAAGCCCACCTTGGCCAGCCGGAACATGACCTTGGGGCGCGTGAACGCCTCCGAGAGGAGGATCACGTCGGGATGCCCGCGCTTGACCTCGCCGATGAGCCATTCCCAGAAGGCGAATGGCTTGGTGTGAGGGTTGTCGATGCGAAGGACGGTCACGCCCTGGTCGATCCAGTAGAGGACGATCGACAGCAGCTCGTCCCACAGCTCGCGCCAGCTCTCGGTCTCGAAGTCGAAGGGAAAGATGTCTTCGTATTTCTTCGGGGGGTTCTCGGCGTACTGGATCGAGCCGTCGGGGCGGTGCTTGAACCATTCCGGGTGCTCGCGTGTGTACGGGTGGTCGGGCGAGCATTGGAACGCGATGTCGAGCGCCAACTGGATTCCGTGCTCCGTGGCCGCCCCTATCAGGTGGTGAAAGTCCTCGAGCGTGCCGAGCCGCGGGTTGATGCTCTTGTGCCCGCCCTCTTCCGAGCCGATCGCCCATGGGCTTCCGGGCTCGTCGGGGCCGGCCGCCGTCGCGTTGTTCGCCCCTTTTCGATTGGTGTGTCCGATGGGGTGGATCGGCGGCAGGTACAGCACGTCGAACCCCATCTCCGCGATTGCAGGCAGCCGGCGCTCGACGTCCTTAAAAGTTCCGTGCGAACTTGTAACCGCGCCCTGCGCGCGCACGGCAGGATCCCCCGCCGAGCGCGGAAAGAGCTCGTACCACGCCGAGAAGCGCGCCCGTTCGGGATCGACGGTGACCTGCAGCTCTCTGGAGTAGGTCACGGCCAGGCTCTTGTCGCCGTACCGGTCCATCAGCTGGGTGAGCTCGCCACCCAGCGCCGACGAGGCCGTGGCCCGGCCCTTCCTGACCGCCGTGGCATACGACAGCAGCCGGTTGGAGTCTGAGCTGTCCGCGCGGGCGGCTGCCGCCTCGATCATGCGGGCGGCAACCTGGAGCTCCTGGGTGATGTCCTGGCCCGCCTCGACTCGCTTGGCAAACTGCCGGCTCCAGGTCTCGAACGCGTCCACCCAGCCCTGGACCGTGTAGAAGTACCGCCCGAGCTCGCCGACCATGAACTCGCCCCTCCAGCGGTCGTTGACCAGGGGCACCATCGGCACCTCGTTCCAGAGCTGGGACGACTCGTGGCGCCACCGCACCACGCACGAGATGGCGTCGTGGCCGTCCGCGAAAACGTTCGCCTCGACGCTGACACGCTCGCCCACCGCCCGTTTGGCGGGAAACGCGCCCGCGTCGATCTCGGGGGTCACGGCTTCGATCACGACGCGGCGCCGCCCGTCGCCCCTGCGGTCGGGCGTGATCGGGGGCGGGACGGTCGGGCGCTCCAGACGCCGTTTCACCGGTGAGCGGGCCACATTACGAATCGTGCCATGATTCGACCGGGTGCTGAAATCCATCGATCCGGCGACGGGCCGAGAGCTGGCAACATTCCCCGAGCTGGACGGCGCGGGCATCGAGGCCGCGATCGAGCGGGCGTGGTCCAGCAGGCATGCCTGGCGCGACGCCGGCATCGACGTCCGGTCACGCATGCTGCGCTCGGTCGCCGGCGTGCTGCGGGCGGACAAGGCGAGGTACGCAGCCCTGCTCACCTCCGAGATGGGCAAGCCGATCGTCGAGGCCGAGGGCGAGGTCGAGAAGTGCGCCTGGACCGCCTCCTGGATCGCCGACAACGCCGCCCGGCTGCTGGCGGACGAGCCAGTCGAGAGCACCGGGTCCGAGAGCTACGTGAGGTTCCAGCCCCTGGGCGTCGTGCTGGCAGTGATGCCCTGGAACTTCCCGTTCTGGCAGGCGTTCCGGGCCGGCCTGCCGGCCCTGGCGGCCGGCAACGTGATGCTGCTCAAGCACTCCTCCAACGTCCCACAGTCCGCCCTGGCCATCGAAGAGGTGTTCCGCGAGGCGGGCCTGCCGGAAGGCGTCTTCCAGACGCTGCTCATCGGCCCGGGTGCAGTCGAGCGGATCGTTGCGGACCGGCGGGTTGCCGGCGTCACGCTGACGGGCTCTGAGGCCGCCGGTTCGCTCGTTGCGACCGCCGCGGGCAAGGCGCTGAAGAAATCGGTGCTGGAGCTCGGTGGTTCGGACCCCTTCATCGTCTTGAAGGACGCCGACGTGGCCACCGCGGCGACCGTCGCGTGCCGCGCCCGCAACCAGAACAACGGGCAGAGCTGCATCGCCGCCAAGCGCTTCATCGTCGAAGAGCCCGTCGCGGATGAGTTCGAGGACCGGTTGGCGAAGGCCGTCGGCGCTTTGAAGGTCGGAAATCCCATGGATCGCGGCAACCAGGTCGGGCCGCTGGCCCGCGCCGACCTCGTCGACGAGCTCGAGCGCCAGGTCACCGATTCGGTGCGCCTGGGAGCCCGCGCGCTGACGGGCGGCAAGCGGCTGGACGGGGGCGGCTACTACTTCCAGCCTACCGTGCTGGCCAACGTCCGCCCCGGGATGCCGGCGTACCACGAGGAGACTTTCGGTCCGGTTGCCTCGGTGATTCGCGTCAAGGACTCTGAGGATGCTCTGCGGGTGGCCAACGACAGCGACTTCGGGCTTGGAGCGGCGATCTGGACCTCGGACGTCGGGCGGGCCAAGGAGCTGGCCGAGCGCGTCGAGGCCGGCCTGGTCTTCATCAACGGCATGGTCGCCTCGGACGCCCGCGTGCCGTTCGGTGGAGTCAAGCGCTCGGGTTACGGCCGCGAGCTGGGGACGTACGGGATCAAGGAGTTCGTCAACATCCAGACCGTGTGGGTGGGACCAGCCAAATAGTTCTCCCTCCACCGCGCCAGCGGGGGCAATCAATAAGTCCCATCCTCATCGCCGCTTCGCGCGCAGGGTCGGGGAGGGGGGCGAGGAAGAACAACCCAGGTCGGAGTAGCTAGGCGATCGCCGGGATGAGTGGGGCCGCCACCTTCGACGCCTTCTTCTTGGCTGCGGCCAGGTGTTTGCGGGCCAGGACCGAGTAGCTCTCACGCAGCGCGCGGTCGGGATTCAGGCCGAGGCTGCGCGCCATCTCGGGCAGGATGGCGACCGGGCCTTCGAGCTCGACGAACCAGCCAAACTCGAGAACGTCGAGCGTGATGGCGACGCCGTCGAGCATCCACATGGTGCGGTGTTTGGGGTAGGACCAGGCGACCTGGAACCCGAGCTGCATCAGCAGGTCCATGGCCGCGTGCGCGTCCGAGACTCCGATCTCGGTCTCCTCGCGGATCTTGACCCGACCCTCGAACTTGGCCGGGCCCTTGGCAGTGAGCACGCCGCGCGGGCCACCGTCCAGCACCCGGAGTCTCAGGGTCGTCGTTCGCGTTGCCTTGCCCGGACCATTGAACCGGTAGTTCTCCTCGCGATACCTTCCCTCGAGGTGCGCCCCTCGCTTGCGCAGCATCGCGCGCAGCTTGGTGTGGTTACCAGACCCCGAGACCTGGAACTTGAGCTCCGACTCGATGCTGCGATCGCGAAGCGGACGGCGTTCGGCCCGGCGAGCCATGAGCGGAGAGTAACGGAGTGTCACTCCACGATTACGAACGTTCGGCGCCAAACGCGCTTAATCCTCAGCTTCGATCCGCCCCGATGGCGCCAAGCGTGCGGAATCCGCTAGGCGGCGGTTTGCTTGCGGATCCTGTACAGCGAGCTCACCACCGCAGTGCACTCGTTCTCGACGAAGTCCAGCCCCGCCGCCTCGGCGATCCGGCGCGCGTCGGGCGAGCGGATGTCCAGCTGCAGCCACAGCGCCCTCGCTCCCACGGCGACAGCCTGCCGGGCAATCTCGGGTGCGTCTTGAGAGGGCCGGAACACGTCGACAAGGTCGATCCTGACCGGCACCTCGCTCAGCGACCGGTAGACGCGCTCGCCGAACAGCTCGTCGGCATAGGGGTTGATCGGGATGATCCGAAAACCACGCTGCTGCAATCCGATCGGAACAGATCCGCCGGCCTTGTTGGGATCACGCGAGGCGCCGACCACCGCGATCGTGGTCGCCCTGTCGAGGATCTCGTGAGAACTGCGCGCCATCAGAAGAGCAAAACGCGGAGAGATTGCCGCTATTCCACGCTCAGTGAAGCGAACGCCTGGTGGCAAACGTGCGTATGAGTCATGCCTGAAGAGCCTCGCTGTCGCCAAACGTGCGGAATTTCAGTGCGGCGCAATTAGCCTGAGACGCGGGTCAGACGGACGATCGGGATCTCGCGATCCGTCTTCTTCTGATAGGCGCCGTGGCGGGGGGAGACGGACGCTATGCGGGCGAGCGTCTCTTCGCGCTCGCTGCCCACGAGTGATTCGCCTTTGACCTTCATCTTGCGGCTGCCAACTTCAAGCCATATGTCGTCTGGGTGCTTGACCATGTTGTTGAACCAGGCCGGGTGATCGGCCGCTCCACCCCTGGAAGCCACGATGGCCCAGGCGTCGTCTCCATCGGAAAATCCGCCCAGTGTCACCGTGCGCTCCTGACCCGACGTGGCACCCTTCGTGGTCAGCAGGACCACGGGGAATCCGATCATCGTGCTCATCCGATTCTTTCCACCGCTCCGCCTGTAGGCGTCGATGCCCCTTTTTGCCAGCGGCTTGAACAGCTTCTGCAGCAGCTTCTCTGCCGGCATCTTGGTGCCGTACGTTCCGTTGGGCGTGGCCTTGATCGCCACTCAGGCTGCCTGGCTTTTGGCGTTGACTGAGGGCTCGAGCGCGAACTCGAGCACCTCGCCCACGCGGCTCGCGAAGTGGAACGTCATCTTCTCGCGCACGCTCTGCGGCACGTCGTCGATGTCCTTCTCATTCCTGCTCGGCAGGATGACCTCCGTGAGTCCCATCCGGTGTGCGGCCAGCACCTTCTGCTTGACGCCGCCGATCGGCAGCACCAGGCCCTGCAGGGTGACCTCTCCCGTCATTGCGACTGTGCTTCGCACCGGCCGGCCCGTGAGCAAGCTCACGATCGCGGTCGTCATCGTCACACCAGCCGACGGGCCGTCCTTGGGCACCGCGCCCTCGGGCACGTGGATGTGGAACGACTTGTCCGCAGCCCCTTTCTCGATCTTCAGCTCGTCAGTGTGCGAGCGGACGTAGGACAGCGCGATCTGCGCGGACTCCTTCATCACGTCGCCCAGCTGGCCGGTGAGGATCACGGTGCTGCCGTGTCCGTTGCTGTCGGTCGCGGCCGCCTCCACGAAGAGGACGTCCCCGCCCGTGCCGGTCACGGCGAGCCCGGTTGCGACCCCTGGCACCGCGGTTCGAGCGGCGACCTCGTTGTCGAATCGAGGCTTGCCCAGGAACTCGCGCACGCGCTCGACTGTGATCGCCACGGGTGGCGTCAGCTCGGCCTTGGCGACCTTCGTCGCGACCTTGCGCGTGATCTTTCCGAGCTCGCGCTCGAGGTTGCGGACTCCCGCCTCACGCGTGTGGTCGGTGATCACCTTCATGATCGCGTCCTCGGTGACCGTCACCTCGTCCGGGTTGAGCCCGGCCTGCTTGACCACGCGTGGCAGCAGGTGGTCGCGCGCGATGGCGACCTTCTCCTCTTCGGTGTAGCCGTCGAGGCGGATCAGCTCCATTCGGTCAAGCAGGGGAGCAGGGATCGTCTCCGACACGTTGGCCGTCGGGATGAACAGCACCTCGGACAGGTCGAGGTCGACCTCGAGGTAGTGGTCGCGGAACGTGTTGTTCTGCGCCGGGTCGAGGACCTCGAGCAGCGCGGCCGACGGGTCGCCCCGCCAGTCGTTGCCGACCTTGTCGATCTCGTCCAGCATGATCACAGGGTTCTTCGTGCCGGCCTCTTTCAAGGCGCGCACGATGCGGCCTGGGAGAGCGCCGACGTAGGTGCGCCGGTGGCCTCGGATGTCGGCCTCGTCGCGAATGCCGCCCAGCGAGACGCGCGTGAACTTGCGGCCCAGCGCGCGGGCGACCGACTCGCCCAGCGACGTCTTGCCGACGCCAGGAGGTCCGACCAGGGTGATGATCGCGCCCGATCCGCGTCCGCCGAGCACCTCGAGCCCGCGCTCCTTGCGCAGCTTGCGCACGGCGAGGAACTCGATGATGCGGTCCTTCACGTCCGAGAGACCGGTGTGGTCCTCGTCCAGGATCCGGCGCGCCTCGACCAGGTCGTAGTTGTCTTCTGAGCGCACGTTCCACGGGATGTCCAGCATCCAGTCCAGGTAGGTGCGGATCCACCCGTACTCGGGGTTCTGCTCGCTGGTCCGCTCAAGGCGGTCCAGCTCGCGAGTAACCTCGGTCAGGACGCCCTCGGGCATCTCGGCCTTGGCGACCCTCTCACGGTAGGTCGACACGACGTCGCTCCCGCCCTCGTTGAGCTGCTTCTTGATCGCCTCCAGCTGCTGGCGCAGCAGGAACTCGCGCTGGGTCTTCTCCATGCCCTCGGCCACGTCGCTGCGGATCTTCTCCTTCAGCGAGGCGTCGGCCAGGATCGACTTCGTCCACTTGATCAGCGATGTGAGCCGCTGCTCGAGATCGAGCGTCTCCAGCACCTCCAGCTTCTGCTCCGTCGAGAGGTCCGGCGAGTAGCCGGCCAGGTCGGCGAGGTGGCCCGGGGTCTTGGCGGCGCGCAGGAACTGCACGACCTGCGGAACGCCCCTGGACTCGACCAGGTTCTCCAGCTGGGCGCGGTACTCGCGAGCCAGCTCCAGCGCCTTTTCCGTCGGGGGCTCTGGCTCGATGATCGGGTCGGCCTGCACCCATAGGGCGCCGCCGATGTCGGCCTGTCCGCCGCCCAGGCGGGCGCGGTACTCGCCGCGAATCATGAAGGCCTCGGCGCCGGTCGGCAGGTCCGCTGACTCGCCCAGGCGGGCGGCGGTGCCGATGGTGCCGAACTTGCCATCGATTCGGGGCACGAGGAGGATGAGGCGGTTGCCCTGGCGGGCGGCCTCGATCGCCGCCTTCTGGTCATCGCCCTCGACCGCGAGGGTGACCGTCATGTGCGGGAGGACGACGACGTCGTCCATAGGAAGGACTGGGAGTAGCTCGGACTTCGGTGTTGCCATGTCGAAGAAACGTTTACCCAAGGCGGGGAATTCCCAATCCTGCCGTCAGCTCAGGTCCGGGTCACGCTCCCAGAGGCCGCTCCGCGCCGGGACACCGCGTCGATTACGACCGCCGCCAAGAGCACGAGGCCGGTCACGATGTACTGCCACTCCACGGAGGAGATCCCCTGCAGGTACAGGCCGTTGTAGATGGCGGCGATGACCAACCCGCCGAGGACTCCGTGCAGGGGCTTTCCGCGGCCTCCGAACAGGCTCGTGCCCCCGATGACCGCCGCGGCGACGGCATACAGG
>JBGPEO010000069.1:0-13591 GCA_041482895.1 Candidatus Dormibacteraceae bacterium | reverse complement strand
GCGCTGAAGCCTGCGTCGGCTCCTGCGCGCGGTCGTCAGCAGCCCCACATCCACGGTGCGGGGACCCCGCAGGTGTTGCGCTCCCTCGCGTGCTCGTCGCCTCCTTGGCTCCGCCCGTCGATGCCGCGAAATATGCGGCGGACCTCGGGGCCGTGATACTCGGGTACCTCGGCGCTGGAGTCCTCCTGGCCGGCCTGGTCATGGCCGGCTTTTCCGCTGTGCTGTCCTTCTGGGCCGGCCTCCAGGAGAACGCGGTGATGGTGCGGGTGGGCAGGCGAGCCTTCTTCGCCGCCGCGGCCATGGTCGCGGTCGCGGGTGGGCTGCTCGAGTGGGCCCTGCTCAGCCACGACTTCTCGCTCGCCTACGTCGCCGAGCACACCGACCTGTCGACTCCGACGGCGCTGGTTGCGGCCGGCTTCTACGGCGGGCAGGAGGGCTCGCTGCTCTACTGGGCGCTGGTGCTCGGAGTGCTCGGCAGCGTGTCGCTCGTCGCGAGCGCGTCTCTCGGGTTGAAGATGGCCGGCTACGCCGCGGGTCTCATGGCCGCGATCCTCAGCTTTCTCCTCGTCGTCCTCGTGTTGGTCGCGAGCCCGTTCGGCCTGCTGTCGATCACCCCTCCCGACGGCCTCGGGCTCAACCCGGTGCTGCGCGACGGCGGAATGCTGATCCACCCACCGGTCGTGCTGGCAGGCTTCGCATCCTTCGCAATCCCGTTCTGCTTCGCCTCGGCTGCGCTGCTCGCCGGCAGGCCCGACGCCGCCTGGATTGCGCACACGCGTCGCTTTGCGCTGATCGCCTGGAGCCTGCAGACGACCGGGCTCGTGCTCGGCATGTGGTGGGCATACCACGTGCTCGGATGGGGTGGTTACTGGGGTTGGGACCCGGTTGAGAACGTCGCCTTGATGCCCTGGCTGGCGACGACGGCGTACCTCCATTCGTCGATGGTCCAGGAGACGCGTGGCCGCCTGCGCGCATGGAATTTCGGCCTGGTGATGCTCGCCTTCCTGCTGGTGGTGTTCGGCACCTTCATCGTGCGCAGCGGAGTCGTTCCGTCGGTGCACACCTTTGCGATCAGCGCGATCGGCCCGTGGTTCCTGGGCTTCCTGTTCGTCTGCATCATCTTCTCGGTCGTGCTGCTTGCTGCTCGCGCCGGGGTCGCAGCCGGTGGGGGGCAACCCGTGGCGCCCGTCTCTCGAGAAGGAGCCTTCGTGCTCCAGAACCTGCTCCTGATCGGAGTCGTCGCCGTCGTCTTCTGGGGCACCGTGCTGCCGCTCGTGTCCGGCATGTTCGGTCAGCAACGCGTGGTCGGCGCCTCTTATTACGAGCGGGCGGCAGGCCCCCTGCTGGTGGTCATCCTCGCGTTGATGGCGGCCGGGCCGCTGCTGCCCTGGCGCCGTGCCGCCAGGCTGCCATCCCTGCGAGCGCTGGTCTGGCCGGGGGCCACCGTCCTTGTGGCGCTGGCGGCGCTCCTGGTCGCCGGCGTGCGGTCCATCCCAGCGCTGATCGCGCTTCCGCTGGTCGCGGCCGTCGCTGCGACGTGCCTGATCCAGTACGCGCGGCTGGGCCGCGGCTGGTCGCGGCTGCCTTCGGTGTTCGGTCGCAGGCGGCGGCGTTACGGCGCCTACCTTGCGCACCTCGGCCTGGCCGTCCTCGTGACCGGGATCGCGGCCTCTCATTTCTGGCAGCAGGAAAGGGACGTGACGCTCGCGCCAGGCCAGCAGGTGACCGTCGCGGGCTACACGTTGACCTACACCGGATCCGAGCAGCGCCAGCTGGCCGATCACACCGAGCTCGTCGCCTCAATGCGATTCGGCGACGCCACCCTCGAGCCGGCCCTCGCCACCTACGCGGGCCTGGGTGGGCAGGCCCTGACCCACGTGTCGATCAACACGACGCCGGTGGCCGACGTCTACGTGGTGCTCGCGGGCTCGGGCGCCGACGGCACAGCGTCTTTTCGCATCTTCGTCAATCCGCTGGTGAGCTGGATCTGGGCGGGCGGGGCGATCATCATCTTCGGCGTGCTGCTGGGCAACCTGGGAGAACGGGCGCCGGCCATCGAGGCGGTCAGGCGGCGCGTCCCCGCGTCGGTGCCGGGTTAGATGGCGCTCATCGTGGCGACGCTGCTCCTGTTCGCGGCCGGCCCCTTCGTGCTGTGGCCGCTGATCAAAACCCCCGCCGAGTCGGAGTCCGAATTCACCTCCCCAGCCCGTGGGGAGGGTGGCCCTGGCCGAAGGCCACGGCCGGGAGGGGGGCTGCGGTGAGCGTCCTTGTGGCCAACGGCCTCACCCAGTGGTTCGGTCCCGAGGTCGCGCTGGAATCCGTCGACCTCGCCATCGACTCCGGCGAGCACATGGCCGTGCTCGGCGAGAACGGGGCGGGCAAGACAACGCTGCTCCGCATCCTCGCCACCGCCGCCCGCCCGACCTCGGGCAGCCTCCAGATCATGGGGCTCGACGCGCTCAAGGAGCGCCGCCGCCTGCGCCAGCGGATCGGCTACCTCGCGCATGCGCCTGGCCTCTATCCGGCGCTGTCGGCCGTCGAGAACCTCGAATTCTTCTGCACACTCCAGGGAGTCAGCCGGACCCGTGCGATGGAGACGCTTGATGCGGTCGGCCTCGGCTCTGTCGCGAACCGGCCGGCCGGCCTTCTGTCACGCGGCATGCAGCAGCGACTCGCCATCGGCCGCGCGATCCTCCACGACCCCAAGCTCCTCGTCCTCGACGAGCCGGACGCCAGCCTCGGTTCGGACGCGGCGGACCTGCTCGCCAGGGTGATGAGCGAGCGGACGGTCGTGCTCGCCACTCACGACCACGCGCTTGCCAACCGCCTGTGCCAGCGGACCTTGATGCTTCGGCACGGCCGCTCTGTGGGCACGGCGACGCGGCTGCACGTGGTGCGATGACCAACTCCTTCGCAGTCGCGTTCGCGGTTGCGCGTAAGGACCTGAGAGCGGAGTGGCGCACCCGCGAGCTGGTGCCGGCGCTGGCCCAGTTCGTGATCCTGGCGCTCGTGATCGCCAACTTCGGCTTTCAGATCGACGCTCGCAACGCGCCCTCCATCGCGCCTGGAATCCTGTGGCTCGCCCTCGTGTTCGCGGGGCTCGTCGCTTTCGGCCGTGCCTTCGCGGCGGAGCGCGAGCAAGCCTCGCTCGAGGCGCTGCTCATGACCCCGGCCTCGCCTGTCGCGATCTTTGCGGGCAAGGCGATGGCCGCCACGCTCCTGCTCGTCGGCTGCGAGGCCGTGTTGCTGCCGGCGCTGGCGCTGTTCTTCGGCACTCCTCTGTCGGTGCAGGTCGTCGCCGCTGTCTTCGTCGCGACGATCGGGATGGCTTCGCTCGGATGCCTGTTCGCCGCAATGGTGGCGCGCGTCCGCGCGCGCGAGCTGCTGCTTCCACTGCTCACCCTGCCCTTGTGGATCCCGTTCATCGTGGCCGGCGGGCAGGCGGTGCAGGTGGCGATGGGTGCCAGCGGGAGCTACGACCAGGCCATGGCTCTGCTCGTGGACTTCGACATACTGTTCCTCGTGCTGACGTCGCTCGCGGCGCGGTTCGTGCTGGATGAATAAGTACGACAGGGCAGCGGCAGCCGCCGTCGTCCTGATGCTCGTCGCGGCCGCCGCCATCCTCCTGTACGCGCCGACCGACGCGCTGCAGGGACCGGTCCAGCGCATCTTCTACCTTCACGTGAGCGCGGCCATCGCCGCCTACGGGGCTTTTGCGGTGGTGCTCGTGGGCGGGGCGATCTATCTACGCAACGGGAGCCTGGTGGCTGATCGATTCGCGCGCGCGGGCGCCCTCGTCGGACTTGTGTTCACCACGGTCACGCTGGTGATGGGCATGCTGTGGGCCAAACCGATCTGGGGCACCTACTGGACCTGGGACGCGCGCCTGACGTCGACCCTCGTGCTCTGGATCATCTACGCCGGATACCTGCTCGTGCGGCGGCTCGCCGAGCCCGGCCGGCAGGCCGCGCGATTTGCGGCGGTCGTCGGCATCTTCGGGTTCATCGACGTGCCGATCGTGCACTTCAGCGTCACCTGGTGGCAGACCCAGCACCCGGGACCGATCATCGTCAACGACGCGCTCCCGCCGGAGATGCTCGCGACGTTCTTCCTGACGATGGCTTGCACGCTTGTGCTCGCTGCGGTGATGGTGGTGATCCGCTACCGGATCGAGACGCTGGCTGACGGAGCCGTGCAGACGGTGGCGGAGCAAGCACCCATCGTCACGGCGCGCGAGCCGGAGGCGGAGCCGGTCAATTGAGCTATCTCGTCATCGCCTACGCCTTCGCGGTGCTGGTGCTGGGCGGCTACCTGGGCTGGTCGCTGCGCCGCCTGCGCCAGCTGGAAAAGGGGAACCGGTCAGAGCGCTGATCGCCGGCGGCGGCCCGGCCGGAATTCGGGCCATTTGGGCACAGTTGGTTGCATCAAGGCCATCAATGCAGCCATTCGGGCACAGATGGTCGTGGGGGGCGGCCCTAGTAAGTGGTGCCGAGCGCTTGCCTGAGCCTGGGCGCCAGGCCGGCGACGATCCGCTCGGTCAGGCCCCAGACGACGCTCTCCTCGTGGGCCAGGTAGCGGAAGCGCCACGGATCGTCTGACTCGAGCCAGGCACTGTCGTCCAGCAGCCGGTCGAGCGGGATAGCGAGCACGCCGTCGAGCTCGCGGTCGTCGTGCACGAACGGCAGGACAGGTTCGGGAAGGTGGGCCACGAACGGCACGACCGAGAAGTTCGAGACCGAGGCGTAGATGGGGTCACCCGCCCCCAGTGGAGCCAGGCTTTCGAGAGGGACGCCGATCTCCTCGTGGACCTCGCGCCGGGCGGCCTCCCAGGCCGATTCGCCGGCCTGCACGCCCCCGCCGGGCAGCGCGACCTGCCCCGGGTGGTCCCGCAGGTCGGCCCGGCGCCTGACGAAAGGCACCATCCAGCGGCCGCCGTGGCGGTACAGGATGAACACGACCGCGGCGGGGCGGGCGCCCTTTCTGAACTCGCCCCAGGAGTCGATCGGGCGGAACAGCTGTTCGAGCCGGCGGGGAAAATCGATCAAGTCGCCCCTTCTGTGAACTCGCGGGAGGCCGTAAGCTAAGAAAGGTAGCTGAGCATGATCGACCACACGAGCAGCCGAATCGAGCAGCAGGAGACCGCGTTGCGCCGTCAGATGCGGCGCCGGTACGCCTTCCAGCGGATGCTGGAGGCCACCGATCGCGTGCTCTGGCGGCTCGAGGAGATGAACCGGGACGGGGTCAAAACAGTGCCCCCGCCGGTTCGGGCCGAGATCCGCGAGGTGGTCGAGACCATGCCCAACCACGTTCGGGAGCCGCTGCGCGACGCAGGGCAGGTGCAGGACACCCTGGACAGCCTGTTCGAGATCCAGGAGCGGCTGTTCCGGTGGCGCTTCCCCGACTGGCAGGACATCGAGCCTGACGGGGACGGCACGCCCGACTTCGACTACGCCAGTTAGGTCCGGCCAGGCCGACTTAACCGGCTACGCTCCGCTGGTGGCCGTCAGGAACAGGTCGGTGCCGTACGCGACCAGAAATCCCGACAGCAGGCCCCACGCGAACGCCGGCGGCGAGTTCAGCTTGCGCCCCAGGTTGAACAGCTCGTTCAGCACGTAGAGAATCGCGCCGGCGGCGACCGCGAGAAAGGCGACCGAGAAGTAAGGCGAGCTGGCCAGGTAACCGATCCAGGTCCCGATGAAGGTCGGCCCGCCGCCGATCAGACCCGCGACCGCGAGAAAGCCCCACGACGCCTGCTTCGAGTCGGTCGTCATGGGCGCCGCGATCCCGAACCCCTCGGTGATGTTGTGCAGCGCAAAACCGACCGCGAGCACTCCGGTGAACGCAATCGCGCCAACGTGGGCGGACTCGCCGATGGCGAGCCCCTCGGACAGGTTGTGCAGGCCCAGGCCCGTCGCGATCGCCAGCGACAGGGCGCGGGGGCTCGGGTTCGCGGTTCCGTGACGGAGGTGGCCGAAGACGGTGCGGTTGAAGTACACGAGCCCGAGCAGCCCGGCCCCAACCCCCACGGCGAAGATGATCGCCATGCCCGTAAACGTTCCGCGCTGGCCCTGCTCGAGCGCGGCGGAGACCGGCCCGCCGGCATGGCTCAGGATGTCCCACAACAGAAAGACCAGGATTCCGGTGGCGAACGCGTTCAGGAAGCCCTGGACGGACTTCGGAAGGCCCCTCATCCGCGCCACGGGCAGCCCGAGAAACACCGTGGCGCCCGCGATCGCGCCCAATCCGACAGCGGCCGCCTGGCTCATCTGGCTCATCGTGGTGCCAAGATGTTAGTAGGTGCAAAAGTTGCGATTAGTTAAGTCTAATGGCGTGGTGCGCGGCCCCTCAGAGGTGGTCTCGCACTACCTCGAGGCGATCTATTACATCGTGACCGAGGGCGAGCCGGTGCGCAGCGCGCGCCTGGCGGACTGGCTGAGCGTAAGCCGGCCCACCGTCACCGTGGCGGTCCGCCGGATGTCGCGCGACGGCCTGGTGCGGCTCAACGCACGCAAGGAGATCGAGCTCACCGCCAGGGGTCGCCGGATGGCGGAGTCGATCGTCCGCAGGCACCGCATCATGGAACGCTGGCTCACCGACGGCCTGGGCCTGGACTGGGTGACCGCGGACGAGGAGGCCGCCCGGCTGGAGCACGCCGTCTCTGACGTGGTGGAGAAGCGCCTCTACGAGGTGCTGGGACGTCCGTCCACGTGCCCGCACGGCAACCCGATCCCGGGCTACTCCGAAGCGGCGCCGAACGAGACGAGGCTCACGAACGTCAAGGCGGGGTCCCGGGCGTCGATCACGCGCGTGTCGGAGGTTGCCGAGCGGGAGGCCCCGCTGTTGCTCGCCTACCTGCACGAGCGCACGCTGGTTCCCGGCAGGGACATCGCGGTGATGGAGGTCGATGGGGTCGGCCGAACGGTGCGCATCAAGGCCGGCGCGCGCGAGGTCACGCTGAGCCACGACACGGCCGCGAAGCTCTGGGTGGTGCCCGCTAAGAAGTAGGTCCTAGGCGACGGGCTGCGGAGACGTGCAGAACGCGCACCTCTTCGCGTCGATCGGGATCTCGCTCAGGCACTCGGTGCACTTCTTGGTGGTCGGGTCGGCGGGCGGCTCTTTGTGCGACCGCGCGATGAGCGCAGCGAACGGCACCACCACGAAGTAGTAGATGACCGCGGCGACCACGACGAAGGCCACCACGGCGTTGATGAAGTCGCCGTAGAGGAACTTGCTGTTGTTGATCGTGAAGCTCAAGCCGGCGAAGTTGGGCTTGCCGAACAGTGCGGCGACGAGCGGAGTCACGAGGTCTTTGACGAAAGCCGTCACGACCGCGCCGAACGCCACGCCGACGACGACGCCGACCGCCAGGTCCACGACGTTGCCCCTCAGCAGGAATGCCTTGAAGCCTCTCATTGCCGATCCCTCTCCTTACAAATCGTCCGCAATCGACAGCACGACCTTCCCGAACTGCTCCGCGTGATCGAGTCGCGTCAGGGCGGCTTCCACGTCCGACAACGGATAGGTGCTGTCGACCACCGGCCTCAGCCCCCCGTCGATCGCTTTGAGCACGGCCTCGAACTCTTCCGCGTTGCCCATCGTGGATCCGAGGAGGCCAGCATGCCGGAAGAAGAGCCGAGGCATGCTGATCTCGGCTTTGACTCCTGAGGTGGAACCGCAGGTCACGACGCGACCGCCGATCGCAAGGGATCGCATCGATTCCTCGAGCGTGGCCGGGCCGACGTGCTCGAACACGACGTCGACTCCATCCCCGGTGGCGCGACGCACGGCTTTGCTGAAATCCGCGGACTCGAAAGCAGCCTCCGCGCCGAGCTCTAGCGCGTGCTGTCTTTTTGCTTCTGAGCGGCTGGTGGCGAAGACACGAGCGCCGAGGTGCTTCGCGATGCGAATCGCGGCCACGGCCACGCCTGCACCCGCGCCGACCACGAGCACCGTCTCGTCCGCACGCAGCTGCGCGCGCGTCGTGAGCATCCGCCAGGCGGTGAGGAAGGTGAGGGGAAACGCCGCGGCCTCGGTCCACGAAAGGCCGGCCGGCTTGCGGAAGACGTTGCGCGCGTCGATGTGGATCAACTCGCACGCGGCGCCGTCGGAATGCTCGCCCAGGACGCCAAACTGCGCGCACTTGATGTTCTGCCCGGCCTTGCACCAATCGCACTCCCAACAGCAGAGGGTGGGGAAGATGACGACCTCGTCGCCTGGGCGCCAGGCCGGATCGCCGCTGGACTGAACCACGCCGGCGCCGTCCGCGGCGATCACGCGTGGAGGCGTAACTCGCTGGGCGCCGTGCGCCAGCCACAGGTCCAGGTGGTTGATCGAGGCGGCTTTGATCGCGACCGCCACGGAGCCGGATGCGGCTTCGGTTTTCGGACGTTCGCGAATCCGGACGCCGGCGGGGCCGATCGGCTCCTCGTACACGGCCGCCCGCCCCTGGCTCAAAATGTTGCCGCTCGAAGCTGGGGCGGAGGTCATTTGCGAAACTTAACCAAATCCGCGCTGCGCCGCACGCGACCGCAACCTAAACTCGGAATCTCCGTTTCAAGGGCTATGCGGGTATTGGTTTTTGCCGTCACCTTTCTCTCTTTGTTCCTGTGGGGCACGCCCGCGCAGGCTTCCCAGGCGCAGCCTCCCGGCCAGAAGGCGGGGAAGTACGTGCGCTGGTACTACCCGGGCCAGACGAGCTACGGCCCGGTCGAGGACGGCTCCGGCGACACCAGGGCTTCACCCGCGCCGGGCGCGTTCCTGACGCTCCCGTTCATGGGGCCGCACATCGTGACCTCCCTCTTCGATCACTGCTACCCCGACTACGGGACGAACGGGACGATCTGTCGCTACGACGGCACCAAGGCCTCAGCCAACGTCGGAGGCCCGGACCCGTCGTTTGACGCGGGCTACGCGCAGACGCCCGCCGGGCACGATTACCTCTACTACGACGGTCACGACGGCTACGACTACGCGCTCACCTACGAGCCGGTGGCGGCGGCCGCGCCGGGGGTCGTCATTCTCGCGGACTGGTACGTCCCCAGCTGCCACACGTGCTTGAGCGGCCAGACGATTGAGATCAACCACGGCAACGGGCTGCTCACTTACTACGGTCACCTTTCGAAGATCAACGTGAGCAAAGGCCAGTACGTCGCGCGCGGGCAGGTGATCGGGATCTCCGGCATGACGGGCACGGCGACCGGACCCCACCTGCATTTCGGCGTCTACAACATCCATCGCAGCCAGACCCCGGTGGATCCGTACGGATGGTCGGGGTCGTATCCCGATCCTTATTCATGGGACCAGGGCAACCTCTGGCTGACCGGCTCGCCTCGCTTCGCGAGCATCGCGATGCCGAGCGTGACCGTCACGGCCGCCGCCGAGGCGGACGACCCGACGGCGGTCGACGTTTCGTGGTCGAGTCCGGGCGCCGGCAACCGGTACAACGTCTACGCGGTCTTCCAGGACGGCACCATGAAGCTCTGGATCGGAAACGTGGGCGCCGGGTCTGCGGTCTTCCACGGAAAGCATGGGCAGAGCTACTGGTTCTGGACTTCGGTGACAACAGGTCTCGGGTGGACCGCCGCGAGCGGATCGCCGGTGGTGGCCGTGCCGCAGCTGAATCACGGCGAGGAGGTGTCGTAGCCGCTCGCTCGTCCGGCTGATACAGCGGGCCTGGATCGCCCCCTACCGGACCTCCCCCTGTGGGGGAGGGCATAATCAACCGGTCTTGATCGCCGAGGCCTTGAAGGGCAAGACCATCCTGGTCACCGGCAGCACCGGCTTCCTTGGCAAGTCGATCGTCGAGAAATGCCTGCGCTCGATCCCTGAGATCGGGCGGATCAACCTGGCGATCCGTTCCAGCGCCCGCCGGCCCGCGTCCGAGCGGCTGGAGCGTGAGGTCCTCTCGAGCCCTGCGTTCAAGCGCCTCAAGGAAGAGATCGGCGAAGCCGCCTTCGCGAAGCTCGTCAAGGACAAGCTCGCGGTGGTCGAGATCGACCTGGGGCGTGACGGCCTGGGGTTGAGCGACGCGGGCCGCGCGCAGTTGCGGGAGTGCGAGATCGTGATCCACTCCGCGGCCGCGGTCGAGTTCGACAACCCGGCCGACCTCTCGGCGCAGACCAACCTCCTGGGCGCGGCTCGCATGGTCGAGGCGTTGAAGGCGACAGGCTCTCGGCCGCACCTGGTCCACGTGTCGACCGCCTACGTGGGCGGAATGCTCCGGGGGCTCGTCCGCGAAGAGGCGCCGCTCGACCCGGGGCTCAACTGGCGGCACGAGGCGGCGGTGCTCGCGAACCTTCGAGGCCCGGTGGAGGAGGAGTCGCGGCAGCCCGAGCTGCTGAAGAAGCTCGGGCGCGAGGCACGCGCACGCATGGGACCCGCCGGCACGCCGGCGGTCGCGAGGACGACCGAGCGCCTGCGCGATCGATGGGTCAAGGACCGCTTGATCGAGCGTGGTCGTGTGCACGCCAACGCGATGGGCTTCGCCGACATCTATTCCTTCACGAAAGCGATGGCGGAGCATGCGGTGGTCGAGCTGCATGGCGACATCCCGCTTTCGATCGTGCGGCCGTCCATCATCGAGAGCGCCCTCGCGGAGCCGTTTCCGGGATGGCTCGAGGGATTCCGCATGGCGGAGCCGCTCATCCTCGCGTTCGGGCGCGGCATCCTGCGCGATTTCTCGGGGCTACCGGATTCGGTGCTGGACATCATCCCCGCCGATTTCGTCGTGAACACCGTGCTCGCGGTCGCCGCGAATCCACCCGCCGACTCAAAGCCTCGCGTGTACCACGCGGCGTCGGGGAGCCGGAACCCGCTGCGGTTCAGAGGCATGGAGGACTCCGCGGCGCGGTACTTCGGCGAGCATCCTCTGCGCGACCGCTACGGCCAGGCGATCGGCACTCCGACCTGGACGTATCCGACGCGCGAGGAGCTCGCGACGCGCGCCCGAACCGCGCTGCGCTTTGTCGAAGCGGCTCAGTGGGTGATCGAGCGGCTGCCGCTGGGCGCCAGCGTCGCCGGCCTGTCGGACGACCTGAACGCCGAGCGCGAGCGCCTGGACCGCGGGCTGAACCTGATCCAGCTCTACGGCGTCTACACCGAGGTCGACTGCGTCTTCGACACGCGCAACCTGATGTCGATCTGGGAGAAGGTGCCGGAGGCCGAGCGAAAGACATTTCCGTTCGACGCCGCGCTCTACGACTGGGAGCACTACTTCAGGGACGTTCACTTTCCGACCGTCGTCCGCATGTCGCGTGCGGAGACCGTGGCGCGCAAGGGAAAGCAGCCGACCGGCAGCACGGCGGTCAAGGCCGAGTCGAGCTCTGTGCGCGCGGCGATCGAGAAGCGCAAGGGCCGGGGTGACGTGCTCGCGGTGTTCGACGTCGACGGCACGCTGGTGGAGACCAACGTGGTCGAGTACTTCTTGTGGATGCGCCTGCGGGCGCAGCCCATCGACGATTGGCCGCGCTTCATGGCGCAGATGCTTCGCGAGGCTCCACGGTGGCTCTACCTCGAGCGGCGCTCCCGGGCAGAGTTTCAGCGCAGCTTCTATCGCGAGTACGACGGTCTTGATTACGAGGTGATGAAGGTGCTCGGTCGCGAGGCGCTCGATGCGGTCACCCTGCGACGCATCTATCCCGAGGGCATGCGGCGCATCCGCGAGCACAAGCGCGCCGGGCATCGCGTGCTGCTGCTCACGGGCGCGCTGGACGTGGTGGTCGAGCCGCTGGCCGAGCTGCTCGACGTGGAGGTCGACTGCGCGCACCTTTTGGTCAAGGACGGCCGTCTCACCGGGGATTTGCAGTCGCCTCCGCCTGCCGGCGAGGCGCGCGGCACGCTGCTCGAGGAATACGCGGCGCGCAATAGGATCGTGCTTTCGGAGAGCTTCGCGTACGCGGACTCTCTGTCGGACCTCGGGATGCTCGAGCTCGTCGGCACGCCGGTGGCGGTGAACCCCGACGCGCGGTTGTCTCAGGTGGCGGGGCAGCGCGGGTGGCGCGTGGAGCGGTGGAAGATGGCGCCCGGAAACTGGCGCCTGCCAATGCCCGACCCGCGGTCGCCCGAATACCGGGAGGCGGTGAGAAGGTGACGAAGCATCCCCTCTCCCCGTCGGGGAGAGGGTCGGGGTGAGGGGCTTAAGCGTGTGTTAGCTCTCCAGTACGTTCGCTCGATTCCCTCGTACGCCATCGTGCGCGCGACCGGCGGCCGGCCCGACGTCGCGACCAGCGCGCTGTCGATGCTGCACCTGGGCGACGTGGCCGAGCCTGAGCTCCCGGCGGCGAACTGGGTGCGCGTGATGCCGACGCTGAGCGGGATCTGCGGCTCCGACCTGGCCGCGATCGGCGGTCATGCGTCCCTGTATCTCGACCCGCTCACGAGCTACCCATTCGTGCCGGGGCACGAGGTCGTCGGGACGCTCGACGACGGCTCGCGGGTCGTCATCGAGCCCGCGCTCGGGTGTTTGGTGCGCGGCATCGAACCGCTGTGCCCGCGGTGCGCCGAAGGGCGGCCCGGGCTTTGTTACAACGTGACCGAGGGGCCGATCGAGGTCGGGCTGCAGACCGGCTACTGCGCCGACACCGGTGGGGGATGGGGCGAGGTGCTCGTGGCGCATCCGTCGCAGCTACACGCGGTGCCGGAGAGCCTGTCCGACGAGGCGGCGGTGCTCATCGAGCCGTTTGCGTGCTGCGTCCACGCGGCGCTGCGCGGAGGCGCGGGCAAAGACGACATCGTCGTTGTGTCCGGCGCGGGGACGATCGGGTTGCTGACGATCGCGGCGATCAAGCTCTTCACGCCTCCCCGGCGGCTGATCGCGATTGCCAAGCATCCGACGCAGCGCGACCTGGCGCGGAAGCTGGGCGCGGACCAGGTCATCGCGCCCTCTGAGGTGTTCCAGCGCGTCCGCTTCGCGACGGGTGCCAGGCGGCTGGACGGCACGAACCGCGCCCTGCTGTTAGGGGGCGCCGACGTGACCTTCGAGTGCGTCGGCCGCGCCGACAGCCTCAACGACGCGGTTCGGTTCACCCGCGAGGGTGGAACGGTGGTCGTGGTCGGTATGCCGGGCGAGGAAAAGGTCGATTGGGCGCCGATCTGGCAGCGCGAGCTGACCGTGACGGGCGCGTATGCGTACGGCGCGGAGCCCAAAAAGAAGGGCGCGCGCACGTTTGACCTGGCCCTACAAGCCGCGCCCGAGGTGCACCTCGAGACGCTGACCGGTCCATTGTTCGGGCTGGGTGAATACAGGGATGCGATCGCGTACGCGATGAGCGCCGGCAAGTTGGGAGCCGTGAAGGTCGCGTTCGATCTGCGAGGATTGAAAATCTAAGGAGTGGGACCCGAGATGTCGACGAGAGATTTGGCTCACAGGTGGTCCCAGCCGAAGGAACCGCCGAGCAACGCAGGGAGCGCATCCGTTGATGCGCCACCGTGTAGCGCAGACGGTGACGCCCGGATGGGGCCGCATGGGGGCCAAAGATCCGTCGACAGGCTTGGGGCCCACTCCTAAATGCCGCGTCCAGGAGCCGTGATCGAAGTCGACCGCAACACTCCTCCCGTGCTTTTTCACTATGGCGAGGGCGTGCGGCTCGAGAAG
>JBGPEO010000068.1:0-13831 GCA_041482895.1 Candidatus Dormibacteraceae bacterium | reverse complement strand
CATGCGCGACGGCGCCGACACCTGCATCAGCGTCTGCAACATGGAGAACGTCGACCCCATGGGCGTGCACACCGGGGACTCGATCGTCGTCGCGCCGTCGCAGACCATCTCGGACAAGGAGTACCAGCAGCTTCGGAGCGCCGCGTTCCGGATCATCCGGGCGCTCGGGATCGAGGGCGGCTGCAACGTGCAGTTCGCGCTCGACCCGGACCGTGGCCCGTCGGACGATCCGGAGAGGGGCGATGCCGCGACCCCGGCGTACTACGTCATCGAGGTGAACCCTCGCGTCTCGCGCTCCTCGGCGCTCGCCTCCAAGGCGACCGGATATCCGATCGCGCGCGTGGCGGCCAAGGTCGCCGTGGGTAGGCGCCTCGAGGAGATTCGCAACGAGGTCACCGGGCGCACTTTCGCGGCCTTCGAGCCGGCCATGGACTACTGCGTCGTCAAGATCCCTCGCTGGCCTTTCGACAAATTTCCCGCGGGTGACCGCCGCCTCGGCACGCAGATGGCGTCGACCGGCGAGGTGATGGCGATCGAGCGGACTTTCGAGGCGGCCCTCAACAAGGCGATGCGATCGCTGGAGCAGAAGCCGCCCGCCGTCGCGGAGTTGGGCCCGGAGACGATCGACCAGCCCAACGACCGAAGGCTGTTCGCCCTGCTCAACGCCTTGAGGAACGGGGCGAGCGCGCAATCCCTCGCTGAGAGGAGTGGAATCGATCGCTGGTTCATCGATCGGATGGCGAACCTCACGCGCCTCGAGGTCGAGGGCTCGTTGCTCGAGCTGCGGCGCGCAGGATTTTCGGACGCCATGATCGGCGGGCTTCGCGGTGAGAAGGTGGAGAGCGCCGCGCCGACCTACAAGCTGGTGGACACATGCGCGGCCGAGTTCGAAGCCGCGACGCCCTACTACTACTCGTGCTGGGAAGAGGAGAGCGAGAGCCACCCGGTGGACGCGCGTAGCGCTCTGGTCATCGGCTCGGGCCCGATTCGGATCGGCCAGGGCATCGAGTTCGACTACTGCTCGGTCCACGCGGCGTGGTCGCTGCGCGAGGCAGGCGTCCGCGCGGTGCTGGTCAACTCGAATCCCGAGACCGTCTCGACGGACTTCGACACGTCCGACCGCCTCTACTTCGACCCGCTCGACCTCGACGGTGCGCTGCACGTCGCGCAGGCCGAGCACGTGGCCGGCGCCCTGGTTCAGTTCGGCGGCCAGACAGCGATCAACCTCGCGGAGTCGCTCAACGAGCGCGGCGTGCCGATCATGGGATCCAGCGTCGAGGCGATCGACCTGGCCGAAGATCGGCGCGCCTTCGCCAATGCGCTCGACGCGATCGGCATCCCTCAGCCGGTCGGCGGGACCACGACCACGGTCGAGGACGCGGTCGCTATCGCGGAGCGCGCCGGCTATCCGGTGCTCGTCCGCCCCTCGTATGTGCTCGGTGGCCGCGCGATGGAGATCGTGCGCAACCGCGACGAGCTGCGGCGCTACATGTTCTGGGCCATCGGCGCGATGCCGCGCGGCACGGTGCTGGTCGACAAATACCTACAGGGAACAGAGGTCGAGGTGGACGCGATCACCGACGGCGAGACTGTCGTCATCCCGGGAGTCATGCAGCACGTCGAGCGGGCGGGCGTGCACTCCGGCGACTCGTACGCGGTGTACCCGGCCCAGAGCCTCGAGACTTCCGAGCTTGACCACGTGGTCGACTACACCGTGAAGATCGCGCGGCACCTGCGCTTGCGCGGAATGGTGAACGTCCAGTACGTCGTGCACCGCGGCCATGTCTACGTGCTCGAGGTCAACCCTCGCTCGTCGCGAACGGTTCCGTTCCTCTCCAAGGTGACCGGGGTCCCGATGGTCAAGCTCGCGACTCGCGTGATGCTGGGTGAGAAGCTGGCGGACATGGGCTGGTCGACGGGGCTCGTCCCCCCGCGAGACCTGGTCGCGGTCAAGGCCCCGGTCTTTTCGATGAACAAGCTCCCGGCAGTCGACTCGTACCTCGGCCCCGAGATGAAATCGACGGGCGAGGCGATCGGCATCGCGCGCACCTTGAACGAAGCCCTCCGCAAAGCCTTTGCCGCGTCGGGCATGCAGATCGAGAGGGGCGGCACCGCACTGCTGACCATCGCCGACGTGGACAAGGCCGAGCTCTTGCCGATCGTCTCCCGCCTGGTCCAGATGGGCTGGTCGCTCGTTGCGACCGACGGCACCGCGCGCGCGCTTCGCCAGGCTGGATTCTCCCCTCGGGTCGTGGCGAAGATCGGCGAACCGGGGCCGACAGTTGTCGACGTCATCACGCAGGGCCAGGTCGACCTCGTCATCAACACGATGTCGAACATCTACGCCGAGCCCGGTGAGGTGGGCGGTCCCGTCTTCAAAGACGGCTTCGAGATCCGGCGCGCCGCGGTCGAGCGCCGCATCCCGTGCCTCACGTCGCTCGACACCGCGACGGCGCTGCTCGAGTCCGCCGTCGCCGCGTCGCGCGAGATGGAGGTGCGCACCATCGAGGAGTGGAGGGAAGGTGTACCTGCTTGACGCGCGCATAACCGGCAAGCGGACGGTCGCGCGCGACATGTTTGTCATCACGATGCATGCCCCGGGAATCGCCTCCTCCGTGCTGCCTGGTCAGTTCGTGAACATTGGCTGGTCACCGGGCCCCCTGCTGCGCCGGCCTTTCTCCGTCTATCGAGTGGACGGTGAGCGGATCGAGATCGTCTTGAAAGCAGTGGGTCTCGGGACGGCGCAGCTGCTCTCGATGACCCAGGGCGATCACGTCAGCTGCCTCGGGCCGCTTGGAAATGGATTCGAAATCGGCGCGGGCCCGCGCACGGCCGTCCTGGTCAGCGGCGGGTTGGGAGTCGCGTCGATGACTCTCGCGGCAAGGCGAGCTGCTTCGCTCGGGATTCGGGTGACCTGGGTGCACGGCGCCCGCACCTCCGAAGACCTGTGCTCCGAATCCGACGGCGATGAGCTCATCTGGGCGACGGACGATGGCTCGCAGGGGGTGAAGGGCACCGCCGTGGCAGCCGCGCCGGACGCGGACCTCGTGCTCGCTTGCGGACCCAACCGGATGCTTGCGGCCGTCGCGGAGCGTTGGCCGGGTGCGCAGGTCGCGGTCGAGACCTATATGGGCTGCGGCACGGGCGTGTGCCTGGGCTGCGCGGTACCGCTCGTCCGCGGAGGGTACGACCGCGCGTGCAAGGAGGGACCCGTCTACCGGGCCGGGGACGTTGACTGGGCCTCGCTGCCATCCCATCTGTCCTACGCCGTGACCGCATGACACCGGACATGTCGGTAACGGTCGGGGCGATGAGGCTGCGCGGTCCCGTGCTGGCTGCGTCCGGGACATTCGGCTACGGGACCGAGGTGCCGTTGCTCGAGCGACGCGCGCTGGGCGGGATGGTCTCGAAAGGCATCTTCCTGCGGCCGCGCACGGGCACGCCGCCGCCGCGCATCGCCGAGACACCCAGCGGGATGCTCAATGCGATCGGGCTCCAGGGCCCCGGCGTCGAAGCGCTCATCCGGGACCACGCCCCCCAGTGGGCGGAGTGGGACTTCCCTGTTTTCGTCAATGTCAACGGCGAGTCGGCGGCGGAATACGGAGAGCTGGTGGCCCGGCTCGACGGCGTACCCGGGGTCGCCGGGTTCGAGATCAACATCTCCTGCCCGAACGTCGAACAGGGCGGCCTGTACTTCGGCAACGACCCACGCGCGGCGGCGGCGGTGACGGAAGCCGTCCGCAAGCGGACCCGCCTGCCCGTCTGGGTGAAGCTCACGCCGATGGTCACGGACATCGGCGTCATCGCGCGCGCGGTCGAGGCGGCCGGCGCCGACGCGCTCTGCGCGATCAACACGTTCGTGGGCATGTCGATCGATCTCAACGCCTACAGGCCACGGCTCAGCTTCCGAACGGGGGGGTTGTCAGGCCCGGCCATCCGCCCGCTCGCGGTGCACCTCGCCCACCAGACCGCGCGCGCGGTGCGGATCCCTGTGATCGGCGTCGGCGGGATCTCCCGTGCCGAGGACGCGCTCGAATTCCTGGTGGCGGGCTGCAGAGCGGTGCAGGTGGGCACGGCCACTTTCGTCAACCCGAACGCCATCGCCGACGTGCACGACGGCATCGCCGCCTTCCTCGAAGCAAAAGGCTTTAGCTCCCCGGCCGACCTTCCGCGCTTTCTCCCCCAGGACTGAAGCCCGGAGGCGTCGCGAAGACCTCTGGCCGCAAGATTCTGATTCCGAGAATGACCGTGCCCGCGATGACAGCGCCGATCGCCATCGCCCACGGCGCGCCAAGCAGCGTCGCGAGCGCGCCCGCCTGCGTGCTGCCCAAAGGCCCGACGCCGATGAGAGCCTGCGCGTAAAGGGACATCACCCGTCCGCGCAGGTGGTCTGGTGTGATGGTCTGGATCCGGTTGTTGGCCGTCGCGACGAATGAGATCTGGCAGTAGCCGGCGACGAAGAGGGTCGCCATCGAAATCACAAAGACGCGCGAGATCGAGAATTCGAGCAGCGCGACGACCCAGATCATCGCCATCCAGAACTGGCGCTTCGGATCGGCGCCCAACGTCGGTGAGAAGGCGAGCGTGAGCGCTCCGACGAGCGCGCCCAATCCCATCGAGGCCAGAAGAAAACCGAAGCCGTGCGCGCCGACATGAAGCACCTGGTCGGCGAACAAGGGGATCAGCGTCAGGCGATTCATCGCGAACAGCGAGAAGACCGCCACGGCGACGAGCAGCATCCCGACCACGGGCTCTCGCCGCGCGTAAGCGGCGCCCTCTGCGATCCGCTCGAGGAACGGCTGCTCATGATGCTGGGCCACCACATGCGGCAGGTCACGCATCAGAAGGAGGGCCACGATGGCGGCGAGGTAGCTGACCGAGTTCGCGAGAAAGCAGATCGGCACGCCCACCGCCGCGATGACCAGGCCCGCGATCGCGGGTCCAATCACGGCCGATGCGTTGAAGACTGACGAGTTGAGCGCGATCGCGTTCATGAGGTCCTGCCGCCCGACCATCTCGATGACGAATGCCTGGCGGGCGGGGACGTCGAACATGTTGATTGCGCCGGTGGCGAACGCCGCGACGATCACCATCCAGTACTGGGCATGGCCCGTCGAGCTGACGGCAAACAGCACGAACGAAGGAATCGTGAAAAGCGACTGCGTGACCAGCAATACGTTTCGCTTGCGTTCGCGATCGGCGACAAGTCCTCCAAACGGTCCGCCGAGGAGAACCGGCGTGAACTGCGCGGCCAGGACGAGGCCCACGAGGAGGCCGCTGTGGGTGAGCTCGAGCGCCAGCCAGGGCATGGCCACGCTCTGCATCCACGTCCCGACCGTCGAGATGATCTGGCCGGTCAGAAAGAGCCGGTAGTTTCTGTGCCGCAGGGCCCCGAGCATTCGATACGGAACCAGGTCCGGCACTCGTGGGATCATCGCAGGGTGGGCAAGATTCACGAGGCGATCGACATCAAGGCGCCGGCGGGAAGAGTCTGGGCGGTGGTCCAGGAAGACGTCGAACATTCGCCGAGGTGGTCTTCCTATCTTGCCAAGGCCGAGCAGCTCGACGACGGTCCGCCCGGCAAAGGCACGCGGTATCGCTACCAGCTCGACCTTCCAGGCGGGTTCAAGGAAAAGATCGAGGTCGAGCAGACCGTTTACCAGAAGCCGAAGCGGTGCGCCGGCAAGTTCATCCGCGGGCCGCTCAAGGGCACGTGGGCGTACACCTACACCGAGAAGAATGACGGCACCACCCACGTCCTCTACGAGATGGACTACGAGCTGGGCGGCCTGCTCCGCTTCGCGGGCGGCCTGCTGAACAGCCAGTACGCGGAGGGCATCAGCAAGACCATGGCGGCGCTGAAGAAGTACGTGGAGTCGGGCAAGGGGCCGAAGGCTAAGCCCTAGGTCTAATCGAGCTGGGCTTCCGCCTCGATCTCAACCTTCCAGCGGTCGTCCAGCAGGCCCTTGACCACGACCATGGTCGCGGCGGGAGCCGCTGCGCCGAACGCCTCGCTGTGCGCCCGACCGACGGCCTCGGCGAACGCACTGTCGGTCAGGAACATTCGAGTTCTGACGACCTGATCAGCCGACGCCCCCGCCTCGCGGATCGCGGCGATGATGATCTCGAAGCATCGCGTAGCCTGGACGTAAGGATCCGGGTCGACGGTTCCGTCGGGCCAGATCGGCGCCGTCCCGGAGACCAGGACTCGGTTGCCGGCGCGAACGGCGCGACTGAAACCAATCGTCTTTTCGAATGGCGATCCCGACCGGATCCGCCGCCGCTCCTCAGTCAGGGAGGCGCGGCCGGAAGCCCTCGGCGGATCTTCGGCGCCCATGCGGCCCACATGCGTCGTTGCGGCCTCCGCCTCTCGCTTACGCATCACCGGATGCGCGCGCCGCGATGCTCGGCCGCGCCTAGCATCTGGGCCACCTGGATCGCCGAATCTCTCGCCCAGGTTTCCGTCCGCGCCTCCTAGGGTCGCTTGAAGGGCAGGAGCTCGAGCTGCTCGAAGCGGTCCTGGACCGCGACCCGCAGCTCGTTCGACAGCGCGTTCAAACGCTCCTGCGAGGCGCCGTCCATGCTGAGGGCGCGCACCCTCCGGAGTGCAGTCTGCATGGCATAAAGCCCGGCCGGCTCGTTGCCTGTCAACTTCGCCGACGCGGTGCGAAGCTCCTTCGAGAGCTCATCCTGGCCGTGTGTGCGAAGCCAGTTGGCCAGCCGCGCGCCGGCCACCAGCACTCGCTGTGTCTTCGGGTTCAAGCCTGGTGGCACCATTTCGCGCTGCCGGTTTTGAAAGACAGAGGGGACGGTCGCGGGCCGGCTCAGCGATCGAATTCGCCTGATCGTGCCCTTGAGGTTCGGGCCGAGCAGGACGAGGATGCCGGTCAGCACGAGGAGGCTGACCACAAACCCCACCAGAACTTCCAGCATCTTCTCCTAGGGTACGCTTGAAAGGCGCCGCTGTTGTCATGCAATCGCGGGTCTCCGCGAACTCACAGCGAAGCCTCAGCTTTCGCACGTTAGATAGAGGTAGGGGTACGAGCAAGACTTCGCCCGTCGCGGTCATCACCGGGGCTTCCTCAGGTATCGGCGCAGCGACCGCGGTCGCCCTTGGGCGAAAGGGCTTTCAGATTGTCGTCGGCGCGCGGCGGGTGGACCGCCTCAAGCGAGTGGCCGGCGAGGAAGGCGTCGCGCTGGCGCTCGATGTCACGGACAAGAAGAGCATCGATGCGTTCGTGCGGGAGATTTCAAAGAAATTCGGCCGCATCGACGTGCTGGTCAACAACGCGGGCGGCGCGCTCGGGCTCGCTCCGATCGAGAAATCCGTCGACGAGGACTGGATCGGCATGTGGAAGGTCAACGTGCTCGGGCTGATGTGGATGACCAGAGCCTGCCTCCCTCTGCTGCGCAAGGCCAAGCACGGCCACGTCGTCAACATCGGATCGATCGCGGGATTCGAGACCTATAAAGGGGGCGCGGGCTACACCGCCGCCAAGCATGCTGTGAGGGCGATAACGCGCACGCTGCGGCTCGAGCTGAATGGAGAGCCTGTCCGCGTGACCGAGATCGATCCTGGCCTGGTCGAGACCGAGTTCAGCCTCGTCCGGTTCCACGGCGACCGCAAGGCGGCCAAAGCGGTCTATGACGGCTTGAAGCCGCTCTCCGCAGAAGACATCGCAGACTGCGTCGTCTTCGCGGTCACCCGGCCTCCGCACGTGGACATCGACGAGATCGTGGTTCGCCCGGTGGCCCAGGCCACCGCCTGGATGGTTGCCCGCAAGACTACGAAGGGTCGGAGCTAAAGGCTAGATCTGCGTGGCGAGTAGGCCTGGCTCTGCCAGGCCGTCTAACCCGCCTCCTTGAAAGTCGCCTGCTCGTGGTGTGGAGTGACAACTTGATTTAGTCCCATCCGCATACCGGAAGGAGAGCAGCGCCTGCGGCGCAGCCGCACACGCGATGAGAGGAAACCATCCGGGTTTCCTCTCATATTTCACTCGTAGAAATTTTGTGCGAACTCGATCCAGCCAGGGTTCGGACATCCACTGGAGGTGTGGGCGTGGGTGCAGTGCACGCCGATCTTTGGCCCGGGGTCGATGTAGAGCTGGCCGTGAATCACGAGCGTGTCCCCGGCGTGCGCGGGTACCGAGGGCGCGAGGCTCGTGTTGTGATCGATCTCGAGCACCTCGCCCGTGGAGGCTTTGACCTGGAATCGCTCGTGGCCGCCTGACTCGACGGGGTCGCTGACCACCGTCGCGTCGAACGTCACCTCGGCGCCGCTTGTGCTGTTGACGATGTCCTGGTGAAGGCCCTGGTCGTCCGGCGTTTCCCGTCCGCCGCAGGCCAAAAGGGCCAGCGAAACGGCCAGCGAAATCGCCATCGCGATGCAGAGCCGCCTCACTTACCGAAAACCTCCTCGAGCGCGATGCGGCCCTCGTAGAGAGCCTTGCCGAGGATCACAGCCTGCGCACCTGCGGACGCAACCTTCGCGATGTCCTCGAGCGACGAAACGCCGCCCGAGTACTGGACGGGAAGACCGGTCATCGAGCGAGCTCTGGCGAGCGTGACGAGATCAGGTCCCGAGAGCGTGCCGTCTCTGTCGATACAGGTCAGGATCACGCCGGCCAGGGGCAGCCGATCCCATCGCGACAGGAGCGAACCCATCATGACGGGCTCGGTCTCCGTCCAACCGCTCACCGCCGCCTTCTCGTCGCGCACATCGAGCGCTGTCAGGATGCGCGCCGGATGCCTGCGAGCGCATCGCTCGAGCAAGTGCGGGTCACGCACCGCCGCCGTGCCCATGACGACACCGTGAGCGCCCGCGCCGAGCCAGGCGTCCACCGCGTCGGCGGTCCGGATTCCGCCGGCCACCTGGATCTTGAGCTCATGCCTCATCACGATCGATTCGATCACCGCCTTGTTGTCGCCGGTTCCGCGCGCTGCATCCAGGTCGACCACGTGCAGGTGCTCGGCTCCCGCTCGCGCAAACTCGTCCGCTACGTCGAGGGGATCGTCCGAATACACCGTCGGCTTCTGGTAATCGCCCTTGACCAGGCGGACGGCTTTTCCGCCGAAAAGATCGATCGCCGGAATGACCACCACAGTACCTAGGGTCCTAGCGTGGCATGGGCGGCCGGGTTTAACCCGGCCGCGACTTTGTACCTAATGCTCCCATGCGCGGCGGGGAGTAGCTATTCAGGAGATCCCATCCCGGTGAAAGTGGGCAGGCACTTTGGCGAAGCCAAACTGCCGATGCGATCAGTAGGTCCCAACCTGCACGCGCTTGCGCGCGACGAAAACCGCCGAGGTTTTCGCTCATTGTTCTAGCGATAGTTGGTGAACTGAAGCGGGACCGGGATGTCGTCCGCCTCGCGCAGCGCCTTGATCACGATCTGGAGCGTGTCCTTGTCCTTGCCGACGACCCGCAGCTGGTCGCCCTGGATGCGCACCTGGACTTTGGGCGTCACGTTCTGGATTCGCTTGCGCAGGTCGCGCGCGATGTCGTCGGTGATCCCGGCGTTGAGCTGGATCTCGATCTGGCCTCTCCCCTTGCCGACCGTTTTCGGGTCGCTCGCCTTGAACAGCTTGGGTGAGAGCTGTCTCCTCGCCCCCTTTTCGCGGAGGACCTGGAGCGCCGCCTTCGCCCTCTCCTCGCTCGCCGACTCGATCAGGATCCTGCTTTCCTGGTGGTCATAGATGGTCGCCGTGTCTTTGAAGTCGTAGCGGGTTCCGACCTCCCGCCGGGCCTGGTCCAGCGCGTTGGTCAGCTCGGCCGCGTCGAACTCCGAGACGACGTCGAACGAGAACTCAGCCACTGATCGTGTGAAAGATCGCGTTCAGCCCGATCACGACCGCAGCGATCGCCAGGCCGACGGCCGCCACCGAGGACAGCGCGAGCAGCGCTCCAATGCCTGCGGTCCCTTCGTCTAGAGGTTCGACCGAAGGCTTGTCGTACGGATCCGGTCCGTAATCGAGGTCGTAGATGCCCCCCTCGCGAACGCGCCGGACGAGCTCGTCCAGCACAGGCTTGCCGCCTGGTGGGAGCGGCTTGTCGTTGAGAGCCGCGACCGCGTCCTTGAGGTTGTCCCGAGTCTTGCCCAGCTCGGCTACGACCAGGTCCAGCGTTTGCATGGCAGCCGGCGTCGGATGCTCTCGGCGGAGGTCGGCGATGATGCCGTACAGGCTCACAGTCCGGATTCATAACAGAAGCCGGGCGCGCCGTGCATCGCCGGTCCGACCTCAAACAGGTGGCCACTCGGGCCTACACTTGTTTTGATGAGTGCGGAGGCGAGGAAGGCCGCTCCCCGAAAACCCGCGCCCCACCCCAACACGTGGGTCTTTCACGAAGGTGAGTTCGGCCGCTACAACGACGTGAAGCTCGGCCTGATGACCCACGCGCTCCACTACGGCACGGGAGTCTTCGAAGGCATTCGCGCCTACTGGAACGCCAAGCAGGAGCAGCTGTTTCTCCTGGAGCCGGCGCTGCACTACGAGCGCATGCGCCGATCGGCGAACGTCATGCGCATGACCCTCCCGCATTCGACTGAGGAGCTCGTCAACTTCACGCTCGACCTGCTGCGCCGCAACCAGTTCAAGTCCGACGTCTACGTGCGTCCTCTTCTCTATACGTCCAGCGAAGAGATCGGTGTTCGACTGCACAACCTGGAGCACAGCTTCTTCATCTACGCGATACCGTTCGGCAACTACGTCGAGGTCGAGTCGGGGATCCGCTGCATGGTGAGCACGTGGCGGAGGGTGCCCGACCAGTCTCTGCCGGCGCGGGCGAAGATCACGGGTTCGTACGCCCAATCGGCCCTCGCGAAATCGGAAGCGGTCGAGTCCGGGTTTGACGAGGCGATCGTCCTTACGGTTGACGGGCATGTCTCGGAGGGCTCGGCCGAGAACCTCTTCATGTTCAAGGACGGGACGTTCTTCACTCCCCCAGTGACCGACGACATTCTCGAAGGCGTGACGCGAACGCTGATCATGAATCTGATCAAAGACGAGCTCGGGATGCCCGTAGTCGAGCGCAGCATCGACCGCACGGAGCTCTATACCTGCGAGGAGCTGCTGCTGTGCGGCACAGGGGCCCAGATCTCGCCCGTGGTCGAGGTTGACCGCCGCCTGGTCGGGAACGGCAAGGTCGGCGAGTTCACCCAGGAGCTGCAGAACATCTACTTCGGGGCCGTGCGAGGCGAGTCGAAGAAGTACAAGGACTGGACGATCCCCGTCTATTAAGCCCGTGAAGGTCGTCGTCGCCCCTAACGCGTTCAAGGGATCACTCTCCGCCTCGCAGGCCGCCGCGGCGATGGCGCGTGGCGTGCGCGAGGTGTTCCCTCAAGCAGAGGTGTTCGAGGTGCCGGTGGCGGACGGCGGCGACGGTACAGTCGAAGCGCTGGTCAGCGCCAACCACGGTACTTATCTGAGCGCCGAGGTGGAAGGACCGCTCGGCGATCCGGTCCAAGCGACGTATGGGTTGATTGACGAGGGCCGGACCGGAGTGGTGGAGCTCGCGTCCGCCAGCGGCTTGACCCTCGTACCGGCCGAGCGCCGCGACCCACGCAAGGCGTCGACCTACGGCTTCGGCCAGCTGCTGATTGCGGTACGCAATGCGGGCGCAAGCAAGGTCATCGCGGGAATCGGCGGTTCCGCCACGAACGACGGGGGCGCAGGGATGGCGCAGGCGCTCGGCTACCGGTTGCTGGACGCTGGCGGCGTTGAGCTGCCTCGCGGAGGTGCTGCACTGGCCCGGCTGGATCGCATCGACCAAACCGTTTTCGATGCCGGCTGGCGTTCGGTGAGCGTCATGGTGGCGTGCGACGTGACCAACCCATTGATCGGTCCTATTGGGGCGAGCGCCGTTTACGGGCCGCAGAAGGGAGCCGACGACGAGATGGTCCGCGAGCTTGATGCCGCCCTGGGCAGGTTCGGCGCGGTAATCGAACGCGACCTCGGAAAGCGCGTGACGAATGTGCCTGGCGGGGGTGCCGCCGGGGGTACCGGGGCAGGCCTGATCGCGTTCCTGGACGCAAGTCTGGTTCCAGGAGCTCCACTCATCGTGACCGCCAGCGGGTTCGACGAAAAGATCCAGGGCGCGGACCTCGTCATCACTGGGGAAGGGCGGGTTGATTCCCAGACGGCTTACGGAAAGGCGCCTGGCGAGGTGGCAAAACGCGCGCAAGCGGCTAGAATCCCGGTTCTGCTCATCGCCGGCAGCAAAGCGCCGGGCTGGGAGGCGTTGAGCGATCTCGGCGTCACCGCGGTGGTGACGCTGGACGAGGAAGGTGACAATCTGCAGCAGCTCATGGGAGACGCCGGCGAAATGCTGAGGCGCGCCACGGCGCGGGCGTGCCGGGACCGAGCTTGGGAATAGAAGAGAAGGACGAGCCACCGACGAAGGAGGGCATCGAGCCGACCGACGTCGAGCTGGTCAAGTCGTACCGCAGCGGTGACATCCACGCGTTCGAGGAGCTGCACCGCCGCTACGTCGCGTCCATCTACCGGCTGGTCAGGCGCAAGCTCGGCGATGCGCTGCTGGCAGAGGACATCGCGCAGGAGACCTTCATGAAGGCCCTGAAGATGATGGATCGCGTCGACGACTCGTTCAACTTCGGCGGATGGGTCCATACAGTGGCGCGCAACCTGTGCTTCGACGAGCTGCGGCGCCGCCAGCGCGACCTGCGCGCCGACGACGGCGTCGAGGCGGATGAGGGAGAGCTCCTCGCCAACCTTCCATCGACGAGCAAGAGTTTCGATCCTGTCCTGGTCCAGGAATCGAACGAGATGCGCAGGCAGGTCTGGGCGGTTGCCCAGCGGCTGCCCGAGAAGTACCGGCTCGTGCTTACACTTCGCGAGCTGCAGGACCTCAGCTACCGGCAGATCGCCCACACGCTCAAGATGTCCGAGAGCGCGGTCGAGACCCTTCTCTATCGCGCCCGCCTGCGTTTCAAAGAGGAGTACATCGCCGCCGAAGGCGAGGGTGAGCTGAGTCACGCGGAGGCGGTCCCGCTGCTGGCCCCGTACCTGGCCGGCAAGCTCCGCAGGAACCAGGCCGAAGCCGTTCGCAAGCACATTGCCGTTTGCATGAAGTGCGCCCGCCGGATCGGGCGGCGCCGAGTCAAGGCCCCCACCGAGCTCAAGGCTCCGCCTCCGAGCCCGGGGGGAGGCGCAGGAGTGTAGAGATATGCGGGTTAGTACAGTAGGTGTGAAATGGCCAAGGTAGTCGTCCGCTTCTTCGACGACGAGACCCTGGAGGGTGTGGCTCGCGATCTCGACTTCGACGAGCCTGACTTCCTGGTCGAAGTCGACGACGCGGGCGGCCTGGAGAACAACGAGACCGCCTGGATCCCGCTCACAGCGGTGAAGTGGGTCGAGCTTCCGCGCGACCAGGAGCTTGCATCCGAGACGCCGACCCGAAAGGTCGCGATCCGGTTCCTCGACGGCGAGGTGCTGCGAGGCCATCTCGACGGGTCGCTCGAGCGCCATCGCTACGGCGTGGTCCTGCACCTGCACGCCGAGCAGTCCGACAGCCCGATCCGCAAGCTCGGGATCCCGTTCTCGGCGGTGAAGGCGCTCTTCTTCATCCGGGAGTTCGACGCCCGCGGCGAGGAAGCCGGGACCGCCTCCGACGCCTACCTGGCGCGGCGGACCATGGCCCCGCTGCTGGACGTGCTCGAGGAGATGGACATGCTGACCCGCCTGCACCGGGACGGGCTGCTGACCGACGGCGAGTACGCCTCGAAACGAACGCTGGTTCTGGAACGACTCTAGGGTTCCCAACCCCCGGCGTAGAAGAGCGCGGGTGAGGACAGCTGTCGCGCGCAAGCGCGAT
>JBGPEO010000067.1:0-13834 GCA_041482895.1 Candidatus Dormibacteraceae bacterium | reverse complement strand
GGATCGCGCAATTCAACGTGGCGCGGCTCCCGCTGCGCACCACACGCGATCTGGCCCAGGCCTTCTAGGCCGCCGTTCCGAGAGACGCGTGGCCTCGCGACATCAACGTTGCGACCCGGACGTTTCAGGGTCTCCGCATAGCCGTCAACGACGAGCTGGGCGAGATCGAAGCAGGATTGCGAGCAGCTCTTACGACACTTAAACCCGGTGGCCGTATGGCGACGATCAGCTTCCATTCTCTGGAAGACCGTTTGGTCAAGTCATTCTTCAACGTCGAGTCAAAAGACTGCATCTGCCCACCCCAGCAGCCAGTCTGCACCTGCGGCCACCGGGCCACTCTTCGCACCATCACCCGCCGTCCCGTGCGGCCGTCCGACGCGGAGGTCGCGGCCAACCCGAGAGCGCGTTCGTCTCGCCTGAGGGTGGCGGAAAAGCTCTGATTTCGACTCCATAAGTCCTGGTGGCCGGCCAACCCCTCCCGGCCACCAGGCACCAACTCCCGCGTGGGGCGCGGAAGCAAGAGTCCCCTCTCCCAATCGGGGAGAGGTTGGGTGAGGGGCTTAAACCCGCAACAAGCACCGCAGCACAACCGCACCACACGTCCAAGAAATATATGAGGCACACCTTTTGATATCGACCCGAATATTGGCGCGACGTCGCCTGAGCACCGAAGGTGCGCAGCACGCCCCCGCCCCGCGGCGGAGGCGGCGCACGCGTGGCTTCGTGCAGGTGGCGAGCTCGACCGCGGCTGAAAGGCTGCACCTGAGCTCGTTCGGTCACGCCTACCTCGGCCTCGGCGCGGTCCTGATCGCGGTCCTCTTCTACCTCGGTCTCGCCGCGCAGATCACCCAGTCCTCCTATGACATCGCCCGCCTCCAGGCCCAGCAGAGCCAGCTCATCGCCGAGCAGGACCAGCTCCGCTACCAGGAGGTGACGCTCCACGCCCCGGCGCAGGTCCAGCAGCAAGCCGCGCAGAGCGGCATGCAGCGGGTGGTGCCGTCGGGCTACGTCGCCGGCCAGCCGGTGGCGATCGACCTCACCGCTCCCGTCGGCGCCTCCGCAGGCGACTCCACGCCGCTGTGGGCGCGCGCGGTGGCGGCCGTGATCAACACCGTCGGTGGCACGCGCGACGTGCTGGCGGCCACCCGGTAGTGTCGCTTGGGGTCCGCGGAAGGGCCCCGCGCGTTGAGCGTGTTGGCTCCACCCGCCTGCGCATCCTGTCGATGGTGCTGGTGGCCCTCTGCCTCGCCGGGATCGTGTGGTCGCGCCTCGCGTACTGGCAGATCGCGCAGCACGGCCAGCTTGCCATGCAGGCGCAGGCTCAATACCGAGAGGTCGTCGAGCTGCCCGCTGTTCGCGGAGCGATCTTCGACCGCAACCTGACTCAGCTGGTCGTCAACACGACCGTCTACTCAGCTTTCGTCTCGCCCGACCAGGTGCCTTCCGCCTGGCGCGACCGAGTGGCCGCGGCGCTGGTCTCGATCGTCGGCGCCGACCAGACGAAGGTCATGACCACGCTGGAGTCTGGTGCCAAGTTCGCGTACATCTCGCCCCGCCGCTTCCCCAAAGACAAGGCCGACAAGCTCACGGCGCTCAAGCTGCCGGGGGTCGGGCTCGAGCCGGAAACGCAGCGTTCGTACCTGCCGGGAATCTCGGCGGGCACCACCCTTGCGTCGGACCTGTTGGGCTTCGTCAACTACAACGGCGACGGGCAGTACGGCCTCGAGGCCTACTACCAGAAGGTCCTGGCCGGGACGCCCGGCTACATCTCGAGCTATCGCGACCTGGCCAACCGGGAGATCGTGCTCGGCTCGCACACGCACCAGGACCCGGTCAACGGGTCAGACCTCGTGCTCTCGCTTGACGCAAACATTCAATACGCGGCCGAGCAGGCGCTCGCGGATGGAGTCAAGAAGGACAACGCCGAGAGCGGCAGCGTGCTGATCATGGACCCGACCACCGGCGGCATCGTGGCGTGGGCGGACTACCCCAGCTACAACGCGAACGACTTTGTCCACACCGACACCGCCCTCTTCAAGGACAACGTGTCCAGCTATGTCTATGAACCCGGCTCGGTGATGAAGGTGGTCACCCTCGCGGGGGCCATCAACTCAGGCGCCATCGAACCCAACACCGTGATCAACGACCCGGGCTATCTGAATGTCGGCGGGTACCGCATCTATGACTGGGACCGCAAGAACCACGGCAACATCGACTACACCTACGTCCTGCAGCACTCGCTCAACGTCGGCGCGATGAAGGCGATGCAGGCCGAGGGGCACGACGCCTTCTACAGCTACCTGCAGAGCTTTGGCCTGACGAAGGCGAGCGGCATCGACGTGGCCGGCGCGACGACGGTTCCTCCGCCCGCGGCCGGGCAGATGGCCGACGCGCAGTACGCGACGAGCTCGTTCGGCCAGGGCATTGACGTCAACATGGTGCAGATGCTCGCGGCGATCAACGTGGTCGCCAATGGCGGAAAGTACGCGCCGCCTCACGTGGTCGACAGGGTCGGCACACAGATCAACCCGCTGCTGCTGCAGCCTCAGCGCCAGGTGATCAGCCCTGACGCCGTCGCCAAGATGACCGCGATGATGGAGTCGGTCGTGCAGCACGGCTCGGGCTACACCTCGCGCGTGAAAGGTTTCGAGCTGGACCAGACGGGCAAGACGGGAACCTCTCAGATCCCGGTCAACGGCCAGTACACGCAGGACGTCTGGTCTTCATTCGTCGGATTCCTGCCCGCTCAGCACCCACGGTTCACGATGCTTGTCGTTGTCCGCAAGCCGCACGCCGCCGGCAGCGACCGCGACTGGACGCTTAACGACGGTTACATCACCGCCGGGCCGATCTGGCAGAAGATCGCCCAGGCCATGGTCATCGATTGGCACATAACGCCCGACCCCCGATAGGGGTTCTCATATAGACATGAAGTTGTCTCTCCTCGAGATCCTCGAGGCGACCGGCGGCGGCGAGGTCGGCGGCACCCAGGTCGGCAACACGTTCTCGACCTTTCACACCGACTCGCGCGAGGTCGTCAACGGCGGGGTCTTCTTCGCCCTGCATGGCGCGGAGATGGATGGGCACCGGTTCGTCGATGACGCGATCAAGCGTGGAGCGACCGCGGTCGTGGTCGAGCGGCGCATGAACGTCCCGACCGGGATCGCCGAGATCCGCGTGCCGGACTCTTGGGCGGCTCTGTTCGCCCTCGCCTCCTACACGCTCGGACATATCAGTCCCCTCGTCGTGGCGGTGACCGGCTCCAACGGCAAGACCTCGACCAAGGAGATGATCGCCGCCATCCTCAGCAAGCACTACAACGTGATGCGGACGAGCGGCAACCTCAACACCGAGACCGGCGTTCCACTCACGATGCTTGCCCTGCAGCCCCATCACACCGCGCTCGTCCTGGAGATGGGCATGCAGCGGCCGGGCGACATCGCGCGCCTGGCTGCCCTGGCCCGCCCGACCATCGGAGTGATCACCAATATCGGGACGGTTCACATGGAGTTCTTCAGCTCACGCGAGGAGCTCGCGCTTTCCAAGGGAGAGATGGTGGCCGGGCTAACGGAGCACGACACCGCGATCCTCAACGCCGACGACCAGTTCTTTCCGATGCTGGTGTCGATGACAGCTGCCCGCGTCACGAGCTTCGGCATGGCGACCGGCGATTTTCGGGCTGATGGATATCGGGCGCTGACGGGGGGCGGGGGACAGTTCTCCGTCAGGGGAGTCGAGGTGCGTCTCGCACTGGAGGGCCGGCACCAGGCGGTGAACGCCGTCGCGGCGCTCGCGGCGGGAGTGACCGCCGGCGTGACTCTTCAGGACGGCGCCGATGCGCTCGCCAACGTGGCGGTCGAGCATCGCCTCCAGGACCTTCCCGCACCGGGCGGTTACTCGGTCATCGACGACGCCTACAACGCGAGCCCGGAATCAATGCTTGCGGCCTTCGAGGCGCTCGCCGAGAGCCCCCGGCGCGGGAGGCTGCTCGCAGTGCTCGGCCAGATGGGGGAGCTCGGAGCACTGTCCGAGGAGGCGCATCAACGCGTGGGCCGCCGGGCCGCCGAGGTGTTCGACGCCGTCTGCGTCCTTGACGGCGAGCGCGCGCGTGTTCTCGCCGAATCGGCTGGGGCCGAGCTCGTCGCGAGCCGGCCCGCGGCTCGGGACTGGGTGCGCCGGAACGCACGCGAGGGCGACCGGGTCCTGGTCAAGGGTTCGCGTTCGACCCACCTGGACGAGGTGGTTCGGGAGCTGACCGAATCGTGATTCAAGAGGCCTGGCCTCTCGATCTGATCACGTTCGTCGTGACGTTCCTCATCGCCTTGGTCCTCTACCCGCCGTTCATTCGCGTCGTGAGGCGGATGAAAGCGGGGCAGGTGATCCAGACCGAGCTACCCGATTCTCATCAGAAGAAGGCGGGCACCCCGACTGCGGGCGGCATCCTCTTCGTCGCGATCGGGATCGTTGCGGGCGTGCTCGCATCGCTCGCGGGCCACAGCGGCGCGATGCCCGCGGCGAGCGGGCTGCTGGTCGGCGGGTTCATCGGGTTTGCCGACGACCGCAGCAAGCTCACGGTGGGGACGCGCGGCATCCCCGCGCGGCTCAAGTTCCCGCTCCAGGTCTTGCTCGCGGTTCCTGTCGCCTGGCTTGCGGTGCAGGGCGCGCCGCATCAGCTCTTTCTGCCCGCCACGCCGTGGCTGGTGTTTCCCTTCGCTGTGCTCGCGATCGTGGCCACCGCGAACGCGGTCAACCTCACGGATGGAATGGATGGGCTCGCGGGCGGCCTGTCCGCGATCGCGGTCGGGGCCCTGGTGCTCTTGCTTCCGGGCGCGCCCGCCGGCGAGAAAGCGGTGGCGATGAGCCTGTGCGGTGCGCTTGTCGCCTTCCTCGTCTTCAATCGCTTCCCCGCGCGCGTCTTCATGGGCGACACCGGCTCCCTCGCGATCGGGTACGCGCTTGCCGCGATGGCGATTCAGCAGGGGATGTTGATCCTGCTGCCGCTTCTCGCACTGGTGTTTGTGCTCGAGACGCTGTCTGTCATCATTCAGGTGGCCTATTTCAAGGCCAGCGGCGGACGCCGAGTTTTCACGATGACCCCAATTCACTACACGTTCCACCACGCGGGTTGGTCTGAGAACCGCATCGCGCTCTCCTTTTGGGGCGCGGGGCTCGTCTCGGCGCTGGCTGCTGCCGGGGTGGCGCGCCTGGTCACGTGACCGCCCTCGTCGTGGGCGCCGCGCGCAGCGGGATCGCGCTGGCCAATCACCTCACACGCGCCGGGGAAACCGTGCGCGTGGTCGATCGCAAGCCGGCCACGGAGCTGCGCGACGCCATCTCCAGGATGCCTCCGGGCGTCGATTTCAGGCTCGGCGATGAGACCGGCGTACTCGACGGCGTCAACGTGGTGTACGCAAGCCCCGGCGTGCCGTGGGACGCGCAGCTTCTGAACGACGCGCGGTCGCGCGGCATCGAGGTCTCCAGTGAGATCGATCTCTTCCTCAAGCTCTGTCCGGGCACCGTGGTCGGGATCACAGGTACCAACGGCAAGACGACCACGACTGCGCTCACAGGCGTCGTGCTCGCGGCCGGCGACAGGCCCGTGGTGGTGGGCGGAAACATCGGCGACACGGTGCTCGACCGGCTCGAAGAGATCACGCCCGAGCACTGGGTGGTGCTCGAGCTGTCGAGCTTCCAGCTCGAGTCGATCGACTGGCCGCGCCTCCATGTCGGAGTCATCCTCAACATCACGCCTGACCACCTCGACCGGCATGGGACGTTCGAGCACTACGTCGATCTCAAGGCGCGCGCGATTGAGTACGCCGGCCGGGACGATTTCGCGGTCCTCAACGGTCGCGACGAAACCGTGCGCGGGCTCGCGGCCCGCACGCAGGCCAGAGTCGTGTGGTTCGACCAGCACAAGCCGATCCCACCGATGCCGCTCCCGGGCCGGCACAACATGGAGAACGCGCTCGCGGCCGCGGCCGTGGGAAGAATCGCAGGCCTCTCCGACGAGGCGATCAACACCGCCATCCGCTCGTTCAAGGGCGTCGAGCACCGGCTCGAGCTTGTCGGCGAGTGGGCGGGCGTGCGCTGGTACAACGATTCGAAGGCCACCAACCCCGACGCCGGCCGTGTCGCGCTGAGCTCGTTCCCGGGCGCGCCGGTCGTGCTGATCGCGGGCGGGTACGGCAGCGGCTTCGAGCTTGGCGAGTGGACGGCCGACGTGCTTGCCAACACTGAGGCCGTGGTGCTGATCGGCGCCTCGGCCGGACTGCTGCACGAGGCCCTGCGCGCGCACCCCAAGGTGGTCCGCGCGGCAAGCCTCGAGGAAGCGGTCGAGACCGCGGCCAAGCTCTCGCGCCTGGGCGGCGTCGTGCTGCTCAGCCCCGCTTACAAGAGCTACGACATGTTCAAGGATTACGAGGACCGGGGCAACCAGTTCAAGGCCCTCATCCGCAAGCGGTTCGCGGCTTGAGCTCCACGACCGCCGCCCGCGCGCAGGGCGCCCGTTCAGACAGAAAGCAGCCCGACCGGCTCCTGCTTTTCACCACGGTGCTCCTGTGCGGAGCGGGCCTGGTCATGGTCACGAGCGCGAGCGTGGCCTTCGCCTACACGCAGCACCAGTCGGCCTTCTACTACGCCGAGCGTCAGGCGGTGTGGATGGCGCTCGGTTTCGTTGCGTTGTTCGTGCTGAGTCGCATCGACTATCACCGGCTGCGCCCGTTCGCTCCCGCGGGCGCCGTCGCGGCGGCGCTGCTGATGATCCTCGTGCTGGTTCCGCAGCTCGGCGTGACCGTGAACGGCGCCCGCCGCTGGTTCGACGCCGGACCGCTCGGCACATTCCAGCCGTCGGAGCTCGGCAAGCTCGCCTTCGCCGTCTTCATCGCGCACTGGATCGACCGGCATGCGGCGCAGATAGGCGACTTTCAGAAGACGTTCGTGCCTTTCGCCGCGATGCTCACGGGAGTGCTGGTGCTCCTGATGCTGGAGCGCGACCTCGGCACGTCGGTCGTCATCGTCGGAATCTTCGTCAGCGTCTACTGGGCAGGCGGCGGACGGGTCCGCCACATGGTCTTGCTGGTGGCCGCGCTGGGCCTCGGCTTTGTCGCCCTGACCGTTCTCGAGCCGTATCGCTTCGCAAGGTTGACCGCGTTCAAGAACCCATTCAGCGATCCGCTCGGCTCCGGTTTCCAGGCCACGCAGTCGCTCTACGGCCTCGCCTCAGGGGGATGGTTCGGAGTCGGCATCGGGCACTCGATCGAGAAGTACGGCTGGCTGCCCGAAGCCCACACGGACTTCATCTTCGCGATCGTCGGCGAGGAGACGGGGCTCATCGGCACGACGCTGGTCATGCTCGGGTTTCTCTTCTTCGGACTGCGGGGTTACCGGGCCGCGTTGCGCGCGCCGGATCGGTTCGGCGTCGGGCTCGCGGCCGCGATCACGACGTGGATCTGCTTTGAAGCGTTGTTGAACATGGCGACGGTGACCAACACGCTGCCCATCACGGGCGTGCCGCTGCCGTTCTTCAGCTACGGCGGAACGGCGGTGGCGACGACGCTCGCGGCGGTCGGCGTCCTGCTCAGCATCGCCCGGAGTGGCACAGGATCTTCACTCGGGCACATCTACAGATGAGGCTATTGATCGCTGGCGGCGGGACCGGAGGACACCTGTATCCGGCGCTCGCAGTCGCCCGAGCGTTTCGCGCCGAGGAGCCTGACGGCGCCGTGCTCCTGGTCGGACGCACCGGCGGCCCGGAGGAGCGGCTCGTGCCCGCGGCCGGTTTCGAGCTCGCGACCGTGAACGTCCGCGGGCTCGACCGTGACGCGGTGTGGAAGAACCTCGCCCTGCCCGCGGTCATCCCGGCTGCGCTGCGGGCCGGCCTCCGCATCGTCGACCGATTCGGTCCGGACGTCGTGCTCGGGATGGGCGGCTATGTGATGGCCCCGGCGGTCGCGGCCGCTCGTATGCGCGGAATTCCGTATGTCCTTCATGAGAAGGACGTGCGGCCGGGCCTGGCGACCCGAATCTTTGCCGGCGGTGCGGCGGCGATCTGCACCACATTGCCAGGGACGGAAAAGCGCCTCAGCGGGCGCCGAGTCACGCTCACGGGCGTCCCGCTACGCGACGGGTTCACGCCACGTGTCCCGGAAGTTCCACCACGCCGGCTGCTGATCACCGGCGGCAGCCAGGGCGCGCGCAACCTGAACAATGCGATCTGGTCTGCCCTCGACGAGCTGTGCGGCCGGTTCGAAGAGGTGATTCACGTTGCGGGCCGTCAGGGCGCGACCGGTGTATCGGAGCACGTGCGTACGCGTTATATGGGGATGGCGTTCACTGATGACATGGCGGAGCTGATGTCACGCGCGGACCTGGTCGTCAGCCGCGCCGGCGTCGGCACGATCGCCGAGGCGACCGCCGTCGGGTTGCCGATGATCTTGATCCCGGGGACCTTTGGCGGCGGCCACCAGGAGGAGAACGCCGCCGCGATGGTGGACGCCGGCGCGGCCGTGCGGCTGAGCGACGCCGAGCTGAGCGGCCCGAGCCTCGTGTCGACGATCGAAGGACTCGACGCGGATCGCCTGCGCGCCATGGCGAAGGCCTCGGCCTCGGCCGGCCGGCGCGACGCCGCGCAACGGGTGCTCGCGGTGCTCCACGAGGTGGCGCGCCGGCCGGGCGCGCGCAGGGCGCCGTCAAATTGAGGGTCCACTTGATGGGCGTGGGCGGCGCGGGCGTCTCGGCTCTGGCGCGTGTCTTCCTGGCACGCGGCGACGAGGTCAGCGGCTGTGACACGAAGGTGTCGGACACGACGGAGGAGCTCGAGGACGCAGGCGTGCGGATCATGATCGGCCACGATCCCGAGCACGTCCTGTTCCAGGACCTGCTGGTGTACAGCGGAGCGGTCAAAGGCTCGCCGGAGCTCGACGCCGCGCGGGCGATGGGCCTGGCGGTGCTGAGCCGGGCCGAGATGCTGGCCCAGCTGATCAGCGAGTCGGACTCGATCGCCATCGCCGGAACCGCCGGAAAGACGACGGTGACTCACATGCTGGGCCATATCCTGGTCACCGCCGGTTACGACCCGACCGTGCTGGTGGGCGACGGCGCCAGCGCGCGCGCCGGGCGGTCGAAGTGGCTGGTGGCGGAGACGGACGAGTCGGACGGAACGCTCACGCTTCACCATCCCCGCCGCGCCATCGTCACCAACATCGAGCTCGACCACCCCGACCACTTCAGGGATGTCAGCGCGGTGCGCGACCTGTTCCAGTGGTTCATCGCGAACCTGCCTGAGGACGGCCTTGCGGTGCTGTGCGCGGACGATGAGCTCGTGCGAGACCTCAAGCCCAAGGCGCGCCGGGTCACGTACGGCTTCCGGCAGGATGCGACGTATCGCTGCGAACCCGTCCGCCCCTTCCCGATCCATTACGACGGCCGCGAGCTCGGCCGCGTCAACCTGAGGCAGCCCGGCCGCCACAACATCCAGAACGCGACTGCGGCAGCGGCAATGGCAATGGAGATCGGGGTCCCGTTCGGCGACGTGAGGGCGGCCCTGGAGTCGTTTCCCGGCGCGCACCGCCGTATGGAGCTGCTCGGCATCTTCCAGGGCGCGACTGTCTACGACGACTACGCCCACCACCCGACGAAGGTCCGCGCAACGATCGAGGCCGCGCGCGAGCTGCGTCACCGGCGGCTGATCGTCGTCTTCCAGCCGCACCGCTATTCGCGCCTCGCGGCGTTCATGCACGACTTCACGCGCTCTTTCGAGGGCGCGGACAAGGTGCTGGTGCTGGACGTGTACAGCGCGGGCGAGCAGAACACCTCCGGCGTCCAGGCAGCGGACCTGGCGCACCAGATGCCGAACGCAACTTACGCCGGCGACTTCAAGACGGCGCGCGAGATGCTCGAGGGCCTGGTCGGGCCGGGCGATCTCCTGCTCCTGATGGGCGCGGGCGACATCAACAAGCTGGGCGATGAGCTGGCGCACCGCGTCTAAGGTCAAGTGGCTGGCCTCGCTGCCCGGGGTCAGCGAGGACGAGCCGCTCGCCTCGCGCACATCCTTCGGAATCGGCGGACCCGCCGACTTCTTCGTCGAGCTTGGCCGGCCTCAGGCCATCGAGAACCTGATCGAGGGCTGCGCCGAGCGCGGCATTCCTTATCTGCTGCTGGGCGCGGGTACCAACCTCCTGGTCGCCGACGCCGGCGTTGAGGGGCTCGTCCTCAGGGTCGTCAACCGCGAGCACCAGGTGGATGGAAGGGTGGTGCGGGCTGGCGCGGGGTTGAAGATGATGCGTCTCGCGCGCATCGTCGCCGACGCCGGGCTCCGCGGGTTCGAGTTCGCGATCGGCGTTCCCGGCACGGTCGGCGGGGCGGTCTACCAGAACGCGGGCTGCTGGGGCAAGGAGCTGCGACAGGTCCTGGTCGAGGTCGAAGGTTTCATGCCTGGAACGGGTAAGAAGATCTGGAAACCCGCCGACCTCCACTTCGCCTACCGCACTTACGCCCTGCGCGAGGGAGCGCTCAAGGGCGGGCTCGTGGTCGAGGCGACGATCCAGCTCGAGCGTGGCGATGGGGAGGAGGCCAAAGCGCTGATGGCCAAGCTCACGAGAGAGCGGGCCGAAACCCAGCCGATCAAGACCAAGAACTGCGGCAGCGTCTTCAAGAACCCACCAGGCGATTCCGCCGGGCGGCTGGTCCAGGCTGCCGGCCTCAAGGGCGCTCGCGAGGGCATGGCCGTGGTCTCGTCGATGCACGGCAACTTCATCGTCAACGAAGGGGGCGCTACTGCGGCCGACGTGAAAAAGCTCATTGAGCGGATCCAGACCGAGGTGAAAAAGCGGTTCAACGTCGAGCTGGAAACCGAGGTGGAGATGGTGGGGAGGTTCAAGCGGTGAAGGTGGCTGTGCTGCGGGGCGGGAAGTCGGCGGAGCGCGAAGTCTCGCTCATGTCCGGAACGCAGGTCGAGAAGGCGCTGCGCAAGCGCGGCCATGACGTCACCGGGGTCGACATCGACCTCAACACCTGGGACGTGTTGAGAGACGGTTCCTTCGAGTGCGTCTTCAACGCGCTTCATGGACGGCTCGGCGAGGATGGCACGGTCCAGGGCATGCTCGAGCTGCTGGGTCTGCCGTACACAGGTTCCGGGATCCTGGCGTCCGCGCTGTGCATGGACAAGGCGCGTGCGAACACGATGATGGCGGCGGCCGGCCTGGATATCCCTCCTTTTGAAGAGGTCGAGATCACGGACGGCGTCGCAGGCGATCTTGTCGAGCGGCTCGTCGCGGCCTTTGGGTTGCCCCTGGTGGTGAAGCCTGTCCGCGAAGGCTCGACGATCGGCCTGACCATCGCAAACGACGTCGACCAGGCGGCGAGCGGCCTCGTCCTGGCCGGGCGTTACGACCGGAGAGTCCTCGTCCAGCAGTTCGCGGCCGGCACCGAGATCACGGTTGGAGTGCTGGCCACCCCCGACGTCCAGGTGCTGCCCACGCTGGAGATCGTGAGCGACAACCCCGTCTACGACTACGACGCCAAGTACACGGCGGGCAAATCGCACCACATCATCCCGGCCCGCATCTCCGAGGTCGCCCAGCGCGAATCTGCGGAGTCGGCGCGGCGCGCCTTCATCGAGTTGGGCTGTGCCGGCATGGCGCGGGTCGACATCATCGTGGACGCGAACGGAACGCCATGGGTTCTGGAGGTCAACACCGTTCCCGGCCTGACCGAGCTGTCGCTCCTGCCGGACGCCGCGCGCGCGGCCGGCATCCCGTTCGACGAGCTTTGCCAGCGGCTGGTCGACCACGCCGTCGGCCGGCACGAGCGCCGCGTGGGACCGCCCGCGGGATGAGGTTTCGCCGCCGGCGAAGCCTGTTCGCCATGCGCCCTCGGCGCGGCCTCGAGCAGAGCGAGCCGCTGAAAGGGCAGGTGTGGACACGCTCCGAGCAAAGCGTGCGCGAGCCCGACGTGCATTGGGCGTGGCGTGGGCTTGCGGCGGGGGCGGCAATCGCGGAATGCGTGTTGCTGGCCTGGCTGTGGTTCGGCCCGGCGCTGTCGGTGCAGACCGTTTCCGTCGAAGGCACACAGCACATGACGCGCGCTCAAGTGGCGCGGGCGGCAGGATTGGGCGGCGGGACCTCGGTCCTATCCGTGGACGGAGAATCCGCCCGCCGGCACCTGCTGAGCCAGACCTGGGTGCGCGCTGCGACAGTTGATCCGCAGCTGCCCGGGACGGTTCTGATCACGGTGAGCGAATGGCAACCCATTGCCGGATACCACGCGGGTAAGAGCGGCAAGCTCTTCTACCTTTCGGACCAGGCGGTGGTCCTGGGTCCGACGACCACCGAGGGAACGCTGGTCGACGTGCAGGGGCCGGCCGGAGCCGACCCACGGGTCGGCGACCACCCGCTGGACGTGCAGCTTCTGATCGCCCTCGTCAACATCCAGCGCGGCCTCCCGGGCCTGATCGGACAGGAGGTGTCGGGCTTCGTGTTCGACTCGTGCGGCGATCTGACGCTTGTCGCGAAGCACGGCTGGAAGGTTTACTTTGGCCGCGTGCTGACGCCCGAGGAGTTCGCGACGCTGCGCGACAAGCTGACCGCGCTCAAGGCCATCGCCGGCCAGGTCAACTACAACTCGGCCGACCTCGAGTACATCAACGTGATGAACCCGGCCGAGGCGGCGGTGGGCTACAAGTCTCGCGAGCCGGCTCCGCCATCAGCCGCCGCGGGCGCAACCCCCGCTCCGACCAGCCCGCCGGCCGCTGCATGCAAGTAATCGTCGTTGCCGTCCTGTTCGCGATCGTGGGCATCGTCCTGGGGGTGCTGTCGCCGGTCACGATCCCGGTCATGTACGCGCGCTACACAGCGATCGCTGTGCTGGCCGCCCTGGACTCGATCTTCGGCGCGTTCAAGGCCTACATCGCGGGCACCTTCGAGCCCCGCGTCTTCTTCAGCGGCCTGTTGACCAACATGCTGCTGGCCGCCGGCCTGGTCTATTTCGGTGACAAGCTGGGCGTCGACCTGTCAATCGCGGCGATCGTCGCCTTCGGGGTGCGGATCTTCAACAACCTGGGAGCAATCCGCCGGCACTACCTGTAGCCGCGGACTCGTCGTTACGGCCGAAGTCTTTTGTCGATGGCCGGAGGCTCAGAGTCTTCTCCCAGGAGTTGGATCCGGAATGACTTCGGGTACCAGAGGTGCCAAATGACCTCCTGAAAATCGATTCTGATGTCGAAGAGGGCATCCTCGAGTTCATCGCATGATGTCGCTGCCAAGGCTTTTGGCAACAGCCGATCAAGATATCTACGGAACACCGTTTCCATATCCCCCAGCGCGTCGGCTATCGCTGCGGACTCACGTTGGTCAGGGTCATCGAACTGCCGGACGCGCTCGCAGGCGTTCAAGCGTTTTTCCAGCTCGACTCTCGTGGCTGGGTCAACAAGCTGATGAGGTGATTGAGACTCGGACATCGCCGAAATATACGCAGCCGCTCGACAGCGAGGCTTAGTCCGGTCCGCGCGCGGGAGGCCCGAAGGTAACCATTGGCGGGATAGTCAGCATTCGGCCGTCATCGCCGCGAACGATCTGCCAGTTGCCCTCGTGAACCATCCAGTGATGCCGGTGACAGAGCAGGATCAGGTTTTCGAGGTCGGTCGCGCCGCCATGGATCCAGTGCACCACATGATGCGCAGCGCTCCGCGACGCCGGCCGGTCGCAATCAGGCCACCGGCAGTGGCCGTCGCGCGCCACCAGCGCCCGCCGCCCGGACTCTGACACCACCCGCTTGGAGCGTCCGACGTCGATCACCAGCGATTCGGAGTTGAGCAGGACGCGAGCGATGCTGGAGT
>JBGPEO010000066.1:0-13876 GCA_041482895.1 Candidatus Dormibacteraceae bacterium | reverse complement strand
CGTGTGCTTCGTGAGAAGGAAGAGATCTTCTACCTCACGTTCAAGGAGCTCCACGACGTCGTGCGCACGAACCACGCGGATGATCAGCTCATCTCCCAGCGCAAGGACGCGTTCAGGTCGGATCAAGCGCTGACGCCGCCCCGGGTGCTCACGTCGGATGGCGAGGTCGTCGCCGGGGCGTACCGACGCGACGACGTGCCGGCCGGTGCGCTGGTCGGCTTAGCGGTTTCCGCCGGGATCATCGAGGGGCGAGCCCGCGTCATTCACGACATGGCGGAGGCCGATCTCGAACCGGGCGACATCCTGGTCACGGCCTACACGGACCCCAGCTGGTCGCCCTTGTTCGTCGCGATCGCGGGCCTCGTGACGGAGGTGGGGGGCCTGATGACCCATGGCGCTGTGATCGCGCGGGAGTACGGCTTGCCGGCTGTCGTGGGTGTGGAGCAAGCCACCCGGCTGATCCGGAATGGGCAGCGGATCCGCGTGCATGGAACGGACGGGTACGTCGAGATTCTGCCCTAGGAGATTGCGGAGCAATTCGAGGTGCTATCCAGTCGGAGACACTTCAAGGGCTGACGGTCCACCAGACTTTGACCCCGCCGTCGTCGACCGGTTCTTGACCCTCGATCTGCGTCAGGAAGTCGACGATCGGGCTTTGGCCGGGGGATGGGCCCGCCACGATGGTCGTGACGCCAAAGGTCTTGATGCCGGCGAGAGCCATGCTGCGAACCGCTGGGGTCACGGTCACCGTGCCGCCGGCATCCAGCCGGTCCAGCGCGGATTCAAGGAATGACGGGTGCGGGCCCAGGTATGGACCCGGTGTGAATGCGTCGCCCTCGGGCATCCGGAACCGGTAGCCCGCCACGGCCTGCCAGTACATCCCGGCCGTGGACTGCTTGCTGGAGAACGGCGTGATGAGCACGACCGACCCCGATGGGATCTTCTCCACGCCGCCGCCAGGTTTGAAGAAGGCCGGCGCGGTCGCGGCCACGCTCGGATACGGAATCGACGGGGCTATCGACACGCCGGCGAGCAGCAGCACGACGGTAGCGACCTGCCACGGTTTCGAGGCATTGAGAGCACGACCGCAGGCGTAGGCGGCCACGATCCCGATGCCGAGCAATCCGATATCCATCAGGCGCGCCGGGAGCGCGCTTTCCATGAGCGGCAGGCGCGCGACCAACGCCCAGGGCAGCCAGACCGGTGTCACGTTGCCGTTCACGTGGAGGTGCGGGCCGAGCGACAACGCGGCCACGACCAGCGCGGTCAATCCGATCCAGCGAATCCGCGGTACGCGCCAGCCGAGCACCAGCCCGGCGGCAAACAGCGCCAACAACGGCAGCCCGACGTACGCGTCGTTCTCGGTGACGTTGCCGGTGAAGTGGATGAGGTTCGAGGGCAGAAAAAATGCCAGCAGGTCGCTCACATATTTGTCTGGTCCCTGAACGCTGCCGGATACGCGCTGAGGGCCGAAGAACTGGAATCCAAGCGGGTACGCGGCGAGGAGCGCGAACACGACGATGGCGGCACCGGCTGCTTTCGCCACGTAAGGCAAGCTCGCACGTACCTGGTCGCGATGCATGAGCGCCAGCAGGGCGACGCCGCACGCCGCGATGACCAGCGTCACCGCCAGCAGCTCCTCGCCGGTCAGCAGCTGGAGCGTCGCCGCCACGCCGGCGAGCGCCCCGGCTAGCACCGGGTTCAGATACCGGCGAACCAGGATCTCGTGCCCGAGAAGCAGCGCGAGCGGCGGGAAAAGCGCCACCACCACGTGCGGATGCCCGAGCGCCTGGGCGATCATGCCAGGGCTGAATCCGTAAACGAGACCGGCCAGGAAGCAGGGGAGGTCGCGGTCGACGAAGCGGCGGGCTGCCAGGAAACCACACCACGCGGAGAGGGCGATGCCCGCGGTGATGAGCAGGTTGTAGGCGACCACCGGACCGAGGAGAGCGGTGACCGGCCAGAGCACGATGGCCGGGAAGATCATCGAGGTGTTCCACATCAAGTTCACGCCGGGCGGATAGGCCAGGTAGTCGGTGAAGAGCGGGTTGAGCCCGTGCGACAGCTGGTGGGGGATCCAGCCCAGGTACCAGATGAACAGCTGAGGGTCCTTCGGGCTGCCGATCCACCGACCGGCCGGGTCCGCCCACGCGCTCGCGAAGACCGCGGCCGCAAGCAACGCATAGACGGCCAGCGCGATCCAGGTCGACGCCGGCCGCCGGATCATGCCCTATGCGTCGGCGGCAACGATCAGGCCTTCCGGAGTGCGTCTGACGGAGCGGATGGCGGGGTGGAGCACGATCAGAAAGCTCGGCAGCGCAAGGATGACCGCTGCAGCGACCAGCGTCGGTTGAATCCCGGCGTGGTCGGCGATCGGTCCCCAGATCGCGAAGCCCGCCGGCATTGCGACCAGCGACAGCAGCCAGTCGAATGAGTTCGCGCGCGCGAGCACGTCGGCCGGGATGATCTGGCCGACCGTGGCAGACCAGACCTCGTTGAGAAAGGTGAGTCCCGCGAAACCCAGGATGCAGGCGCACATGATCGCCACCGTCGATAGAGGGGGCACCAGGGCGAGGATCTGGAGCGCCGACAGAGTCAGGGCCAGGTTCGCGACGACGAGGGGCCGGCGCGGTGTGACGCGCAGCGCGAACAGGCCGCCGATGAGCGAACCCCCGCCGAGCGAGGCCGCGATCAGGCCCCAGGCCGAAGCGCCGCCAAGGTGTTGTTTCGCGACCACCGGTCCGAGTACGAAGAAGGCCGCAATGGCGAAGTTCCACAGTGCATGCGAGACGAGGTTGGTGAGGTACCAGCGCCGGCTTGCCACAGCGTGCCAGCCGGCGATCAGCTCCGACCAGAAGCTCGTCCCCGGCCTGGCTTTCATGGGAGGCAGATGAAGCATCGACAGGGAGATCGCGCTGACGACGTAGGTGGCGGCGTCGATGCCGAACACCCACCCGGGGCCGATGAGCGCGACGAGGATGCCCGAGATGGCCGGACCCGCCACCGATGTGGTGCTGCGCGACAGGCCGATGAGCGCGTTCGCCTGCTGGAGCCGGGCCGCAGTGACCGTCTGAGGCACGAGCGCGCCTGAGGCAGGCATGAAAAAGGCGGCGGCGGCGCCATCGACGATCGCCAGCACGATCAGCATCCAGAGCTGCCCATGACCGCTCAGCAGGACCGCGGCAAGGGTGAGCTCGGTGACCGCTCGGATGGAGTCCGACGACAGCATGACCACCTGGCGCGGCAGCCGGTCCGCCCACACACCGCCGAAGGGCAGGACCACCACGCGCGCGGTCGTGGACGCCGCCAGGACAAGCCCGAGAGCGCTTGCCGTGTGCCCGACCTGCAGAGCGGCGAAGGCAAACGCGACTGGAACCAGCGCATCCCCGGCCGCCGACACCGCCTGCCCGATCCAGAGCAGGCGGAAGTTTCGTTCTCTGAGCGGCTGTAGCGCGCCGGCTGCAAACACGATCCGATTGTCTCTTGACGTCCAGGAGTCCTGCAATCACCGTGGCGCGCGGGGCTGGGACGCCGCGACCAACGAGCTCAGGCGCGGCGCCGGGACGCAGTGGAACCCGAAGGTGGTCGAGGCCGCCGTCAGTACGCAATGGAACGCAGAGACCATCTGAGGAGTTAGAAATGGGGTGACCCGCCGGAGCTTTTTGCTGTTCGTCGCGATGTCGGTGATCTGGGGCCTTCCCTACCTGTTCATCCGGATCGCGGTCAGCGACCTGTCCCCGCTGGTGCTGGTCTTCGCGCGAACCGCGATCGGAGCGCTGATCCTGCTGCCCATCGTGGTCGTGCGGGGTGAGCTGCGCGGCCTGTTCAAGAGCTGGCTTCCACTGCTCGTGTTCGCGGCGGTCGAGATCGGCATTCCATGGGTCATGCTCGCGGGCGCCGAGCAGAGGATCACCAGCTCGCTTGCCGGCCTCCTCGTCTCAGCCGTTCCGCTGGTCGGCGTGGTGATCGCGACCTCGCTAGGCAACAGGGAGCACCTTGGCGCGGCGAGCCTCGGCGGTCTCCTGCTCGGAGTTGCGGGGGTGGCGGCGATCGTGGGATTCGACCTGCGGGCTTCGGACTGGCTCGCGCTGGTCCAGATGGCGGTCGTCGTGGTCGCCTACGCCGTGGGCCCGGTCATCGTCTCGCGCTACCTCAACGGGCTGCCCTCGATGGCGGTCATCGCGGTCTCGCTTGCGGCAGCAGCCATCGTCTACCTGCCCTTCGCCGCCATGCAGTGGCCGAGGTCGATTCCGCCCATGGACACGATCGTTTCGGTGGCCGTGCTGGCGGTCGTGTGCACGGCGCTCGCTTTTGTCCTCTTCTTCGCCCTGATCGCGGCGATCGGCCCGGTGCGGGCGACCGTCATCACGTACATCAACCCGGCGGTTGCCGCGCTGCTGGGCGTGGCCGTCCTGCACGAGAGCTTCACCGTTGGGATGGCCGTGGGATTTGTGCTCGTGATCGCAGGGTCGGTCCTGGCCACGCGACGTCCACGGGAAACGCCGCCTGCGCCTGCTTTGAGTCGCGAGAGTCAATCAAGCGTTTAACCAGCCGCCGAGAAGCACCCGGTCTTCGAGCTGCGGCGAGCTGCGATGGAGGCTTAAGCCCCTCTCCCTGGCCCTCCCCCCGAGGGGGGGAGGGAAAAGGCCGCGGGGGGGACGATGCGGGAGGGCCGGTCAGCCATTCCGCCGCCTTCTCGACCGTCGAGAAGAAGCGGACGTCGATCCCGTGTTCCGCAACCCGGGCCACGTCGTCGATGTTCGTCATCGCCGCAGCGCTGGTGGGGGTGACGATGGCCGCCAGCCTCAGGCCCGCCGCCGCCGCGCGGGGAAGCCAGCTCCTGGTGATCCAGTCCTGATCGGCCTGCTTGATCACCTTCATCTTGCGGCCGTCGAGGAGCCATCGCGAGCCGTGGTGGGCTCGCAAGGCTCGGATGATGGCGTCGAGCACGTCTTGCGACTCGCTCGTGTGCAACCCCTGGGACTCGAGGCAAACGGCTCTCAGGTCCGGGTTCCACGTGACCAGGGCGACGCCAGGGCGATTGAAGTAGACGCGGTCGCCGCCCGCGAGGTCGGTTGCGACGACCGCCGAGGCCATCAGCCAGTCGATACCTCGGATACCCACTGCCTGGCAGCGGACATGGACTGGAAGGTCCGCGATTGCAGCTCGTCGTGATTCACCAGGCCGCTGACGTCCTCGATGGTCAGCTTTCCGAGCCCCGAGGCGGCCGTGACGAACGCGAGGCGCTTGAGTCCGGCCTGCTGCGCGAGCGGCATCCACGTCGCCTTGATCCAGTTTTGATCGTCGTGGACGATCACCTTCAGCTTTCTCGCGTCGCTGATGTACGCGGCGGCCTGGTTGTCCCGAATCGCCTGGACCCCCCGGAGGAGGGCGGAGCGGAGCTCGGCGCTGTTGGCGAACGCGTGCCACTCTGAGTACACGTGGTGGTGCACGCCGTCCCAGCTGATGGACAGGTAGGGTTCGTCGACGTAAACGCCGTTGGTGGGTTTGATGTCTTACGTTTACGCGCTTCCGTCGTCGGTGCCTACAGCAAATTGCACGGTTTCGCCCCAGCAAAACGCATGGGTCAGCGAGTGCGGCGAGCGTCCGGCGCCAACGCCGGCGCTCGCCGCTCCGGTTAGAACGCCGGCGCGACCGCCGGCTTGGCCGACCGGCCGACAGCTGTCGCTCTATCGGGTGATGAGCGCGAAGAAAGAGGAGTCCCGCGCGAGCCGGCTGGCGCGGCTGATCGACGAGTCGGCTCGGGGCCGGCGGTGGGCCTGACTCAGGCTCGTCACTCGGCCTATGCCATCTTCCAACGAATCTGGTGTTACGGCGAATGAGCGCTTGACGACGCTCACCGGCGGACTCCTCCTCGTGCTCCTTGCGCTCACGGGAATTACCGTTCTCAGCGTCCGGCGGCTCCTCCCAGAGTGTGGCTACCGGCCAACGGCCGTACACGTACTCGGCAACGTAAGCCGGACCGGCCAGTTTGCCGTCGAGGAACTCTCGGCTTTCCGTTCGCGGACCGCAATCACTCGGCGTTCGCTCCTAGTGGGAAGGCTGATGACCGGCGTCGTGCTCGGACTAGTTGCGGCGCGGGCGGCGGCGGCGGCGTCCCTGCCCTAGCGCCGCGATCAGGAAGAGGATCGTTCCGAGAAACCCGAGCCTGCTCACCTCCGCCAGGCCCACGATCACCGGCGTAAGCAACAGCGCCCACGCGAGCTGGTAGGCGGCGCCCGCCCATAGCCACCACCCGCGCCGCCGCGCGGCCCCAACGGCGATTCCGGCCGGCAGGGCGGCGTAGACCACGAAAACTGCAACCAAAAGGGCGGTCTGGGTGAGAACGTCCAGCCAGGAGAAATGGGGCTGGGCTGACGCCTGGTGCGAAGACAACTCGGCCTGCCAATAGGCAGCCGCGACGGCCGTCAACAGGAAGGAATAGAGGGCGGCGGCGGCGGCCTCGATCACCAGGAGGGCGATCGCCGCCCAGCGAACCAGGGCCACGGGCGTGACTGTAGCTTCCCGGATCGCGACCTACCCTATCGACGTGGTGAGTGTCGACGCCGTGCGGCGGTTTGCGATGACGCTGCCGCGCACGACGGAGGGGCTCGTTGCCGGCCGCGTCAAGTTCCGCGTCGGTCGCATCGTCTACCTGTCGTTTTCCCGCGACGAGACCGTGATGGGCTTTGCGTTCCCGAAGGAGGAGCGCGATTGGCTCGTGGGCGGGACGCCGGAGAAGTTCATGCAGCCGTCCACGTCGGATCTTCGGTACCACTGGGTGCTTGTACGGATGGCGGCGATCGACGAATCGGAGATGCGCGAGCTGGTGCTGGATGCATGGCGGATGGTGGTGCCGAAGAGGGTTGCCGCCACCTACGACCTCGGCTGGCACGCCAAGGGTTAGTTGGTAGACCTAAGTTCCCACAATACGAACCCACCCGGCGTATTCGACGGCGAGGCGGTCCCATTTTCCGACGTGGCCGATACCCGGATCGAGGAGTCTGTCGCGGCTCTTCGGGAGTTCGTCGCCGAGCGCGGCTCGCTCCCGACCGCCACGTGGCGATCGACGATGCCGGGGAGCATGCCCGGATTCTGATCGCATTGCTAAAGGTGGCGACTGCCTCGGAGGGACGGGACATATTTGAACCGACCGGCTGAACTTAGAAGAGGCGTCCTCGAACTCCTCACGGCTCGACGCGACGAGCTCGGCCCCCGTTGACGGTCAGGACGACGTTCCCGGGAGGAATAGGACGGCCTTCTTTGTCTGTCGAGGTCGCCGCTGAAACACCATCCTCTTGGCTCCCTTCCGCGAGGGCATGAGCGCGAGGAAAATGTTCGCGAACCCGTCGGTCGGCAGGTAGAGGCCACCTGGCTCCAGCGAGCTGCGGCACTGCCTGAATGAGCGCTTGCCGACCGCGTCGAAGATGACGTCATACGTTTGGCCGTTCTTGGTGAAGTCTTCCTGCGTGTAGTCGCTCACCCTGTCCGCTCCAAGCGATCTCACGAGCTCAAGGTTCTTCGTTGCTGCACACCGCGGTGACGTCGGCGCCGAAGTACCTGGCCAGCTGTGCTCCCGCGGTGCCGATCGCTCCAGATGCGCCGTAGTGGGCTCACGTTCGGTGCACACGCAGAGTTCATGTGCATGCGCGAGAGGATCCGCTGCCTCGGCCGGCGGAGGCCCCAGAACGTCCCCGTGGCGGTTCGGTGAATCGACTGTAGCGCTCCCGCAAGCATTGTTCGGAGGACCTGTGTTCAGGACCTAACCTCGTACTGACGTGACCGGTAACCCGTTAGCCGACGATGTCTTCCTGGTCTCGGTTCCAACCGAATCCGGCCAGGTCGGCCGCCAGGTTACCCTGGTCCGCGGCAGCGGACGCGATTTCCCCGCCGTGATCGCCACTGAGCGACTTCCTTCCGATATGTGCTCCATCGCCCCGACGACCTGGGCAGTAACTGACCGCTGCTGTTTGGTGGCGACCTGCACCTGAGCGCTCAGGTCGGCCATCTCGTGGATCATCACCAGCCCACGCTCCATCTGCTTGACGCCCTTCTCCAGCGCCATGACGGTGTCGCTGCTCTGCGCCTGGGCGCCCTGAACAAGTCGTGCAATGTTCGCCGCCGCCGCTTTCGAGCGCTCGGCCAAGCGACGCACCTCGTCGGCGACTACCGCGAAGCCGAGTCCGGCGTCGCCGGCTCGCGCGGCTTCGATGGCCGCGTTCAGCGCAAGTAGGTTGGTCTGGTCGCCGATGTCGTTGATGAGCTTGAGGATGCTTTCGATTTCGTCGACCCGGCCGGCCAGAGCGAGCGTGCGATCGCCCGACGAACGGAGGTCGGTTTGCGCCAGCTCCAGGCTCGACCGGGTCTGGCCAGCCTGGACGGCCACGCGGTCGATCGTGTCGGCGATCGACGCAGAGCTCTGAGCCAGGATCTCCATACTGGCAGACGTTGCGGTGGCCGCCACCGTTTGCTCCGACGTCGCCGACGCCAGTTCTTGGGCTGCGACCGAAAGCCTGGTGGCCGAGGCGGCGACCTCGCTGTGAAGGCGAAACAGGGCACCGCCAAGGGTCTCCTGCCAGGCGGCCAAAGCGCCCGTCAACTGGCCGATCTCATCCTTCCGGTTGGTGGTGTTGATCGTGGCCGGTCTTCCCGCCGCCAACATGTTGGCGATGCGAGCCAGTCGGACTATGGGGCTCAGAGTCAGGCGGAATTGAAAAACCCCGAGCAGCAGGATAGCTATCACGAACACCCCGCCGGCGAGGACCAGCAGGACGTAGACAGAGGTTGAGCGAGCGCTCAGAACGGCCGCGCTGGTCTTGATTTCCGTGCTGATGAATCGGTCCAACGGAGTGGTCGCATCGCTCCATGCCTTACGTGCTTTGGCATCGGCTGCCTGCAGGGCGGCGTCCGAGCGAGGTCCGGCGGCTATGAAGTCGGCGGCGTAGGCGGTGACGGCGAGAGCCGCCTGGCTGTAGGCGGTCCTGGTGTCCGTGGCGTCGCTGGGAAGGTTAAGAGCGGAGCTCTCGGCGACCAAGGAGGTGATGGTCGAACTGTCATCTGCAATTTGCTTTTGGAGTTGCTGAGCATCCTGGGGGGCGTTGGCCACCATGGCGTCGTTCCAAAGGGAGACTTCAGAAATGACTAACTGGGCAGACGCATCGATGCGGGCTGACGCATATCCCCATGTCTGTAACGCGTACTGTTCCGCGTCGGCCTGGTCGGCAGCCTGGAAGGCGAGGGCCATCGTCGCTAGCAGGCTTGGAACGACCATTACAAGCACGACAAACACCGTCGCGGCTTGGGTCCTGAGGCTGGACGAAAAAGATAGGCGCCGCCCCCGGGCTGGGTGCTCGCTCTCCGCGCCGTCGCCAGCCGCCTGCGGACGACCTGGAGGCAGGGTGGCAAGCGTCGGCGTCGGCATGAGCGCCCGCCACCGCTGACCCGGGACAACTCTCACGACCAAAGGCGATCTCGCTGCAGGCGATTGATTCCGCATTCTGTTCAAGAGATTCACGCTATCCGCGCCACCAGAGCCCCAACTAGCTGCCGGCTCTGAGATGCGCTAGCGGTCCTGCCCCATTACCAACGAGCGCAGCCACGTCGGCGAGCACCGCCGCGGCTACGAGCCCGCTCATGCGTTCGAGCTCGAGGTCCGTGACGATGGGCGCCGACCCTGGCGAGTCACGCTCACAAGCTCGAGCCGATGACGCGCCCTTCGGCGAACGTCTTGGCAACACCAGCTCTGGACTGAGGCGACTGCGTCCACGCCGTGGCGCATGAGGGGCAGTCTGAGGGTGAATACGCTGCCCCTCCCCAATTCGCTCACGAGCGTTATTTGGCCTCTGTGGAGATCGACGAAGCGCTTGGTGAGTGCCAATCCGAGCCCTGTCCCGCGTTGTTCCCGGGCGATGGTGGAGTCGAGCTGCCGGAATGCTTCGAAGGCGCTCTCGTGATCGGACTCGGCGATGCCAATCCCGGTGTCGCACACAGAGATCTCGACCGCGTCGGCAAGCCGCTGTGCGTCTATTGTCACCAACCCGCCTTCTATCGCCGGCCGGCGGCTTGACCGAAAGGTGCTCAGTTGGTCGCCCGAATCCGGTGGGCAGCCGGAGCTGGGCGGCTCATCGACTGGACTCCGGGATCCACGCGACCTTTGGAATCGGATGGAGGGATGGCTTCCAGAGCTGCTCCGGTCCACCATCCTCGTAGGTGTGCTGGCGGTCACGGAAGACGGTGCAGGCTGTCCGGATCCCCAGGACATAGCCCCCGACGAGCAGCCCCAAGCCAGCGCCGAGAAACCCCATGCCTAGTGGTCTACATGAAAGCCCCTCCCAAAGTCGCCATGAGAGGGGACGGGTCGGAGGCCATGCTTCCACCGGGGGGTCGGGCCTGTCAGGGCAGCACATCGAATCAGAGCTGCAGTGCCCTTCAACCCGCATGTGAGGTCGAGCTGCGAAAAGGGCTTGGTCAGGTAGAAGTCAGCGCCGTCCATGAGACCCGTCTCGAGATCGGTCTGATGGCGGCCAAGCAGCTGTCGCTTTCCCTCAGCGGCACAGTCTAAAAAGTGGATCCGAGGGGATTCGAACCCCTTACCTCTTGAGTGCGATTCAAGCGCTCTCCCAATTGAGCTACGGACCCACGTGCTCGAGAAGCTGAGGGAAAGGCCAGTATAGCCCGGGCCGAATTGGCGTCTGAACTCGGGAACAACCGGCTGCCGGCGGCTGGTTCCTATACTCGCCAGATGGCTTTTCTGTTCAAGGGCAAGCGGGTTCCGGAGGGCGTGGACCCCGCGCGCATCCCGCCCGGCCAGACCCTGACCGCCCCCGACCGGTGGCCTCTGCTGCACTTCGGACCGGTGCCGAAAACAGACATCGCGAAGTGGGATTTCAAGATTTTCGGCGCGGTGGAAAGCGAGCTGACGCTGGACTACGGCGAGCTTCGGGCTCTTCCTTCGAAGGAGGTCGTGGCGGACATCCACTGCGTCACGGGCTGGAGCCGCCTGGGCGACAGGTGGACCGGCGTGCCGATTCGCGAGATCCTGGATCGCGTCAAGCCCAAGCCAGAGGCCAAGTATGTCAACGCGCACTGCGAGTACGGGTACACGACATCGGTTCCCTTGAGCGTGCTGGACTCTGAGGAAAACCTTCTGTGCTACGCGTGGAACGGGGAGGACCTGAGCCCCGAGCACGGCTGGCCGCTGCGTTTGTTCGTGCCGTCGAAATACTTCTGGAAGTCGGCCAAGTGGCTGCGCGGGCTAGAGTTCATGGATCGCAACCGGCTTGGTTTCTGGGAGCAGCGTGGGTATCACGACGAGGCCGACCCCTGGAAGGAAACACGGTACTGGTAGTCAGGGCGCTCTAGCCCGGCCGCCGCTCGTCACCTTCACGACCGACTTCGGTTCCGGCTCGCCGCTGGTGGCGGCGATGAAGGCGATCGTGCTGGCCGGCTGCCCGAATGCGGTGCTGGTGGACGTGAGCCACGAGGTGCCGCGATTCGACGTCTCCGCCGGCGCGTTCATGCTCTTCGCCGGCACGCGGCACTTCGGCGCCGACTCGGTGCACCTGGCCGTGGTCGACCCGGGCGTCGGCAGCTCGCGGCGCAGGTTGGCGATTCGCGCGGGCGGGCGGTATTACATCGGTCCTGACAACGGCCTGTTCGCGATCGTCATCGAGGAGGTGGGGCTGCAGGATGCCGTCGAGCTCGCGCCGCGGCCTCAAGGCGCCCCGACTTTCGAGGGCCGGGACGTGTTCGCGCCGGCCGCGGCGGCGCTGGCCGCCGGCATCCCGATGTCTTCTTTGGGTCCGCCGACCGACCCTCCCAAGATGCTCGACGACGCCTCGCCGCGGGTGTTGTGGACGGATGGCTTCGGCAACCTGGTGACGAACCTGAAGCCGCCGGTCCGGCGGATGCGGATCCACAACCACGACATCGTCGCGACGGCGACGACCTATGCCGACGGGCGTCCGAATGAGCCGTTCGTCTATGTCGGGAGCATGGGTTACCTCGAGGTCGCCGTGCGAGATGCCCGGGCGGACAAGCTGCTCGGAGCGCGGGCGGGCATGAAAGTGGAGCTGATGTAGGGCCCGGGTTCCTGCGTTGTTGTGGTTCTTGCGCCCTTAACAGGCAGGGTTTTGATTTCGTTCTTGCCCCGGTAGTTTTCGCCCGCTGTGGTTCGAGTGGTCTGCGTCTGGGCATTGCTCTTCTCCCTCTGCCTTGCAGGCTGCTCGAGCCCGGCCCATCCGGTGCCGGCGATGGCCGCCGCCGGTCCCGTGGCGGCGGGGGCGCCCGGCGTCGCACAGCCGGTGCGGCTCTGGCAGGACGCGACGATCTTCCAGTTGGTCGGGAGCTTGATCGGGTCGGCGCACGCGCGCGTGCGCGTCGAGATGTACGAGCTCGGGCGCGCGGACATCCTTCGGGAGCTGGGCGACGCGGTGGGGCGCGGAGTCACCGTGAGGGTGCTCACGGACCCGACCGTCGTTGCCAGCCGCCGCTCCGCGGCGGTCCTGGACTCACTCGGCGTGCCCGAGCGCGTCTATCCGGTGGACGACGGCCGCCACCAGATCGACCACGTCAAGCTGCTGATCGTCGACGGCGAGGCGGTCGTCGGTGGCATGAACTGGGGCCAGCACAGCGATCGCAACCACGACTACGTCCTCGAGACCAGGGTCACTCTCGACGTCGAGCGGTTGTCCCGGATCTTCGACCAGGACTGGAGCCTTGCGGGCGGGCGACCATCACCGCTCGGGGCTTTCGCCGGCGAGGTCGCCCAGACGGCGCCGGGCGAGGAGATCCGTTCGATGCTGGAGTCGGCGCTGCTCCGTGCCGTGCACCGAGCGCTCGCCGAGGTGTACACCCTGACCGACCCGGAGGTGATCGCGGAGCTGGTCCAGGCTCACCGTCGGGGAGCGATGGTGCGAGTCTTGCTCGACCCCAACCAGGCTTACAACCTCCACGGCTACTCTGTGCTCAAAGCGAGCGGTGTGGAGATCCGTTGGTACCCGATCCCTCGCGGCGCCCTGCTTCACGCCAAGATCGGGTTGTTCGACGGAGAGCTGGTGCTGGGGTCGGCGAACTGGACCTTGAGCGGTCTGGGGGTCAACCACGAGCTGGATATCGAGACGGGCGATCCGGCGGCGGTGGCGGCTTACGAGGCGCGGTTTGCCGCCGACTGGGCGAGGTCTGGTGGTTACGCCGTCTAGCTCTGGGTCGGAGGACCGGACGAGCCGGCGGCTGGAGGAGGGCCGGACGATCCCAGGGTGGGCGGGCCGGAGGCGGACGTGGGGCCGAAGTTGACCTGCGGCACCGCGCGATCGGCGTCGTCCGCCTGGAAGAAGGCGAACGGCTTGAAGCCGAGGACGCCGGCGATGAGCGAGGTCGGGAGGGTCTGCAGCTTGATGTTGTAGTCGCGCACGTTGCCGTTGTAGAAGCGGCGCGAGAACTCGATCTTGTCCTCCGTCGCGGTCAGCGTCTCCTGGAGGTTCGTGAAGGCGGTGATCGCCTTCAGGTCGGGGTAGTTCTCAGTCACCGCGAAAAGGCTGCGGAGGCTCTGGCTGAGCATGTTCTCGGCCTGGCCGATCTTGGCCGCGTCGCCGGTGGCGCCAGCCGAGACAGCGGCGGCGCGGGCGTTGGTGACCGCTTCCAGGGTTCCGCGCTCGTGGGTCACATAGCCCTGGACCGTGTTCACCAGGTTGGGGATGAGATCGTGGCGCCGCTTGAGCTCGACGTCGATCTCGGACCAGGCTTCCTGGGTGCGGTTGCGGGCCGTGACCAGTCCGTTGTAGGTGAGGACCAGCCAGCCGACGACCACGATGACGACGACAATGACGATTAACGTCCCACCCATCAGGCAACCATCCTACGCGTGACTACGCGTGGG
>JBGPEO010000065.1:0-13946 GCA_041482895.1 Candidatus Dormibacteraceae bacterium | reverse complement strand
GGCTGCGCTCGACCTCGACCGTGAAGTCCACGTGTCCGGGTGTGTCTATGATGTTGATCGTGTGGTCGCGCCACATCGCCGTGGTGGCCGCCGACGTGATCGTGATCCCCCGCTCCTTCTCCTGGATCATCCAGTCCATGGTGGAAGCGCCCTCGTGGACCTCACCCATCTTGTGGATGCGGCCCGCGTAGAAGAGGATCCGCTCTGTCGTCGTCGTCTTGCCCGCGTCGATATGCACCATGATCCCGATGTTTCGGACCTTGTCGATCGCGACGGGACGCTCCTGCATCTTCAGTGCCACGCTCATCTCTCGATCTAGTACCGGAAATGGGAGAAAGCCTTGTTGCTTTCCGCCATCCGGTGGGTTTCCTCTTTGCGCTTGACGGCTCCGCCGGTGTTCTGGGAGGCGTCAAGGAGCTCGAACGCGAGCTTCTCGGACATGCTTTTCCCGCCACGCTGCCGAGCGAAACGCACGATCCAGCGGCGCGCGAGCGCCAGCCGGCGCTCCGGCCTGATCTCAACCGGCACCTGGTAGGTCGCGCCACCAACCCGCCGAGGCTTGACCTCGAGCAGCGGGGTGACGTTGCGCAGCGCCAGGTCGAACACCTCGAGCGGCTCCTTCTTGGCCTGCTTGCCGGCGCGGCTGAGCGCGTCATAGACGACCTTCTCCGCGGTCGACCGCTTGCCCTTGCTCATGACGACGTTCACGAACTTGGCGATCGCCTCCGACTGGTACACCGGATCGGGCGCGATGACACGCTTGACTGGACGGCTGCGACGAGGCATCAGGCCGCCGCCTTGCTCTTTTCGCGCTTGGCGCCGTACTTGGACCGCGCCTTCTTCCGGTTCTTCGTGCCGGCGGTGTCGAGCGTCCCTCGGATGATGTGGTAGCGCACGCCAGGCAGGTCCTTGACCTTCCCGCCGCGGATGAGGACCACCGAGTGCTCCTGGAGGTTGTGCCCGATGCCGGGGATGTACGCAGTCACCTCGATGCCCGTGGTCAGCCGGACGCGAGCCACCTTGCGGAGAGCGGAGTTCGGCTTCTTTGGGGTCTGGGTGTAGACGCGCACGCAGACTCCCCGCCTCTGCGGTGAGCCCTTGAGGGCCGGCGCCTTAGACTTCGACCTGGCCGCTCTGCGCGGAGTGCGAACCAGTTGCTGGATTGTGGGCAAACAGTTCTCCCGAATGACGGCTCAAATCCCAGGCGGCAGTAGCCGATTGGGCGACAAACGATGAGTATACCCAAAAACGATCTGCCCCAATTGACCGGACGGAAGTCCCATTACTTCGACCCCACACCGGTCGTCGCGTCGAAGCCGCGCACCGTCCACCTCCACGCCCGCGACCTGGCGCTCGAGCTCCAGGCGGATCGCGGGGTGTTCGGCTCCCGTGGCCTCGACCTGGGGACCAGGGTCCTGCTCAATGAGGCGCCGGCACCGCCTCCAGAGGGCGACATCCTGGATCTCGGAAGCGGCTACGGGCCGATCGCGATCGCCCTCGCCCGGTGGGCGCCGGGGGCGCGCGTCTGGGCGGTGGACATCAACCAACGGGCGCTCGAGCTCACGCGCGTAAACGCCGCCGGGGCCGCCGTGCCTAACGTCACGGCCGCCGCTCCCGACGACGTCCCGGACGACGTGCGCTTCGACGCGATCTATTCGAATCCGCCGGTGCGGGTCGGCAAGGCAGCGCTCCACGAGCTGCTGGTGAGGTGGCTGAGGCGGCTGCGGCCGGGCGCCCATGCGTACCTGGTCGTCCAGCGCAACCTCGGGGCCGATTCCCTGGCGGCGTGGCTGGCGGCACAGGGCTACGAGGTCCAGCGGCTCAAGTCGAAAAAGGGGTATCGGATCCTGCAGGTCGGGAGCGCCGCCTCTTAACAGGCTGGGTTGACCGGTCGGTTTTTGGAGCTCTACAGTCGCGCGAGGTGTGCCGGTTGGGGGCAATCAGTAGGTCCCATCCTTATCGCCGCTTGCGCGCAGGAGCCGGCTGGAGGAAGGAGGGCCCGCCAGGGATGTACCCTGCGCGGGCGCGGGATCCCGGCCCTACTTCTCCCCCGCGAAGTGGCAGGCCGCCACCTGGTCCGCCTCCCCGTGCGGCTCGAGCTGCGGCTCCTGCTCGGAACAGATCCCCGGCGCCCGCGCGATCGGACACCGCGTGTGGAACCGGCATCCCGACGGCGGGTTGACCGGCGATGGGATCTCGCCCTTTAGAAGGATCGGCGCGCGCGACCGCTCCACCAGCGGATCCGGCACCGGGATCGAGCTGAGCAGGGCCCTGCTGTACGGATGCTGCGGGTGGTCGTAGATGTCGTTCTGCCCGGCCGTCTCGACGATCTTCCCCAGGTACATGACAGCGATCCGGTCGGACAGGTGCCGCACCACCGCCAGGTCGTGGGCGATGAACAGGTACGTGAGGTTGAACTCCCGCTGCAGGTCCTGGAGCAGGTTGATGATCTGCGCCTGGATCGAGACATCCAGTGCGGACACCGCCTCGTCGCAGACGATGAAGGACGGGTTGACCGCCAGCGCCCTCGCGATCCCGATGCGCTGCCGCTGGCCGCCGGAGAACTCGTGCGGATAGCGGTTGGTGAAGTTCGGGTTGAGGCCGACCAGCCGGAGCAGCTCCTGGACGCGACGGTGCCGCTCCTTACCTGAGCCGATTCCGTAGTTGTCCAGCGGCTCCTGGATGATGTCCCCCACGGTCATTCGGGGATCCAGAGAGGCGAACGGGTCCTGGAAGATCATCTGCATCTTCCGGCGGACGCGCCGCAGCCGCGCGCCCCGCATCTTGGTGATCTCCTGGCCTTCGAAGGTGATCTTGCCCCGAGTCACCGGCAGCAAAGCGGTAATCAATCGCGCGAGCGTCGACTTCCCGCAGCCGGACTCCCCGACCAGCCCGAGCGCCTCGCCCCGGCGGATCTCGAGATCCACGCCGTCCACAGCGCGCACCGCCAGGCCGCCCAACCCGGCGATGGGAAAGTGCTTGTAGACGTCCTCCACCCGCAGGATGACGGGGTCCGCCTTGACCGCCGTAAGAGGCGCTTTCTCAGCGGCTTGCATCGAGTTACCCGCGCCAGTCCACGGTGGATGCCACCATCAGGTTCACGAGTTGTTGCCGGATTCGGCCGGTGGCAGCTTCAGCGCTTGAGCCGCGGAAACGGAGATCGAGCTCTCCTTAGCCGTGGCGACATCGGCGTCGCTGACGTTGCGCATCAGGACCCAGCACCGAGCAACCTGTTCCGGGCCGACCTCCCCCAGCGGTGGCTCTTCCACCTTGCACCGGTCGACTACGAACGGACACCGAGGGTGGAACTTGCACCCGGGCGGCGGGTTGGAGAGGTCGGGTGGGAGCCCCTTGATGCTGACCAGCCGCTCCTTGCGTGCCTCGTCCACGCGGGGCACGGACCGGAGCAGCGACCACGTGTAAGGGTGCTGCGGGCTCTTGAAGATCTGCTCGACCGGTCCCTCCTCGACCACTCTCCCCGCGTACATCACCACCACCCGCTGGCACAGGCTCGCGATCAGCGCCATGTTGTGCGTGATCAGCATCATCGCTGTGCCCAGCTCGCGGTTGAGCTGCTTCATGAGCTGGATGATCTGGGCCTGCACGGTAACGTCCAGGGCGGTGGTCGGTTCGTCCGCAATCAACAGCGATGGCTCGTTCGACAGCCCCATGGCGATCATCGCGCGCTGGCGCATACCGCCTGAAAACTGGTGCGGATAGTCCTTCGCGCGCTGCTCTGCCGACGGGACGCGAACGCGAGTCAGCAGCTCGATGACGCGGCTTTTGGCAAGCTCAGGCGTGAACCGCTCGTGGGCGGTCATCGCCTCCTCGATCTGCCGGCCGACCTTCGTCACCGGGTTCATGGAGGTCATCGGGTCCTGGAAGATCATCGCGACGTCGTTGCCGCGGAAATCGCGAATCTCCTCGTCGCCCATCTTGACGACGTCGTTGCCGCGGAACAGGATGCGGCCGGACACAATCTTGCCCGGGTCCGGGACCAGCCTGAGAATGGAAAGGGCGGTGATCGTCTTGCCGCAGCCTGACTCACCTACGACGCCGAGGGTCTCCCCGACATCGATGTGCAGGTTGACCCCGTCGACGGCGCGCACCACACCCCGCGACGTGAAGAACTGTGTGTGCAGGTCTTCAACCTGCAGGAGGGTTTGTGCCACCTACACGAGAACTTTAGGGGTTCGCGCCAGACGAGAGGGCAGATTCGTGGCGGGCCCTCCCTTCCTCCAGGCCGACCCTCCCCCGCCGGCGCTCCTCACGCGACTCTAGAGGCGAAGAAATGAGCGAGTCAACCCCGCCTGTTAAGTTCCCATGCCCCGCGGGGCACCACGGGGTATGAAAATGTTCTGGGCGGTGAGCTGGCCCGTCCCTCGCTGATGCTTCGAGCTCGACTGTTAAGTTGGGCCGGCGGACCGTACGGCATCACGGAGTGTCGCCTCGGGCAGCCGAGAGCACGCGGGTTAAAGTCCCTATTCCGAAGCGGTCCGCCCACCGTCCGACCTATGAAGGAGGTGCGGACATGGAAGTGGTGCACCCGCGCTGCAGCGGGTTGGACGTGCACAAAAAGTCGGTAGTGGCATGCGTCATGGTGCCCGGACGCAAGGAGGTCCGCACCTTCGGGACGGTGACCGCGGAGTTGCTGCGGCTGGGCGATTGGCTCCAGGAGGAGGGCGTCACCACCGTGGCGATGGAGTCCACGGGTGTCTATTGGAAGCCGGTCTTCAACGTGCTCGAGACCACCGGCTTGGAGCTGCTAGTGGTGAACGCACAGCACATCAAGGCAGTCCCCGGTCGCAAGACGGACGTCAAAGATGCGGAATGGATAGCCGACCTTCTCCGCCACGGTTTGGTGCGTGCCAGCTTCATTCCTGAGCGGCCGCAAAGGGAGCTGCGAGAGCTCGTCCGTTATCGCAAGACTGTCGTCGAGCAGCGCTCACATCTGGTGCAGCGAATTCAGAAGCTGCTGGAGGGCGCCAATATCAAGCTCTCAGATGTCGCCTCCGACATCGTGGGGGTCTCAGGGATGGCCATGCTGCGGGCTTTGGCGAATGGTGAATCGGACCTGAACCGCCTCGTCGAGCTTGCCAAGACCAGCCTGCGTAACAAGCGCGAGGAACTGACGCTCGCCTTGGAGGGCTCGTTCGGTTCGCATCAGCGCTTTCTACTCGGTAAGCAACTCGACCAGTTGGAGTTCCTGGATGGCCAGATCTCAGATCTCAATCTGGAGGTCGAGCAGCGACTCCGCCCTTTTGAAGCTCTGCTCGCACGCCTCGATGCCATCCCTGGCATCGGTCAGCGCAACGCCGAGCAGATCCTGGTCGAGGTCGGCACCGATATGAGCCGCTTTCCGACCGCTGCCCACTTTGCATCGTGGGCCAAGCTTTGTCCGGGAAATGACGAGTCCGCCGGCAAGCGTCGCTCAGGGCGCACCGGCATGGGCTCCCGCTGGCTGCGCAGCACGATGGTTGAAGCCGCCTGGAGCGCATCCCGGGTCCGCAACAGCTATTTCGCTGCCCAGTACCACCGTTTGGTGCCCAGGCGCGGCAAGCGTCGGGCGGCAGTTGCTGTTGCCCACAGCATGCTCATCACCATCTACCACCTAATCAAAGACGGGACCGTCTACCAAGACTTGGGTCCCAACCACTTTGATGAACTCGACCGACAGCGAATCACACACCGCGCGGTACGCCGCCTCCAAGCCCTCGGCTACCTGGTCACGCTAGAGGAGGTCACAGCCTGAGCTGGCTATTTTCGGGTTAAGGGAGAACGGGACTTCGACTAGCGGCGCATACGGGGGTCGAGAGCGTCGCGCAATCCGTCGCCGATGAACGAGAAGGCGAGGAGCGTGAAGCCGATCGCCAGGGCTGGGAAGACGACCGAGGTGGGGTTGGCGTAGATCGCCTCGTAGCCGTCGTTGACCATCTGGCCCCAGGTCGGCGTCGGAGGCTGGATGCCGACGCCCAGGAAGCTCAGCGCGGCCTCGAGGAAGATCGCCTGGGGGATGCCGAAGGTCAGCGTCACGATGATCGGGCCCAGCGAGTTCGGCAGCAGGTGCTTGAGGATGAGCTTGAGCGGAGGCGAGCCCGAGGAACGGGCTGCCTCGATGAATTCCTTCTCCTTCAGCGAAAGGACCTGCCCCCTGACCAACCGGGCGAGGTTGACCCAGTTGACGAGGGCGATCGCGCCGAAGATCGACAGCAGGCTGGGCCCGAAAACCGAGACCAGGACCAGCACGAACAGCAGGTCGGGGAACGCATACCAGATGTCGGTGAACCGCATCAGCAGGTTGTCCACGCGGCCGCCGAAATAACCGGCCATCAGGCCGATGGCGAGGCCGATCGGAAGGATGATCCCCTGGACCAGGATCCCGACCGAGAGCGAGATCCGGCTCCCGTACATGAGCCGGCTCAGCGTGTCGCGACCGAGCTCGTCCGTGCCCAGAGGATGCCCTGCCACGCCCGGCCCGACCTCGATGTTCTCGACCTGCTGGTGGATCGGGTCGATGATGATCCCGAGATGGACCAGGAGCGGAGCGAGAAATGCGATCAGGACGAGCAGGACGACGAGTACCGCGCCGAGCAACGCCAGCCGGTTGCGGCGGAACCGGCGCCAGGCGTCCTGCCAGAGCCCGATCTGCTCCTCTGGGACCTCCCAGTCGATCGCCTGCTCTATTGGCGTTGCCAGGGCCACGGCTAGGACAACCTCACTCGTGGGTCGATGAAGACATAAGCCACGTCGACGATGAGATTGGCGACCGCGATCACCACCGAGAAAAGCACCGTTGTCCCGAGAATCATCGGGTAGTCACGCGAGGTGACCGCGACGACAAAGGCCCGCCCGATGCCGGGGATGTTGAAGACGGTCTCGACGATCACCGAGCCGGTGACCAGGATCGCGAAGGTCGGCCCCAGGGTCGTCACGACCGGGATCAACGAGTTCTTGAGCACGTGCTTGACCACGACCAGGCGTTCCGGGAGCCCCTTGGCCCAGGCCGTGCGGATGAAATCCTGGCGGATCGTGTCGAGCGTGCTGGCTCGTGTCAGGCGCGCGGTGTAGGCGATCGGCAGGAGCGCGAGCGTGAGGACCGGCATGATCAGGTGGTCGTCGAGCCCAAAGTCCGCCGACGGCAGAAAGAACGCGTGCTGCGTCCATTTGGACATCATGACCGAGAACACGACCACCATCAGCGCGCCGACCACGAAGTTGGGGAACGACGCCGCCAGGGTGGCGAATCCCATCGTGACGTAGTCGACTCGGGTGTTCTGTCGAAGTGCGGCCAGGACGCCGAGGCCAACGCCCACCGGGACGATGACCAGAAAGGCCAGCCCGCCCAGGATGGCCGTGTACGGCCAGCCCTCCCCGATCAGGCTGGTGACCGTCTTGTTCTCGTACTGGTAGGAAAGCCCGAAATCGAAATGAAGGATGTTGCCCAGGTAGATCACGAACTGCTGGTACTCGGGCTTGTTCAGGCCGTACTTGATGTCGAGGTTGTGTGTCACGGCCGCCGAGAGCTGGCGACCACCGGTCCGATCCCACGGGCTGCCAGGGGCAAGGTGCATCAGAAAGAACGTGATGAGGATGACAAAGAAGACAACCGGGATCATCCACAGGAGACGGCGAATGATGAAGATGGTCAGGCTGCCGGCTCTGCTGCTGCTCAGGGCCGATAAGCGAGCCGGGAGCAGGGCGCCCCCTTTGGGGCGCCCTGCGGTTACTGCCAAATCAGACGGACTCCTAGTGAGTTGTGATGTACGCCGAGAAGTAGTTCTGGTCGCCGGGTGCGAACTGGTCGTCGAACGCCGTGTGCGTGATCTTCACGTACGGCGCTACGAGATCGTACTCGTACGGCTGGTAAAGGAACGCTCCAGCCGCCTGGTCGATCAGCATCTTCTGAGCCGTCAGGTAGTCAGCGTTGCGCTGGCTCTGGCTCAGCTCGCTGTCAGCCTTCTGAACGAGCGCGTCGTAACCGGCCAGGGTCGGGCAGCCAAAGTTGAGGCTGCCGCAGGAGGCGGCGAACCAGATGTCCATCCAGTCCTGCTGGTCGGGGTAGTCGGCGCCCCACCCGCTCGGGCCGTAGATGTCGAAGTTGCCCTTGCGAATGCGGCTGGTCACGGTCTTGCTGTCGATCACGTCGAGCTGGATGTTCAACCCGAGGTTGGTGTTCCACTGGTCGGCGATGAACTGGTTGAGCGTCTTGCTGCCCGTCGAGTTGCGGGTCAGCAGCTTGAACTTGTTGAGCGTGTCCGCCGTGACGCCGGCGTCAGAAAGGAGCTTCTTGGCCGCAGCCGGGTCGAAGCTCTGCGTGTTGTCGGAGGTGTCGTAGCCGGCCATCCCGTTCGGGATGAAGGAGGCAAGACCCTTCGCCGTTCCATGCTGGACGTCGTTCGCCAGCTTGTCGCGGTCGATCGACTTGGCGAAGGCCAGGCGGACCTTCGGGTTGTCGAACGGAGCTTTCTTCGCGTTGAAGTCCATCCAGAATCCGGTGAGCTGCGGGTAGAGGTACGCCTGCTTGCTCAGCACGCTGTCGCCGCGGACCACAGTCACGTCGGCGAGGGGCACGTTGGCGATGTCCAGGGCGCCGGTCTGGTACTTCGAGAACTCGGTGTTCCCGTCGGAGATGTAGTAGTAGATGATCTGCTGGAGCTTGGCGGTGCCGGCCCAGTAGTTCGTGTTCGGCACCATGGTGACGTGGTCCTTGGACGCGATCTCGGAGATCTTGAAAGGACCGTTGCCGACGATGGTGTTCGCGTTGTTGGCCCAAGCCAGGGGCTTGGTGGTGTCGGTCGACGGGAAGGTTCCGCCCGCCGCGCTCTCGACGACGTCCTTGCGAAGCGGAACCGCAACCCAGAGGGTCATGACCCACTTGAAGTACGCAGCCGGGTGCTGGAGCTTGATCACAAACGTGTTGGCGTCGGGCGCGGAAAGGCCGAGCCCGGACAGGAAGCTGTCGATGGCGCTGGCGCTGGTGACGTCAACGCTGCCGTAGTTCGCAGCGCCGGCGATCGTCCCGTCGAAGAACGGGTCGACGTATCCGGCCGCCAGAGCCGGATTGAGGAAGTGCTGGAGGCCGTAGACCCAGTCGCTCGCGGTGACGGGCTTGCCGTCGCTCCACTTCGCGTTCGGCTGCAGGTGGAACGTGTAGGTGAGTCCGTCTGACGAAACGTCGTAGCTCTTCGCCGCGGCTGCCTGCACGTCGGTGAGGTCGGCCTTCGGCTTGAGGAGTGACTCGAACGTGTTGCGGCCGACAGCGGCCTCATACGTGTACGTCTGCTGGGTTGGGTCGAAGCTGTTGGGCTCGACTCCGGTGTTTACGCGAAGGATCTGCTGTGCGGCCGGCGCAAGGTTGGCGCTTGGGGTTCCCGTCGAGCCGCCACACGCGGCGACTACGAACAACCCCGCGCTCGCGAGCGCCACCGCTCGGATGCGGGTACCTAAATGCATACGCGTCTTACCTCTCAGTTCTGATCCTGCGGCCTTCTTCCCGGCAGCCGTCCGGGGCGAGAGTGCGCCGGCAGCAGGTCTTACTCACACGGCCTCTTCGTAGGCCAAGACTAAATTGTCTTGCGCTCCCCTGCGCAGTGTCAAGCAGCATAGCTGGGCACAGATCCGAACGACTGTTCGATCTACGAACCTCAGTGCGGAGCGATCGAGATCAGGTTTGGGTTCAGCGCGCCCGGCCACTCTTCAACCGGCGAGCTGGTGACGCCCCGGACGTAAGTCCGGACGAGGTGCCAGCTGACGGATTGCGCCAGGAAGGCCACCGGCGCGTCGTCGACCAGCATCTGCTGCGCCTGCTGGTACTCCTGGTCGCGGCGGTCGGGCTGGGTATCTGTTCTCGCGACCCGTACGAAGTTGTCGTACTGCTGGTTTTGATAGAGCGCCACGTTGTTCGAGCTCGTCGTCAGGAAGAAGTCGTACCAGTCCGCCGGGTCCGGATAGTCCGCGCTCCAGCCCATCGGACCGGCGATCTGGAAGTCTCCGGTCTCGAGATTGGACGCGTACGTGCCGGCGTCGAGACCCTGCAGGGTGATGTTGAGGCCCAGGTTGGACTTCAGCTGGTCGTGGACGAAGTTCGCCGTCGCCTTGCCGAAATCCGAGGTCTGGTCGTAGGAGAACGTCAAGCTCGCGAGCTGGGCCGCCGAGAAACCGGAAGCCGCCAGCGAGGCGCGCGCCTGGGCGACGTCGAAGTTCTGAGCCGAGAGGCTTGGCGAATATCCGTGCATCCCTTTAGGGATGAATGAATCGGCCGGCAAACCCTGGCCCTGGAAGATCTGGGCGATGAATGCGGTGCGGTCGATCGCCTGCGCGATCGCAAGTCGCAGCTTTGCGTTGCTGGTCGGCGAGGCGTTCATGCGGAAGGTGATCCAGAAGACCGTGAGATCGGGCGTCTTTACGAGGTCGAGCTTCAGGCTCGAGTCGCCGGCGACTCCGGACGCCTGCGCCGGCTGGACGGAGGCTTCGTCCAGCTGGCCGCTCCTGTATTTCGTGAGGGCGATGGCGCCGTCGTTCACGACCTGGAAGTTGATCGCGGTCAGGGTTGGTTTGGCGCCCCAGTAGTGGGGGTTGGGGATCACCGTGATGTGGTCCTTGGGGACCATCTCGGTCACTTTGAAAGGCCCGTTCGTGATCAGCGTGTCTGGGCTGTCCGCCCACTTATCGCCGTTTTTCTTGACCACGTCCTGCCGGATCGGCGCTGCCGCCGGAATCGCTGCCAGCCAGATGAAGGCGGGGTCCGGTTGCGAAAGGGTGACCTGGAAGGTGTTGTCGTCCAGCGCCTTCAATCCGAGGGTGTTGAGCGCCGCGTCGATGTTGCCGGCGTCGCGCTGGGGGTCCAGGCCCGACACCTTGTCTCCGTTGAGGATCGTGCCGGCGAAGAACGTCCCTTCGGGGCTGGCCAGACGCGGGTCGATCAGCCGCTGCCAGGCGTAGACGAAGTCCTGCGCTTTGACCGGCGTGCCATCGGAGTAACCGGCAGCCTGACGGAGATGAAAGACGAACACTGTGCCGCCAGCCACGACGTCGTAGCTCTGCGCGGCCGCCGGCACGACCCCGTTCAAGTCTGCCGTCGGTTTCACCAGCGGCTCGGAGATCGCCCGCAGCACGGCGGTCTCGTACGGGTACTGCGTCTGCCCGGGATCGAGCGAACCGGGCTGGTCCTCGAGCATCAGGTGGAGCGTCTGGTCCTTCGCCAGCTTCGGCCCCTGGGTGAGCGCTCCGGAGTCGCACGCCGTGACTGATGCCAGGACCAGGAGCGCCAGCGCCACGGCGCGCAGCAGCCTAGAGCTTGGGATCACCTCCCCATCTTAATGAGCGTCGAGCCAAGGCCTGGCTTCGCCAGGCCGTCCCCATGCGCGCAGTTCAGCCGCACGCGTGGCCGGGCGAAACCATTCAAACCAATCCCAACCTGCAGGAAAAAGAGCATGAGAGGAAACCTAGGTTTCCTCTCATATAGAGAAAGGAGGCTACCCGTGGCGGGCGCCCCCTTGTGCACGTACCGAAGAATGTAACGCAAAACCCAGCGCATTTCCACTCTCTATCGCGTCGCCTGCAGGCCCGGCTTTGCCGGGCCGTCTACCCAACGTGAACCAAGGCTCCACGCGTGGCATGGAGTATCTATTTAGTCAATCCAAACAGCGGGAAAGAGAGCAGCCGCGCGAAGCGCGGCGATGAGAGGGAACCCGCAGGTTCCCTCTCATATTTATACCGACAGCGTTTCCAGGTCGATCGGCTCCTCCTCGAGGACCCTCGCCGCCTGCTCGCGCTGCTTCTTGTAGTAGTCCAGCCCGGTCCCGGCCGGGATGAGCTTGCCGATGATCACGTTTTCCTTCAGGCCCCGCAGCCGGTCGACCTTGCCCGAGATGGCGGCCTCGGTCAGGACGCGGGTGGTCTCCTGGAAGGACGCTGCCGAAAGCCACGAGGTGGTATTGAGCGCGGCCTTGATCAGGCCGAGCAGCACGGTCTGCGCCGTGGCGGGCTCGCCGCCCTCCGCAAGCGCCTTCGCGTTGCCTTCCTCGTACTCCCACTGCGAAACGATCTCGCCCGGCAGCAAGCCGGTGTCGCCCGCGGAGTCGACACGGACCTTCCGCATCATCTGCCGCACGATCACCTCGATGTGCTTGTCGTTGATGTCCACGCCCTGGCTGCGGTACACCTTCTGGACCTCGTCGACCAGGAAGGTCTGGACCGCTTCCTTGCCAAGGATGTGGAGGAGCTCCTGCGGTGAGATCGACCCTTCGGTGACCTGCTGTCCCGCCTTGATCATCACCTTCTGGCCGTCCCGGCGGTCGAGCTCCGGCCGGATGCGGACCTGGTGCGGGATCGCGTACTCGCGCACCTCTTCGTCGATGGTCCTCACGCTGATCTCCTTGGGGGTCACAGTGACCTTTCCGGCGTGGCGCGTCCGCGCCACGTTGCCCTTGGCGTCGCGGGCCAGCTCCTGGCCCTCCATGACATCGTCCTTGCTCTTGACGAGAACGTCCATCTTGGGGTCGACCGGGTAGGAGACCTCGAACTCCTCCTTGGAGATGACGCGCACCTTGCGCGAGCCCTCCTGGCGGATGATCTCGAGCTCCCCGTCGATCTCGGAAATGATGGCCTTGCCCTTGGGGATGCGAGCCTCGAACAGCTCCTCCACGCGGGGCAGACCCTGGGTGATGTCCACGCCGGCGACACCGCCGGTGTGGAACGTGCGCATCGTCAGCTGGGTGCCCGGCTCGCCGATGGACTGCGCGGCGATCACACCCACCGCCTCGCCGATCTCCACCACCTTGCCGGTGGCGAGGTTGCGGCCGTAGCACGTGCGACACACGCCTTCGCGCGCCTCGCACACGAGAACCGAGCGCATCTTGACCGGCACGCCGGCCGCGATGATCTTGCGCGCGTTTTCGTCGGTGATCGACACGCCCATCTGCACGAGGACCTTGCCGTCGACGGTGACGTCCTCGGCCGCGACGCGGCCCGCGATCTTCTCGTAGATGGGCTCGTTCTTCGCCCGCTCGGGGGTGATGTCACGGACCCAGATTCCATTGGTGGTGCCGCAGTCCTCCTCCCTCACGATGACGTCCTGCGCGACGTCGACCAGACGGCGCGTCAGGTAGCCGGAGTCGGCGGTGCGGAGAGCGGTGTCCGCGAGGCCCTTCCTGGTTCCGTGAGTCGAGATGAAGTACTCGAGCACGGTCAGGCCCTCTGTGAAGTTGGCCATGATCGGCAGGTCGATGATCCGGCCGGTCGGGTCGGCCATCAGGCCACGCATACCCGCCAGCTGGCGAATCTGCTGGATGTTTCCGCGGGCGCCTGAGCCCATCATCATCCAGATCGGGCTGAACTTGTCGAATGCCTTCTCCGTGGCGGCTCCGACCTCTTCGTAGGTCTTCTGCCACAGCTCGATCACCTTGCGGTAGCGCTCGTCATCGGTCATGACGCCGCGGCGGTACATCCGCTCGACGTCGGCGACCTCTTTTTCGGTGGAGTGGATCAGCTGCCACTTGGACTCGGGGTGCGGGATGTCCATGGCCGAGACGGTGATTCCGGCCTGGGTCGCGTACCGGAAGCCGAGCCGCTTGATGTCGTTGACCACGATCGCGGTGGTGTCGCTCCCGTAAAGGCGGAAGAGCTCCGCCACCAACGTGCGCAGCAGCTTGCGGTCGTAGTGAGCGTTCTGGAAAGGCAGCGGCTGCATCGTCGTTTCCATCGGCTCCTTGCCGACGGGCAACGGCTGGTTGAAGACAACGCGTCCTGGTGTGGTGACTATCAGCTCCGTTCCAATACGGACGCGGATCCATTCCTGGAGCTTCACGACCTTGCTCTCGAGAGCAAGCACCACCTCGTTCTGCGAGCTGTAGGCTCGCAGCTTCTGCTTGTCCTCGACGCTGGAGGGCATCTCGCCTCGTGCGGCGGTCAGCCAGTAGCAGCCAAGCACGACGTCCTGGGTCGGC
>JBGPEO010000064.1:0-14030 GCA_041482895.1 Candidatus Dormibacteraceae bacterium | reverse complement strand
TCGAAGGCCCGGCCGTTGCCGAAAAGGCCGAGGTTGGTCAGCGCGCCGGCGGGCAGCAGCCCGCGGAGGAGATCCAGCGCCTTGGCCCTGGTCGCCGACTTCCAGGCGCGGTCGGTCTCGCCTGGCTCGATCGGAAAGCGCGCCCGGATCGCCTCTGTGACCGGCTCGACCATGCTGCTGTAAGCGGCGAAAAGCGCATCTGCCGCCGGCTCATAGTCGGGGTGGGCGAGCTCCGGCCCGCGGTAGAAAAGGTGGCGGCCGTCGGGTCCGGGGCGATCAAACCGGACGTAGCGAGTCGACTTCTCGAGGGGAGAGATCCCGATCCGGCTGTCCTCGAGCGCCTTGGCGGCGAGCGTCGAGGTGCGCTCGACTGCGATGTGAGCGCCGGCGAGCTCCGCCACGGAATCGTCTCCGTAGCCCACCAGGACCCGCTCGTAAAACTCTTCGGCGCGGCGCACCGCCACCATGTCGTCGGCGTCGGGTGCGTTGCCGGCGAGGGCGTCAAACCCTGAATCCGGCTCGTTGATGAACTCCTCGAGCAGCACGCGCCGCAGGCTCTTCTCGGTCCTCGAGTAGCGCGAGAACAGCGCGCCTTTGACCACCTCGGGCAGGTTGCGCAGGGCGAAGACCGGCCGGTCGAGATTGGTGAAGTAGCGTCCGAGGAGCTGGGCTTCGGCGCTGGTGAACTCGGTTGCCGCCACGCGCCTATCGTATTGCTCCCGGACCATCTTCCGGCCCAACATCTGGTGGCCGGCAGCCACGACACCCCAGCATGTGGAACAGCTCCCGTCGAGTTGTCCCCGGTTTGTCCCCAGACCTGTTAAAAACTGCCTGCAAACCGCCGACAACGAGCAAGCCTCCCCACCCGTGGGGAGGTGGCGCGAAGCGGCGGAGGGGGAGACCGAGTCCTATATCCGGTAGCCTCGATCTCCCGATGGATTGGGTGGGGAACTGGAAGCGGATCGTGGATGAGAGGGCGAATCGTGCCGGCACGCATGCCGACCCTGGCTACTGGGACCGGCGGGCCCCGAGCTTTGCTCGATCGACGCAGGCGCGGGCCGACGAGTTCCTCAAGGTCATCGACCCCTACGTCTCGCCAACCAAGACCCTGATCGACGCCGGGGCGGGGACCGGGCGCCACGCGGTCCCGCTGTCGGAGCGGCTCGAATGGGTGACCGCCGTCGAGCCATCCGAGGGCATGCGGTCGATGATCCCGCCTCGAGACAACATGACCGTTGTCGCCAGCACGTGGGAGGACGCGGAGGTTGCGCCTGCAGACCTGGTCATCTGTTCGCACGTCCTTTACGGAGTAGCCGACATCGAGCCGTTCATCGCCAAGCTCGACCGCTCGGCGCGCGAGCGCGTCTTCATCATGCTGCGCGAAAGCGACCTGCCGCACCCCGCGGCCGTCATCCGCAAACAGCTGATGGCCGGGCGCGAGCAGGGCGCCCATTCGACGGACGGTAGCCCGCGCATGCCTCGATTCAGCGACCTCTTCATGCTGCTGATCGCAATGGGCATCGCGCCGGATGTGAAGTTCCTCAGCTACAACAGCGTCACCCGCTATGCCAACCTCGACGAAGGGCTCGTAGACGCGCGCGCGTTGGTGGGAGACGGATGGGATGAGGCGATTGGACGCCCGATGCTCGAGGAGCTGATGACCAGCGACGACGGCGAGTTGGTTTTTGACGGCGGGACGGTGCTGAGTGGAGTGGCGCATTGGCAACCTCGAGCCAGGACCTGACCCTCCGGCCCATGAGGGCCGCGGACCGAGAACGGGTGGTGGAGATCAGTCGCGACATCTGGGATGGACACGACTATCTGCCGCGCGTGTTCAACGACTGGCTGGGCGACGCCGGCGCCACCTTCCAGGCGGCGGAGCTCGACGGCGTCGTCGTCGGCGTGCAGCGCCTTAGGCCAATTGGGCCAGGACTGGTCTGGTACGAAGGGCTGCGCGTCGCGAGCACGCATCGCCGCCAGGGCCTCGCGCGGACCATGCTCGCCTCCGCGATCGCCGACGCCAGGGACCAGTTGTTTCGCGAGATGCGGCTCGGGACCGCGAATCCGGATGCTGTGCGCCTGTTCGAGTCGTTGGGATTCCGCCGCCTGGTCGACGTGCGCTGGTGGCGCGGAAGTCGTGTTGAAGGCGGTGAGCCGGCGCGCATGCCCGGTCCGGCGGAGGCCAGCAAAGTCTGGACGGCCGTAGAAAAGAGTCCGGGCATCGAGCTTTATCACGGCGTGTCGGCCGACTTCAACGGCGCGCGAGACATGGATGCAGCCGAGGCGGAGCGGCTGGCACAAACCGGAATGCTGAGGATCGGTCCCGGTGGGCGCGCGCTCGCCGGGCTGCGAGAAGCGTGGGGCAACAACCTCGCCGTCGCGTTTCTTGCGGGACGCGGTGGCGCGCTGCGCGAGCTGCTGATGGCGCTGCGCTACGAGGCGGACGCGGACGGGCTCGACCACGTCACCGTCACGCTTCCTCGCGACCACCCGGCCGCCGATGACATGACCGCTTCCGGATACGATCTCGCGAATGACGAGGACAATGCCTACATCTATGGATTGCTTCTCTAGTGGTGTGTCCGGGGATTAGCTGGCCAAGGCGCGGCCTCGGCGGCCCGGAGCCAAGGAGCCGACGAGCACGTGAGGGAGCGCATCGCGTAGATGCGTGACCGAACGCGCGCAGGAGGCGACGCCGACTTCAGCGCCGAAGGCGCCCGGCCGACTAGGCCGATGCATTGGCCAGCGTTTTCCCGGACTCACCACCCGTGACCAGGCGTTACGTCGTCATCGGCAACGGCATCTCCGGCCAGACGTGCGCCGAGGAGCTGCGCAAAGCGGACGCCGATGCATCGATCGTCATGATCGCGGCCGAGCGCCATCCCCTCTACAACCGCGTCGCGCTGCCGCGTTACCTGCGCGGCCAGGTGCGCCGCGAGAAGGTGATGATGCGCACGGTCGAGGATTACGCAAATCGGAACCTCGAGATCCACTTCGAAACCTGGGCAACCGAGATCGATGCCACAGCCAAGGTCGTGCGAACCAATCGCGGCCAGGAGTTCCCGTTCGACGCTTTGCTCATTGCAACGGGCGGCCGGCCCAAGCCTCCGCCATGGCCCGGTTCCGACGAGGTGTCCGCGTGCCTGGGCTTTCAGACGCTCGACGACACCGACGCGATCATCGAGAAGGCAGACGCAGCGGAGCGTGTGCTGGTGATGGGCGGCAGCTTCATCGGATACGAGCTTGCGGAGGGCGTGAGCTTTCGCAAGAAAGCGAAGTTGACCTGGATCATGCGCGGTCCATGGTTCCTCCGCTACGTGCTGGATGAGGAGGGCGGCCGGCTGTGCCGGCAGCTCGGCGAAGCCCAAGACGTGCAGTTCCTGGTGGGGGATGAGGTCGAGAGGTTCAGCCGGACCAACGGCCGCTTCAGCGCCCAGACGGTCAATGGACACAGGGTCGAATTCGACCTGCTCACCTACGGTGTCGGCCTCGACTACTACACCGAGCCCGCGCGTGACGCCGGCATCGAGCTGAACAAGGGCATCGTCACAGACGCGAAGCTGCGCACCTCAGCGCCCGACGTCTACGCCGCGGGAGACGTCGCTGTGTTCTACGACATCATGGTCGGGCGCCACAACCAGATGGGCACGTGGGACAACGCCGAAGCCCATGGCAAGGTGGCGGCGCGCAACATGGCCGGCGCGGACGAGGACTTCTTCGACGTCCCGACGTATACGACGACGATGTTCGGATCGACCCTGGCGGTGATGGGGGTGACGCCCGACGTGCAGCCCGACCTCGAGTCGGTGCGCACGTTCAGCTTCGACGAGAAGTTCTACCGCAAGCTTTTCTTCAAAGACGGCCGCCTGGTCGGCGCCATCATGATCGGCCCCCCGAAAGGGAGGAAGAAGCTGATCGAAATCATGAGGTCAAGACAGGTGATCGAACGCCCGAAAGAAGAACTGCTAGACCCCACGAACCTCAAGGACTGAGAGAGAACGCACCCTCTCCCCTCGGCGAGCGGGCTGGCGTGAGGGGCTTGAGCCCGCAACCAGGTGACAAAGAACCCGCCGCTGCGTCGAGTCGTATGATTTGCCTTGAAAGAATGACTTTCGCTTACAGCGAATCCGCCCGGCTCGTCAGAAGCGCACTCGGCGCCGTCCTGCGCCAGCGCCGCGAGGCCACCCGCCGCACCCTGACCGAAGTCGCCGGCGAGGCTGGACTGTCACCCGCGCACCTTTCGGAGGTCGAGCGGGGCCGCAAGGAGGTCTCGACGGAACGCCTCCTCGCAGTCGCCCACGCACTTGGCGCCCGACCCGCCGACATCTACGCCGACCTGGCGCGCCTGCTTGGTGCCGACCCCGAGCAGAGGAGCTGGCCGGAGGATCCCCCCGTCAAGCTCCGGCTCGCCACCGCGTCGCTGCCGCTGGAGGCTCTTCGCAGCGTCGCCGACTTCAGCGCGTACCTGGCGATGGCCAACCCGCCACCCAGGCCAAAACCCCGCATAGGCTTCGACACAGGGAGGTAAATCGAATGAGCATGATCCCGACGGTGATCACCAACGATGGACGCGGCGAACGCGCCTACGACATCTACTCCCGTCTGCTCAAAGACGGGATCATCTTCCTGCGCGGCGTCATCGACGACGACCTCGCCAGCACCGTGACCGCGCAGCTTCTGTTTCTCGAGAGCGAAGCGCCCGACCGCGACATCCAGCTGTACATCAACAGCCCCGGAGGTTCGCTCACCGCAGCGCTGTCCGTGTACGACGCCATGCAGTACGTGGCCCCGAAGGTCGGGACGCTGTGCACCGGGCTAGCCGCGAGCGGTGCGTCAATCCTGCTCGCGGGAGGCGACCCCGGCATGCGCCTGTCCCTGCCTCACGCGCAGATCCTCATCCACCAGCCGTTCACCCAGGGCATCCAGGGCCAGGCAAGCGACATCCAGCTGCACGCTCAGGAGATCCTGCGCCAGCGAGAGGCGATGGCCCGCATCTACACCAAGCACACCGGCCGGCCGCTGGAGGACGTCGAGCGCGCTATGGAGCGTGACTTCTTCATGAACCCCGAGGAGGCCAAGAAGTGGGGCCTCATCGACCTGATCGTCGAGAAGAGCCCGCACGCTTCTTCCCTCTCCCCGTCGGGGAGAGGGCAAGGGTGAGGGGCTTAAACAGGTACTAGGCCCGGCGTGAGAGTCATCGTCTTCGGCGGCACCCGGTTCATCGGGCGCGCCATCGTCGAGGAGCTCGCCGCAGCCGGCCATGAACTGCTGGTCGTCCACCGCGGAAACCTCGAACCCGACGACATGCCCAAGGTGCAGCACCTGCACGTCGAGCGGGCTGAGCTGGTCGCACACCGCAAAGAGCTGGCCGCCTTCAAGCCCGACGCTGCGGTCGACTGCCGCGCACTGACACGCGCCGACGCAGAAACAGTCCTCGCGGCGCTGCCGTCCGACCTGCAGCTCGTCGTGATCTCCAGCATCGACGTGTATCGAGCGTTCGGAGCGGTGAACGAAGGCCGCGAGACCGACCCGGTCCCGCTCGACGAAACCTCGCCGGTTCGCCCCAACCGCTACCCCTATCGCGGCCTCATGCCCGGCATGGATCAGTACGACAAGCTCGACGTCGAGGACGTCTACCTGCCGCGCGGCGCAACTTCGGTCCGGCTGCCGATGGTCTACGGCGAGCACGACTATCAGCTGCGCGAGGAGTTCATCCTGCGGCGCGTGCGCGCCGGGCGCGAGCGCATCCCGTTCGGCGCGGGAACGTGGCTCCACAGCGGCGGCTACGTCAGAGACATCGCGCGTGGAGTTCACCTCGTGCTGAAGACTCCGGCCGCAGCGGGACACGTGCTCAATCTCTGCGAGGACCGAACCTATTCGATGCGGATGTGGTCCCTGATGATCCTGGACGCGGCCGGGTCCAGCGCCGAGCTCGTACGGGTGTCCGACAAGTTGCTGCCCAAGGATCTCGAGGCAACTGGCACGATGAGCCAGCACATCGCCGCGAGCGCGCAGAAGGCGCGATCGATGCTGGGCTGGACGACCTCAGACCCGGCCGAGTCGCTGCGGACCACGGTCCGCTGGCACCTCGCGAATCCACCTGCGAATTCCGACCCCGATTTCAGCGCCGACGACGTTGCCCTAGCCAGCGTCACTGCGTAGGCCGGATTTACTCCGGCCGTCCCCAACAAGCTCATGGCCGCTAGCCCGGCCTCTGCGCCAGCCTCCTTCGGCTAATCCAATCCTTAAAGGGAAAGTGAGCAGGCACGTTGGCCCAGCCAACCTGCCGATGAATTCAGTAAGTCCGAACCTGGTCGCGCTTGCGCGCAGCGGAAACCCGCGGTTTCCGCTCATACTCCCCACCAGATGACCCGGCGCTTCCGGCCTTTCGATCCCTTCGAGCGCGGCGGGCCTTTCGAGGCCGGGCGCGAGATCCGCATCCCTCGCCCTCCCCGGCGCTTCTGGTTTGCCGCCGGGCTGTTCGGCATCGCGTTCCTCATCTTCGTCCTTGCCAGCCCGATCATCTGGTTCTTCACCGAGCTGCAGTGGTACAACGCGCTCGGCCTGGGCTCCGTCTTCACGACGCGCCTCTACCTGCAGACCGTGCTCTTCGTCGGAAGTTTCGCGCTTGCCTTCATCTACCTCGCGGCCAACGTGATAGTCGCGCTGCGAATCCGTTCGGGCCCCGGCCTGCGCGCGGTCGGCATCAGGCGTTCATCGCTCCGCGGCCCGCTCGCCATCATCGCCCTCCTCGGCGCGGCGCTGATCGCGCTGATCCTGTCCGGCGGCGCCGGCACGCAGTGGCAGACGCTGGCCCTCTTCCAGCACGCGTCTCCGACTGGAACCACCGACCCGGTGCTCGGCCAGGACATCTCTTTTTACCTGCTGACGCTGCCGTTCCTGCACTCGATCGTCAACTGGGCGCTGGGCCTCGACTTCATGGCCGTGCTGCTGGTCGGCGCCCTTTATGCGTGGCGAGGGGACACGTTCGACCTCAACCTGAGCCCGCGCTCCATCGCGCACCTCTCGATCCTCCTCGGAGTATTCGCCGCGAGCCTCGCGGCCTGGTCCTGGATCGGCCGCTATGACCTGCTCTACGCGCACAACAGCACGGTCGTCTGGGGCGCCGCATACACGGACGTGAATGCCCGGCTGCCCTTCTACTCGTTCCAGGCCGGCGCCGGCGTCGTGCTCGCCGGCGTGCTGATCGTGAATGCCTGGCTGAGGCGCCTGTGGCTGCCGGTTGCGGCGGCCGGCATCTGGGTCCTCCTGCTGCTCGTCGGCCAGATCTATCCCGGCATCGTGCAGAGCTTCTTCGTCACCCCCAGCGCACAGTCATACGAGCTCCCGTACATCGTTCGAGAGATCGCCGGCACGCGCGCCGCCTACGGGCTTTCCAACGTGTCGGTGAGCAACTTCACCGGCGACCAGCCGCTGACGCTGCAGGAGGTGCAGAACGACCAGGTCACGGTCAACAACCTGCGGCTGTGGGACTACCAGCCGCTCAAGGCGACCTACGAGCAGCTGCAGACCATCCGGACCTATTACACGTTCAACGACATCGACATCGACCGCTACACCGTCGCGGGCCAGTACCAGCAGCTCGAGATCAGCGCCCGCGAGTTCGACTTCACCAAGCTCCCGTCGTCGGCCCAGCAGTGGGTCAACCAGCACCTCGTCTACACGCATGGATACGGTCTGGCCGCGAGCCCGGTCAACGCGGTGGTCGGCGAGGGCCTGCCGAGCTACGTGGTCGGCGACCTTCCGCCCACCGGGACCTTGAAGGTAACGCAGCCGGCCATCTACTTCGGCGAGGTCACGCCCGACTACGCACTCGCCCCCTCCAACACGCGCGAGTTCGACTATCCGCAAGGCAGCCAGGACGTCTTCACGGCGTACACCGGCACCCACGGCGTTCCTATGACCGAGCTCAACAAGGCGCTGTGGTCCCTCAAGCTCGGCGACTTCAACCTCCTGGTCTCGAGCCAGGTCACAAGCCAGACCCAGATGCTCTACCGGCGCAACATCCTTGACCGCGCGCAGGAGCTGGCCCCCTTCCTGACCTTTGACAGCGACCCTTACGTGGTTGTCGTCGACGGACGCACGTACTGGATCCTGGACGCGTACACGACAGGGTCGACGTACCCGTATTCCCAGACCGTAACCTTCCAGCAAAGCGGGACCAACCCCGCTGAGATCAACTACGTCCGCAACTCGGTGAAGGTGGTCATCGATGCGTACGAAGGCACGGCCGACTTCTACGTGATCGACTCCAAGGACCCGATCATCAAGGCCTACCAGGCGACCTTCCCGTCGCTGTTCAAGCCGATCGACGCAATGCCGGCGGGGCTGCGCGCCCACCTGCGCGTCCCGATCGACCTGTTCGACACGCAGGTGGAGGTCTACGCCACGTATCACATCACCGACCCCAAGGTCTTCTTTGCTCGCGAAGACGTGTGGGACATCCCGACCGCCCAGACGTCGCCGGGGAGCGCGCTCACGCCGGTCCAGCCCTACTACGTCCTCTTCCGCCTGCCGGGAGAGCAGAACCCGGAGTTCCTCCTGATCATGCCCTTCACGCCCCGGGGCAAGCAGAACATGGTGTCCTGGATGGCCGCTCGCAACGACGGCGCTCATTACGGGGAGTACGTCTCTTACATCCTGCCCAAGGACAAGGTCATCTTCGGTCCTCAGCAGGTCGCGAGCCGCATCAACCAGGACCCCGCCATCTCGCGCGACTTCACCCTCTTCCACCAGGCCGGCTCGTCTGTCGTGCAGGGCAACCTGCTGGTGGTTCCGATCGGGGACTCGTTCCTCTATTTCGAGCCGATCTACCTCCAGGCGACATCGGCCTCGGGGCTTCCCGAGTTGAAGAAGGTGATCCTTGCGGACTCTGTGAACGTCGCTTACGCGGACACGCTGCAGCAGGCGATTGACCAGCTCGTCGGCACGTCTACCGCGCCGCCCCCGACGACGCCCACCCCGACCGTCTTCACGCCGGCCCAGGTCGCGCAGGTCGCGAACCTCGTGACGCAGGCGAACCTGCACTACGCCGCGGCCTATGCGGCGCTTAAGGCCGGCGACCTCACCACGTTCGCGAGCGAGATGGCGACAGTCGGCCAGCTCCTCCAGCAGCTCCAGCAGATAACTGGGACAACTCCCACCACCGTCACGCCGTCGCCGTCGCCACGCCCGTCTCCGTAACCCCCCTCCCCCGCAGGGGGCAATCAGCTGGTCACATCCTTATCGCCGCTTTGCGCGCAGGGTCAGGGTGGGGGTGATTCCCTATCCAGTACGCAGCGGTACGAACAACACCGGGAACAACGAGCGATAGCTGACCACCCCGCCGTGCTTTTCGTAGAGGCGCAGGTCCTGTGGCTCATCGGATGAGACCGCGACGGGGATCACCATGCGACCACCTTCCGCAAGCTGTTCGATCAGGGCCGTTGGCACGACGCGAGCCGCGGCGGCGACAAGGATGATGTCGAACGGCGCTTCTGCGGGCCAGCCGAGGCTTCCGTCGGCGACCGCGACCTCCACGTTGGTGAACCCAAGCCGCCGCAGTGTCTCGGACGCATGCTCCGCGAGCGCGGGCTCGCGCTCGAGGGTGATGACTTTGCGACACAAGCGGCTCAACACGGCCGCCTGGTAGCCCGAACCGGCGCCAACCTCCAGGGCACTCTCGTCGGGCTTGGGCGCCACGGCCTGCGTCATCAGCGCTACCACGAGGGGTTGCGAGATCGTCTGGCCGCAGTCGATGCCGAGCGCGCGATCGTTATAGGCATGACGCCGCAGCTTGGGTGGCAGGAACTCTTCGCGAGGCATCTCCGCCATGACGAGCAGCACGCGCTCGTCGGTGACGCCGTGAGGCACCAGCTGTTCCGCCACCATCTTTTGCGCGGGCGTGCTCATCGATGATTCCCTCTTCGGAGAGTACAATCCACAGCGGCTCATTGGCGTCGTCCGTCCCGAATTACGCCCCGCAAAAATGGCGCCGCCCCGTCAGGCAGCGCTCGCGCCTGGTCAGACGTACAGGCCCGGCACACGCACGCGTCGAGTTCGCTCATCCCTCCGAGCAGGAGTTCGCACGCTTTCTCGATTACTACCGAATCCGCTGGGTGTACGAACCCATGTCGTTCCCGATTGGCTGGGAAGACACGCGCGTGTCAGAGATGTTCACGCCTGACTTCTATCTTCCGGAGCACGACCTGTACATCGAGCTGACGACCATGAAGCAGTCCCTCGTCACGCCGAAGAACCGCAAGGTCCGGCTGCTTCGCGAGCTCTACCCGGAGCTCAACGTGCGCTTGCTATACCGAAAGGACTACCAGCAGCTCCTGGCGAAGGCGGGTTATGGCGCGGTCGAGGTGCTGAACCTGCGCAAGCAGGACGTCGGCTCAATCCTCATCTCACCGGTCGAGCTGGAGACCCGCGTCAAGGCCCTGGCGCGCAAGATCTCGCGTGACTATCGCGGCGAGTCCCTCGTGATCGTGGGTGTGCTGAAGGGGATCACGTTCTTCCTCGCGGACCTGGCGCGCGGTATCAAGGTTCCGTTCGTCCTCGACTACCTCGACCTTCGGCGCTACGCCGGGGCGCAGCCGCACGACCGTGTTCGCATCGCTCGAGACATCGACTATCCGATCGCGGGTCGCCACGTTCTCCTGGTCGAGGACATCGTGAACACCGGCCTGACCCTCGACTACGTTTTCTCGGAGCTCCGCGCGCGGGAGCCGGCCTCGATCGAGGTGGTTACGCTTCTCGATCGCCCGCTGCGCCGGCTTGTGAACGTGCCCATTCGCTACGTCGGATTTCAGATTCCGAACGACTATGTCGTCGGCTACGGCCTCGACTACAGGGAGCTGTATCGCAACCTTCCGTTCATCTGCACGCTTCGCTCGAGCGTTTACGACCTGCCGGTGTCGCCCAATCCGAACCAGCCGGAATAGCGGTGCGCGGCTGGAACGCCTCCTGGCCTGGATGGCGGGCCAGGATTTCCACCTCCTGGTCGAGAGCGGCTTGCTCGGACAGGTAGAGCAAATCGTCGTCGATGGGCACCGCAGCCTCTATGAATCAAAGGGGCTGGCGTGGTCGGCGCCACTCGCGTACCGGTGGCTGCGCTACGAGGATCCGATGCCGGTGGCGCGCCTTCTGGACGGCGTGAAAAGGCTTCGGAGGAGGGGTGTTGAATTCGACGCCGAAGCTGTGGAGAAAGCCTGCGTCGAAGCCGAAAAGAGGGGCTTTTTGAATTGAAAACGGGGGTGTGGAGGGGCTGTGGAAAACACATGCCCCAAGCGACCTTCCTGTTTACCCTGAAGTACCCTATGCGTTTTTCGGTTTCCATCCCGGGTTGCCCCGGACCTTCCACCTACTCGACGTTCGGTATCCTCAGGTTTACCGTACTCAGCCGCTTGGGGCGTTGCGAAAGTTAACAGGCGGTTATGGACGGCGTCAACGGCAAAAACTTTCGGGCTGCCAGGCAAATCTTTGTGGGCTTGACACTGGCCGCGATGACGGTTAGTGACGCCTCCTAGAATGGGTGACAACCTCATCACAAAGGAGACAGAAAAATGCGCGAGGCCGTGATCGTCGAGGCAGTCCGCACACCGATCGCTCGGCGAAACGGAAAGCTCAAGGACATGCATCCAGTCGTCCTCGGCTCGCTCGTGCTCAAGGAAATCGTCAGGCGCGCAGGCATCGCACCGGAGCAGGTCGAGGATGTCGTTTTCGGTTGCGTGAGCCAGGCCGGCGAGCAGGGCCTGAACATCGGACGCAGCGCGTGGCTCACCGCCGGCTTTCCATTCACCACCCCCGCCACGACCGTTGACCGGCAGTGCGGCTCGAGCCAGCAAGCGGTTCATTTCGCCGCGAACCTCATCCAGTCAGGCGTCTGCGACATCACGATCGCCGGCGGGGTCGAATCGATGACACGCGTCCCGATGGGCTCCAACGCCGTGTCTCCAGGCACGCCGTTTCCGCCCGAGCTGATGGAACTCTATGACCTTGTCCCGCAAGGCATCTCGGCCGAGCTCATGGCTCGAAAGTACGGAATTTCCCGCCGCCAGATGGACGAGTTCGGCGTGCGCAGCCATCAGCTGGCGCACGCGGCGAGGGAGCAAGGTCGATTCAAGTCACAGGTGTTCTCAATCGAGCTGTCGCTCGACGGCAACGGACACCACGACATGTTCAGCCAGGACGAAGGCATCCGCGCCAACGCCAACTACGAGGCCACGGCGGCCCTCCAGCCTGCATTCGACCCGGAGCACTCGATCACCGCCGGTAACTCGAGCCAGATCTCGGACGGCGCGGCCGCCGTCCTCCTCATGTCGCTCGAGAAGGCGAAGGAGCTAGGGCTCAAGCCTCGAGCCCGCATCAGGGCGCAGGCCGTCGTCGGGACGGACCCGGTTCTGATGCTAGAGGGCCCCATAACCGGAACCGCCGCCGTGCTCAAGCGCGCCGGCCTCGACCTGAAGAGCATCGACCTCTTCGAGGTCAACGAGGCGTTCGCATCCGTCGTCCTCGCGTGGCAGAAGGAGACGGGAGCGGACATGGACAAGACCAACGTGAACGGCGGCGCGATCGCCGTCGGCCACCCGCTCGGCGCATCCGGCGCGATCCTCATGACCCGCCTTCTCTATGAGCTCGAGCGCCAGGATCTTCGATATGGGCTCGAGACGATGTGCTGCGGCGGCGGCATCGGCACCGCGACGATCATCGACCGGGTCGTCGAATGAAGAACTCCGAGCAAGCGAAGACTTTCGAATCGCTGCGCAAGATCAGCCCTCACAGGTTGACCGATGGCATCATGGCTCGAGCAGTCGAAGGCGAGCGGGTGACGATGGCCATCGTCCAGCTGGATCCGAACGCGGTTTCGCCCGCGCATCACCACGAGAACGAACAACTAGGTTTCGTGATCGCCGGCAGCATCGTGATGCGGATCGGCACCGAAGAGCGCGAGCTCCAGGCCGGCGATACCTACAACATCCCAAGCCACGTCTCGCACGACGCGGTGGCTGGACCTGACGGGGCCACGGTCGTCGACGTATTCGTTCCGGTGCGCGAGGACTGGAAGAAACTGGACCGGCTGGACCCCGCGGAGCCTCGCTGGCCTTAGAAAAGGCGCGGGTGAGGACACGAGTCGCGCGCGAGCGGCGTTAAGGATGGGCCTTACTGATTGCTCCCCCACGGGACCCCCTCCTGTGTGGCGCCACGCCTGAAGGCGCCTGGTAATGGGCGTTGCGGGACGGCCGGCGTGAAGTCGGCCTAAGCGCGACGCTTGGCTGGTTGGGGGAGCGGGCGCGACAGATGCGGCGAGTCCCAGCAAAATCGCAGCGGCCGATCCTGCCAGTCTCCTGAGTTGTAGATACCGATCCTCGGAGTCGCGACAACGCGGCGCTTTCGGGCGCCGTCGTCCACGACGTAGAGCAGCGGCGGCGCAAGCGGCACGCCGTTGAGCGCCCGGTCGATGTCGAGCGCCCGGCAAACCAGCCCCGGCCCGCCGCACCGCCCGACGCCAGGACCAGGCTCGAGTGCCCGCACAAGCACCGCCTGCGGCACCCCGGCCGGTCGCGTCACGAAATTGAGGCAATGGTGCATTCCGTAGGTGAAATAGACGTAGGCGTGGCCGGGCGGCCCATACATGACCTCGTTGCGGGGGCTGCGCCGCCCACCTGACGAATGCGACGCCAGGTCTTCCGGGCCCATGTAGGCCTCGACCTCGACGAGACGGCCCCACATGTGACGGCCGTCGACCTCCCGGACCAGTACCTTGCCGAGCAGGTCGCGCGCGACGTCCACGGTCTCGCGATCGAAGAACGCAGCCTCGAGGATCTTGCCCGAAGGGGGTGGGTTGGGAACGGGGCTGTAATTCATGGCAAGGGGGGCCGGGTTCACCCGGGCCGCGACTCGGCAATCTTGCAAGCCTCGCTGCGTCGCATGGAGAAACTATTTAGTAATCCAATCCTTAAAGGGAAAGTGAGCAGGCACGTTGGCGAAGCCAACCTGCCGATGCATTCAGAAGGTCCCATCCTGCT
>JBGPEO010000063.1:0-14061 GCA_041482895.1 Candidatus Dormibacteraceae bacterium | reverse complement strand
GGCTTCCCGACCTTGCTCCGGCCGGCTGCCACCGCCGGGACCACGTGGTCGCGGATATAAGCAGGCGAGCACATGTAGAGGACGATCCCGTCTGCTTGCTGGCCCGCCAGGTCCAGCATCCTTGGGTTGAGCGCCGAGATCATGATCGGCATCTCCGCGCGGCGCGGACCCGAGTAAGCCCAGTGGGCGGAGAAATATTTCCCGTCGACGGAGCAACCTCCATCGCGGAGGCTGGTACGCACGATGTCGAGGTACTCGCGCATGGCGTCCACCGGGCTTTCCAGGCGCATACCCCACATCGACTCGACGGTCACCTTGTGGCTGACGCCGATGCCGAGGATGAAGCGGCCGCCTGACAGCTCGTCGAGCGTGGCGGCCATCTGCACCATCGCGGTTGGGTGTCGCGTGTAGATGGGCAGGATGCCGGTTCCGAATCCCACGCGTTGCGTTGCGTGGGCGTACTCGGCGAGGACGAGCGCGGCGTCGCGAGCGTTGGGGAGCTGCGTGACCCAGACCGACTCGTAGCCCAGCCTTTCCGCGGCCTTGGCCCGGGAAACGGATTCATCGAGTGTCTTCACTGCATCGATGAAGGCGGCAAGGCGAGGCATCGCTTCAGCAATATATGCCGGTGAGGGAGTCAAGGCCGGGAATCGTCGACGGATCTTCGGCGCCAATGCGGCCCATCTGCGTTGTTGCGGCCTCCGCTCCTCGCTCACGAATCGATAGATGCGCTCGCTCCGATGCTCGGCCGCGCCTAGCAGCCCGGCCACCTTGGCGCCGAATCTCTCGCCGAGGCTCCCAGCCTTGACTCTGGCGCAGGCGTTGTTGATGGGATTGCTGCAGGGGGCCACCGAGCTTTTTCCAGTGTCGTCGCTCGGGCATGCGGTTCTGATACCGAGCCTGCTGCGCTGGAGCTTCAAGCAATCGGATCCTTCGTTTCTGCCGTTCCTCGTACTCCTGCATCTCGGCACCGCGGCCGCTTTGCTGGTCCTCTACCGCCAGGAATGGCTCGCCATCATCAAGGGCTTTTTCACAGCCGCGATCCGCGGACAGATTGAGACCGACACCGAACGCCTCGCCATGCTGCTGCTGGTCGGGACGATTCCGGCTGCGGTGCTCGGCGTCTTTCTTCAGACGAAGATCAAGAACCTCTTCGCGAGCCCGTCCGAGGCAGCCGTTTTCCTTGTCGTCAACGGGGCCCTCATGATCGGCTTCGAGCTGTTGAGGAGGCGTGCGGAACGGCGTGCGGTGGTCAGCGCCGCTTCGCGTGCCCAACAAGAGGAGCAATTCGCGCAAGCGGAGCGGATCAGCTTCCGCGCCGCGGCCGTGGTAGGCGCGTGCCAGGCGCTGGCCTTCCTGCCCGGCATCTCGCGCTCCGGCGTCACCATCGGGGGAGGCTTGCTGGCAGGTCTGCGGCACCAGGAAGCGGCGCGCTTTTCGTTCCTTCTGGCGACGCCGGTGATTCTCGGCGCTGGGATAGTCGAGGTGCCGCAGCTCTTCGCGAGCGGCGTGCCGATCGCCGAATACCTGGCCGGCGCCGTCCTTTCCGGCATCGCGGCCTACGCGAGCGCGCGGTTTCTCCTCCGCTATTTCCGGTCGGGCCGGCTCGACCCATACGGCGTGTACTGCATCGCGGCCGGGCTCGCCAGCCTGGCTTTGTTACATTTCAGCCTGTGATGAAATCAACAGGGTTGGCGCTCGGCTTGGGGGTTCTCGGTGTCGTTTTCCTGATCATCGGCGTGCTCTACGGTCTCGGCGTGCTTCAGATCGCGGTCAGCGATCCACACGCCGCACACCACTACACGCACCTGATTCTGTTCGTAGTGCTCGCGGTGGCCAGCTTCGTGGCCGCCAACTTCGTCCGTCCGAAAGGGACGATCTACATGACGGACCGGCCGAGACGCTAGCCGGCCGCGATCTTCTGGGGCACCAGGCGTCCCGATAGGTCGCGCTCGCCCACGCGGATATCCTCGTGGTATACGGCGTCGGCATTGACCTTCCACGGATCGAATGTCGAGTCGGTCGCGATGTTGCGCGAGACCAACAGCGCGGTCATCATCGAATGGTCCTGGTTGTTGTATTTGTGCATCCCGTTGCGGCCGACGAGGTGAAGGTTCGGCAGCTGCGACTGGAGGTATTCGCGAATGACGTCCACCCGCGACTGGTAGGCGTCGTCATACACGGGATAGGCCTTCTGCTGGCGAACGACAACTCCGTCGAAGATCTGGTCTGGCGAGCAGATACCGAGCTGGGCGAGCTCCTCGCCCGCGAGTTTGACGAGCGCGGCGTCGTCTGAGGTCCACAGCCCATCGCCCTCGAAGCAGAAGTACTCGAGCCCGAGGCAAGTCTTGCTCTGGTCCGGCACCATGTCAGGGCTCCAGTTCTTGAAGTTCTGGATGCGGCCGACCCGCACGCTCGGGTCGTGGATGTAGATCCAGTTGTCAGGAAACACGTCCGCCCGGTCTAGCATCAGAGCGACGCTGATGAAATCGCGGTAGGAGAGGTGTTCGGCCGCCCGCCGCACAGCTTCCGGCGCCGGCGGATCGAGGCGGCTGATCAGTTCCCGCATGGGGATGCTCGAGACGAAATCAGTGCCGGCATGCACTTCCAGCTCGCCCGAGGCATTTCGCGTCTCGACCGACCGGACGAGTCCGCCTTCGTGCTTGATGGAGTGGACAGAGCGTCCGAACAGCACGGGCGATCCCTTTTCCCGGCTGATGTCGGCCACGCGCTCCCACATCTGCCCTGGGCCGAAGCGCGGATAGCGGAACCTGTCGATCAGGGTGGTGACGACTTCGCCGTGATGCTTGGCGGCGCGACCGGGGATGAGCGCGCTTCGCAGCACCAGCCAGAGGTCGAGGCTCTTGATTCGCTGAGCCGCCCAGTCGGCGGAGAGCTCTTTGGTGCTGATGCCCCATACCTTTTCCGTGTAGGTCTTGAAAAAGATGCTGAAGAGGCGCCATCCGAACTGGTTGCGCACCCAGTCCTCGAGGCTCTTCGGGTTCTTCACAGGCTGCAGGCGCGCGCGGGCGTAGCTGGCGACGCACAGGACGGCCTCCAGTGGCCCGAGGTTCCAGAGGGCGTTGAAGGCCTTGATCGGATAGGCGAAGAAGCGTCCCCGGTAGTAGATCCGCGACAGCCGGCCCCGGGTCAGCATCTCATCGCCCAGGATCTCCGTCCACAGCTCTTCGACCTCCTGGTTCTTGGAGAAGAACCGGTGGCCGCCTATGTCAAAGCGATAACCCTTGTGCTCGACGGTGCGGGCCAGCCCCCCAACCTGGTTGGGGTCCTTTTCGAGGATGGTGACCGGGACGTCGTGCTTGAACAGCTCATAGGCGGCCGTCAGCCCGGCCGGGCCCGCGCCCATGACAACGACGTGCGGTCGACCGCCCTCGGCGATCAAAGTGCCCACAGGGTAGCAACGAGTCCCGTGGGTTCAGTCTTGCTAGTTTGCAGAGCCTTGGTTGAGGGGTCCTTTGCCGCGGGCCTCGTCCACCTTGACGATGGCGTCGCGCAGGCCCTTGATCCAGTCCGCCTGGTGCATGCCCACGAGCCGGACGCACCAGGCCAGCGCGTCGCTCCTGCTCCTGGCGACGCCGCCCGCCACGAGAGTGTCGAGGATGGAACGCTCCGGCATCCGGAGCCTGGTCATCACCGGCACGCTGAGGGTGGTGAAGATCCTGGTCTCGTCGCCGCACATCGCGCCCCAGGCGACCTTGCGCCGGAACTGCCTCTCAGCCTCCCTGGCGATCCGAACCCGCTCGTCCCTGGTCTCTTCGCGGAAGCGGTCGATGCGCGCCGAACGGGCCGCCGCCCGCCCTTCGTCGGAGGTGCCGGCAGCCAGCTCCACGTCGGGCAGCCGCCCCGTGACGAGGATCTCCTCACCGTCGCTCGCCACCTCGGGTGGCCCGGCGAACCAGCCGGTGGGCACCCTGCTCGCGAACCACCCCGAGACGTCTTCAGCCATCGATTACAAGATTACTTGGAAGGGCCCTGGCTTGGGGTGGCCCCGGCAACCACTCTTAGGCGGCGGACTCCTGCGCCTTGGCGCCCACGAACTTGATCTCGTCCAGCCAGACTTCCGTCCGCCGGCGCTTCTGGCCGGCCGTGTCCTCCCACGAGCTCGTGTGAAGCCTGCCTTCCGCGAAGACGGCCCGGCCCTTGTGCAGGTATTGACCGGCGAACTCAGCCAGCTTGCCGAATGCGACCAGGCTGTGAAACTCGGTCTCCTGCTTGGCGTTGCCGGCCTCGTCTTTGCCGGCATACGAATTGGTTGCCAGCCCGATCTTGGCGACGTATGTGCCTTTGGGAGTCGCCTTGACCTCAGGGTCCGCCGTGAGATTCCCGACCAGGATCACCTTGTTGACCATCGAACCACCTCCGTGAATTTGACGCCAGCGTAAGTTCGAATCGAGCCGTCGCCTACCCAGCCTGTTAAGACGCGAGCCACGCGACCGGGTCGACTGACGTCCCGTCGACCTGCACCTCGAAATGCACGTGCGGTCCGGTGGCCAGGCCGGTCGCTCCAACCAATCCGATCACCTGACCTGGGCTCACGTTTTCTCCTGATTGCACACGGAACTCGGAGAGATGGCAGTAAAAGACGCGCACGTGCGCATCGACCTCGACCATGACGTAGTTGCCGGCGCCATTTGGGTCCAGGCCAACGCGGGCGCTGCCGGCGGTCGCCGAGTGGACGTCCGTGCCGGTTGGAGCCGCAAGGTCGATGCCCGTGTGTATGTGGCGGCCTGGACAGAATGGATCGAACGGCTCGAGCTCCAGCGACGTGCAGCCGAAGGGCTGGCTGACCTTCGCGCCGACCACAACCCCTTCGACGGGCAGCCGAAGGTGTTGTCCCGAAACCTGGCCCGCGACGACCAGCCAGACCACCAGGCCACCCGCGGCGATGCCGGCGATCCGCACCAGGGCCGTCAAGGCCGTTCAGGCCTTGGCCACGGCATGCGCGATGTGCTTGAAAGCCTCGTGCACAGTCGACTCGAGCTTGTGCGCCACCTTTTCTGAGCCTCCCAGCGCGCCGGGCACCTTGAAGACGATCAGCAGCGAGGCCAGAGCAAAGAGATGGTGCACGGGGGTGTGACCATCCTTTTCAAGCGCAAATCCGATTGACAGGACGAACAGCTGGATCGGCTGCATCAGAAGGTTGGTCGAGAACTGCGAGGCCCACATCTTGGACATGTGGTGGGTCTCCGGGAGCATGAAGAACAAACCGGCGATCGGAGCCGTGATCGCGAGGACGATCAGGACTGCATACCGGACGAGATAGACGATCGCCAGCACGTCATAAGCCGCGGCAAGCCCGGCGGTGGTGATGATCTCCATTACGCCGGCGTTCGGGTCGTGGCGAAAGTTCGCCGCAAACGTCGACAGATCGTCCAGCGAAACGTAGGTGTGCACGGTGGCGCTGATCGTGTTGCTCGCATCGACCGCCATCTGGAACAGCGACTGGGAGAAGTTGATGAGAACGACGCCCATCATCAGACGAGGAAGGAGGATTCGCGCCGTGAACTGGCTGCGCAGGCCGTGGCTCCACATGATCCGGTACGCAGCCCACATGGTCAGCAGCGCAAGCGCAACGTTTGCCGCGAGCTGAACCTTTGGCTCGAAGCGCTGGATGGTCAGGTTGTTGACGAACGGGCCTCCGTGGTTCTCGAAATCGGTCGTTTGAAGGATGAAGTTCGACCAGACGCTGATGAGCAGCCCAAGGCTGTCGTCGAGGAGAGCCGCAGCGACGAGGTTTGGGTGGACGAGCGTGTAAAGGTATCCGTCGATCCGACCCAGCTCCCCATAGAGCTGCTTGATCGCATTGAGAAGCGGATCCATCGATCAGTGCGTCGAAGTCGGCACCGAATTGGTCAGGATGCTGACGAGCGAGCTCGCGACCTCGACGCCGATCGTCCCTACAACGATCCGCTGGATCCACTGCTTGGCGGCGAGGGCCGACTTGGATTCGACCGCCGTGATCTTCCAGATGAATGCAAAGATGAACGCGAGCGCGCCAACCGACCCGACCAGCGCCTGGCCGATGTGAATCCAGACCGTGATCAGGTTTGTGATCGGCGTGATGTCCGGGTCGCCAGTGAGGAAAACCATATGTGCCTCCAGCTGTTTTGACGCGCACGTTAGGCACTGCTCGCTGGAAGGGGAACCTTGGCTGTTAACGGCGGGGTTTTCAAGGCGCTCGCGGCTCGGCTCGTTGCGGCCCGAGCGGGACTCAGCTCCGGATGAGCTCCGCCGCAGTCGTCAATGTGTGCGGCTCCAGCCCTGGTAGGAAAAGAAGTGGGAGCGGGTGCACGGGTCCGAAATCAGCGTGAGGTAGAGAAGCCCGCCTGCACGATCAACACCGAAGGCATCGGCCTGGAGGTTCGGCTCGAGAAGCGGGTGGCCTAACCTTTTGATCAGTGGCCAAGAAGCTCGCGGAGTACGAGGCCAAAAGAGACTTCAAGCAAACGCCAGAACCCGGCGCCAAGGTCCCACGCAAGGCGACCAGGGCGAAATCCCCGTCAAAGCTGCGGTTCGTGGTGCAGGAGCACCATGCGCGCCGCCTGCACTGGGATTTCAGGCTGGAGCGCGACGGCGTGCTCGTTTCGTGGGCGGTGCCGAAAGGCGTGCCCGCCGACCCTAAGAAGAACCACCTCGCCGTCCACGTCGAAGACCACCCTCTCGACTACATCGACTTCGCGGGCGACATCCCGGCCGGCAGCTACGGGGCGGGACACGTCTCGATCTGGGATCACGGCACTTACGAGACGGAAAAGTGGTCCGATCGCGAGGTGATGGTCGTCCTCCATGGAAAGCGGCTCCAGGGTCGCTACGTGCTCTTCCGGACCAATGGCGAGAACTGGATGATCCATCGCATGGATCCGCCTCAGGACCCGGACCGCAAACCGATGCCGGAGTGGATCGAGCCGATGATGGCGAAGCTCGTCACCAAGCCACCAACACCAGATGAGGCGTGGGGTTTCGAGTTCAAATGGGATGGCATTCGCGCCGAGGCGTATGTCGATGGCGGTACGGTTCGCCTGGTGAGCCGCAGCGGTGAAAACGTAACGGCCCGCTACCCCGAAGTCCACGCGATGGGCCGCGCGCTGGGCTCGAAAGAGGTGATTCTCGACGGCGAGATCGTCGCCCTGGACGGCAAGGGCCGGCCAAGCTTCGAGGAGATCCAGCAGCGGATGGGTCTCACATCTGAGTCTGAGATCCGCCGCAAGATGAAAGAGGTCCCGGTCACCTATATGGTCTTCGACTTGATGTGGCGGGACGGCCACTCGCTGCTGAAGGAGCCCTACGTGAAGCGGCGCAAAGAGCTCGAGGGGCTGAAGCTCAACGGCGCGTCATGGCAGACCCCACCTTATGAAAAGGGAGGTGGTCCGGAGATGCGCGAGGCGAGCCGCAAGGCGGGGCTCGAGGGCGTCATGGGCAAGAAGCTCGACTCGCCTTACGAGCCGGGACGCCGCAGCGGGGTCTGGGTCAAGGTCAAGAACCGGAACCGCCAGGAGTTCGTGATCGGCGGCTGGCTCGATGGCATAGGGAAGCGCGGTGGGCAACCCGGCGCGCTGCTGATCGGCTATTACGACAAGGACAAGGTCGTCTATGCCGGCAAGGTCGGCACCGGCTTCACTGACGCGATGCTGGATAAGCTGCAGAGCGAAATGAAGCCGCTGGCGCAGGCGAAAAGCCCCTTCGATGTCGGCGTGCCTCCCAGGGCCGCCCACTTCGTCAAACCGAGTCTCGTCGTGGAGGTCGAGTTCGTCGAATGGACGAAATCGGGACAGCTGCGGGCGCCTGCTTTCAAGGGCCTGCGGACTGACAAGCCTGCGCGTGAGGTCGTGCGCGAAAGTGGCTAAGGAAACCGCTGTCGAAGTCGAGATCGAAGGGCGCCAGCTCAAGCTGACCAACCTCGAGAAGGTCCTCTACCCCGAGGTCGGGTTCACGAAGGCGCAGGTGATCGACTACTACACCCGCATCGCGCCCGCCATCCTGCCCCACACGCGCGACCACCCCCTGACGCTGAAGCGGTATCCGAACGGCGTCGACGGCGAATTCTTCTACGAGAAGAACTGCCCGAAGCACCGGCCGCCCTGGGTCGAGACCGCCACGGTGTGGAGCGGCGGCAACAACCGCGACATGTACTACTGCCTGTGCCAGGACGTGCCGACGCTGGTGTGGCTCGCGCAAATTGCGACGCTCGAATTCCACACCTCGCTGTCGCTCGCCTCGAACCTGCCCGAGCCGCGAACGCTGGTCTTCGACCTCGACCCTGGGCCGCCGGCGACCATCGTCGAGTGCTGCAGGGTCGGCCTGATGCTGCGCGACGTGTTCGCCGAGCACGGCCTCGACTGCTGCGCCAAGACCTCCGGCTCCAAAGGCCTGCAGCTATACGTCCCGCTCAACTCGAAGGTGACCTATGTCGAAACGAAGGTCGTGTCGAAGGGCCTCGCGCAGCTGTTCGAGGAGCAGCATCCCGACCTCGTGGTGCACAAGCAGCTGAAGGAGCTTCGCACCGGCAGGGTCCTGATCGACTGGAGCCAGAACGACCAGTACAAGACGACGGTCAACGTCTACTCCCTGCGCGCTCGCGCCCGGCCGACGGTGTCCACTCCGGTGTCATGGGAGGAGGTCGAGAAGTGCTTGAAGGCAAAGGATCCGAGCCTGCTCGTATTCGACTCGGACCAGGTGCTCGCGCGCGTCGCCAAGCACGGTGACCTCTTCGAGCCGGTGATCAAGAAGAAGCAGAAGCTGCCCAAGTCACTGCTGCAGGCCACGGGCGGAGAGACGGCCCTCGAGAAGATGGCCAACCGGCGCCACGGCGGCGGAGGGCGGTTCCGCAAGCCACCAGAGAAATGAATTCAGTGGGTCCGAACCTGGTCGCGCTCGCGCGCAGCCGGCCGCGCGTGGTCATCGCCGGCGCGGGGTTCGGCGGTCTCACTTGCGCGCGGGCTCTGCGGCACGTCCCGGTCGACGTGCTGCTGATCGACCGCAATAACTACCACCTGTTCACTCCCCTTCTCTACCAGGTGGCGTCGGCGCTCCTCGACCCCGGTGAGGTCGCGCGCCCCGTCCGCGCGTTGATCCGCCCGCTCGCCAACGCCGAGTTCAATCAGGCGCAGGTGACCGGTGCAGATCTCGACCATCGCACCTTAACGACCGACCGCGGTCCGATCCCCTACGACTACCTCGTGCTCGCCACCGGCAGCCAGAGCGACTACTTCGGAAATGCATCGCTGGCACAGCACGCTTTCGGTCTCAAGGATCTCGGCGAGGGCCTTGCATTACGCAACCGCATCCTCACGCAGTTCGAGGCCTCGCGATGGGTGACGGACCCGGAGAAGCGGCGCACGATGCTCACGTTTGCCGTCGTGGGCGCCGGTCCCACCGGAGTCGAGATGGCCGGCGCGCTCTCGGAGCTGATCCGGCTCGTGCTGCGCAAGGACTACCGCGACCTCGACCTGGGCGAGGTGCGCGTGCTGCTGCTCGAAGCGGCAGACGCGCCGCTGGGCACGTTTGTGCCGGACCTGCGCCAGGCTGCCCGGCGCTCGCTCGAGAAGAAGCATGTGGAGCTGATGCTGGGCGCGAAGGTCGACTCGGTGACCGAGGACTCGATCCGGCTCGCGGGCGGCGAAGAGATCGCCGCCGGCACCATCGTGTGGACAGCCGGCGTGCGTGCCTCAGAGTTGGGCGTCGCGATCGGCGCGCCGCTCGGCCGGCAGGCGCGCGTCAAGGTCGAGCCGACTCTGCAGCTCGCCGGCCACCCTGTCGTGTTCGTCATCGGAGACCTCGCCGGAGCCGTCGACCGGGGTGGGGTCCCGCTGCCAATGCTCATCCCGGTCGCCATGCAGGAGGGCAAACACGTGGCTGCGACCATCGAGGAGCTGGTCCGGAACGGCGGAGCGAAGGCCTTCCGCTACAAGGACCCCGGCATCATGGCGACGATCGGCCGCAACTCGGCTGTGGCAGAGCTGGGGGCGGTGCACCTGTCTGGATTCCTCGGCTGGTTGATGTGGCTCGCGGTTCACCTGGTCAACGTCATCAGCTTCCGCAGCCGCATCCTCGTCCTGGTGAACTGGGCCTGGGACTACCTCTTCTACGACCGCCCGATCCGGCTTATCGTGCGGGCGAAGGACCCGAAGTAGGGGACGCAGCGCTAGTGTTCGGCGAGCAATGAAGCGAACATTAGGGAGCCTGGTCACGTTGGCTCTGATCGTGGCCTGCGGGGGGAGCCAGCCGCCGGTCGACCCGACAGCGACTCTGCGCGACGCCGCGGCTGCGATGGCGAAGCTGAGCACGGTCGACGCACAACTGAAGTTCACGAAGGGTGCGATCTCGTTCCAGGGCTTCACGCTGGTCAGCGCGAAGACCTCGGTCCGGCTGCCCGGCGACAGCGACACGATCTACACCGTGAAGCAGCAGGACCTCGCGTTCAGCCTCGAGGTCGTGATCGTGGATGGACACGTCTACCTGCACCTTCCGTTCTCGAAATATCAGGAGATGACGGGGAGCCAGGCTGCGGCCATTCCGGATCTGGCGAAGCTCTTCGATCCCACGAGCGGCCTACCGGCCGTCATTCCAGCCGGCCGCAACCTCTCCGATGCCGGCGCGGACAAGGTCGATGGAGTCGACGTGCAGAAGATCAACGCGACCTACAGCGCCGACCAGCTGAACAGCATGTTCGCGCAGTTGAGCTCCACCGTCGACGTGAAGGCTGTGGTCTGGGTCGGCGTCTCTGACCACCTGATTCGCAAGGCACAGCTCGACGGAGCTTTCGGCGATGGAGGCAAGGAGGCCGCGGTCGAGGTGGACATCTCGGGTTTCAACGCCGCGGTCAACATCACACCACCAACGCCGTAGTGCCCCACGTGCCGAAGCCGGCGCTGCTCGGAGTAGCGGCGGCTGGGCTGTTCATCGCGGCGCTCGACGCGTACGTGGTCGTGACCCTCCTGCCCTCGATGATCGCCGACGTCGGCCTGACCATCGATCGCTTCGAGCAGGCGACGCCGATCGTGACTGGCTTTCTCGGCGGTTATGTGGTGGCGATGCCCTTGCTCGGCGCTTATTCGGACGCGCGCGGTCGCGCGCCCGTATATGCCGCCTGCATGGTCGTGTTCGCTGCCGGCTCGGTCATCACCGCGACCTCAGGCCTGTGGCCTTTCGCCGGCCTGCCCTGGCTCGTCGCCGGCCGGGTGCTGCAGGGCCTGGGCGGTGGCGGGCTGGTTCCACTGTCGCTTGCGCTCGCCGCGGACCTGTACCAGGGTGACGCCCGCACCCTTGCGCTCGGCGCGGTGTCCGGCCTCCAGGAGGCGGGCAGCGTGTTCGGCCCGCTGTACGGCACGACTATTGCCGCCCTCGCGGCATCCGCGGGCGGATGGCGTTTCGTGTTCTGGCTGAACGTTCCCCTGGCCGCGCTCTGCGCCGGCGGCCTGCTCCTCACGGCGCGGCGTGCGGCGCCGCCGTCCCGGCCCGCGGCATCGTCGATCGACTGGATCAGCGCGGCGCTGCTGGGCGTCGGGCTTGGACTTCTTGTCGTCGCTCTCTATCCCGACGATCCGGACCATCGCGCGACAAGCACACTCTTGATTCCAGCCGGCATTGCGAGCGTTGTCGTGATGGCCCTTTACGGCCGGCGCCAGGTCCGCCGGTTGGAGCCGCTGGTGCCGCGCGAGCTCCTGCGGAGCCGGGCGTTCATCGGCGCCGCGATCGCCAACGTCTTGATCGGCGCCGCCCTTATGGTGGCGCTGGTTGACGTCCCGGTGCTAGGTCGGCTGGTGTTCAGCCTCGACCAGCCGGGTTCGGGTTTGCTTCTGTCCCGTTTCCTGGTCGGGATCCCGGTCGGCGCGGTACTCGGCGGCTGGCTTGCGAGTCGATTTTCGGGACGGCTGGTGGCAGTGGGCGGCATCCTGCTGTCGGCGGCCGCCTTCCTCCAGATGTCGACCTGGTCCTCGAACGAGCTCTCCTTGCAGATTGGTTTTGCCCGTCAGGCGGACCTGGCGCTCGCCGCCTGTGGACTGGGCCTCGGCATCGTCATCGCACCCGTGACGGCCGCTGTCCTCGCGCTGACCCGCGGCGAGAGCCACGGCCTCGCGACGAGCCTGGTCGTGCTGGCGCGCACGATGGGCATGCTGGTCGGGCTGTCCGCGCTGACCGCCTTCGGCCTGTATCGGTTTCACCAGATCCTCGGCACGCCCGTGCTCACCGACCCCAGCCTGCGAGCCCGGGTCGATCACCTGCAGAGGCTGGTCGCCACGGCATTCCTGCAGGAGTACCGCGAAATCTTCACGGTCGCCGCCGCCATGTGCGCGCTCGCGGCACTGGTGATGGTCGCGACGCTCGGTCAGCGCTTGCGAGCCACGGCGATCAGGTAGGAGTGGTGGTACCGGAAAGCGTCGTCGGGGTCGCCCAGGCTTTCCATCGCCGATTCGATCTCTGCCTCCAGCTCGTCGCGGAAGCGGGGACCAAGAGCGCGAATCAGAGTGTTAGGCAGCGGACCGGCGCCCGCCATCAGGTCTGTCCATTCTTTGGCGTCGCGGGTTCTGCCGCCCGTGACCATCTCGGTCACGCGGGTCACCTCGAAGCCGGCCCCGTCGAGCAGCTGGGGCAGTACGTTGGGTTCGCCGAAGCGCGAGCGCTCTGAGCTGTAGCGCGGAAGGCTGAGGTAGTGGCGGCGCGCGAGCGGCGCGAGGCCCTGGAAGAAGAGGTCCTGCGCGCGTGTGCTCAGGCTTCGCCGCTGATTGGAAACCGCCAGGCGGCCGCCCTCCCGCAGCACCCGGCGCGCCTCGGCCAGCGCGTCGGTGGGGTCGCCGAGATACGCAAGGGCCTCGCCCATCGTGACCAGGTCGAAGGTTTCGGGCTTGAAGACGAGCCGCTCGGCCGCCATCCCGAGGAACTGGACGTTCTTGCTCTTCTTCGAGCGGGCAAGGGCCAGCATGTTGTCGGACAGGTCGATGCCGATCACGCTGCCGGGGCTGACCCTTGGCGCCACGAGGTGCGCGACAAGGCCGGTACCCGTGCCCACGTCGAGAACCTGCTCGCCCTTCTGCGGCGCCGCGACGTCGACCAGCCTGGCCGCGACCCGCTCGTGCTGGCCGCCGGCCCAGCTGTCGTACGAAGGGGCGATGCGATCGAAGAAATCGACCAGGTGGTCGATCATCTCGTCCGAAGAATCCGGGTCCATCAAGGTGGTCGAGAGCTCCAAAAACCTGGATCCTGGGGCTTTCGACCCCGATCCTTAACCTTCTTCTACGTCTGGCGGCACCCTGTTACCATGCAAGCCTCGCTCGAACCGGGGCTCCGCGTGGCAGCAAAGCGCAAGTCCGCTCGCCGCTCAGAGTTGACCACACAGTATGGAAGGCACGATCAACCCAGTGGAGGATTCCCAGATGGCCCAAGCTGAAAAGTCCGCGACCCACTCACCCGGCAGCAGCCAGAACGGTGAGAAAAACGTAGTCAACCTCGGCCCGCGCGACAGCCTGCACGGACGCCTGGAGATCCAGGGCGACCTCAAGGTCGCGGGGAACGTCGAAGGGGAGCTCAAGGCAAGCGGAGACGTCACGATCGACTCGGGGGCCTCGATCCAGGCCTCGATCGAGGGATCGAACGTCAGCGTCCGTGGCCAGGTCACCGGCAACGTGACCGCTAAGAAGCGTCTGACGCTCGGCGGTTCGGGTCACCTGAACGGCGACGTCAAGGTCGCCCGCCTCACGGTCGAGGACGGCGCCACCCTGAACGGCAACGTCACGATGCAGTCGGAGAAGGGCTAAGGAAAGATCCCCCTCTCCCCGCAGGGGAGAGGGTCGGGGAGAGGGTCGTGGAAGAACTGCGATCCGCCCGCTAAGCCCGCTCCGCCCGCGTGACCGAAGGTAAGACCACCGTCTCCAGGTAGCCCTGCGCTGCGTCCATAGCGTTGTGCAGGATTCGCCATTCGAGCTGTTCGAAGAACACCTGGTCCCGGTTCAGCTGATTGAGGCGGAACCGCCAGAAACCCGCGTCGAGGTTGAGTCCCGGCAGCTGAACGGGCGTGGCAGGCCCAGTGGCGGTCAGGTCGGGCAG
>JBGPEO010000062.1:0-14148 GCA_041482895.1 Candidatus Dormibacteraceae bacterium | reverse complement strand
TGCTCGATCATCCGCATCAGGTAGTCGCGCTGAACCATGCTCACCTGGCTCTCCGGCCGCGCATCGTCGATGAGCGGACCGCCGCCGGCGCTGGAGCGAGCGCTGCGCTCGAGGCTCCCATGGCCACCACGATATGACCTTCTCCATGAGTCGTCCTCGGGCATAGGGAACCGGCCCACCGGCTCCCCACCCGGGAAGCCCGCTCGCCGGTGTCAGAGACCGAGCGCTTCTTGCACGCGGGCGAGCAGCTCGAGCGGCGAGAACGGCTTGGTCAGGTAGAAGTCGGCGCCGGCAGCCATGGCCGCGGTTCGGTCGGCTTCGAGGGCCCGTGCTGTCATCACTATCACCCGGACGGCGTTGAGGCTCGGATCGCTCCTGATCGACGTCAGGATCTCGAGGCCCGTCCGACCCGGCATCTGAATGTCGAGAAGCACCAGCGAGGGCTTGTGCCGCTTGATCAGCACCCAGGCTTCGTCGCCATCGGCGGCCTCGACCACCCGATAGTTGTCGGACTCGATGGTGGTGTGCACCAGCAGGCGCATGCCCGGCTCGTCATCAGCGATGAGAACGGTCGCCAGGGTCTGCAACGCGGGCGGCCTTCTGAGCATCAGCCTTCTATCACTCTTTGGCAAGAGCCGCGGCGATGAGGCTTGCCGCGGCCTGAGTCGCCCCGGCTTCCTTCGGCATCACAGCGGTCACGCCGGCCTTCTCCAGCGCTGAGACCTCGTCCGGGGCCAGCTGCTTTACCGTCAGCACCACGACCGGGACGGCGGGCCCACTGTCCGCTCCCAGGCGCGCCACGAAGTCCTCACCCTGCAGTCCTGGCAGCAGGAGATCCGATACGACCGCGCGCGGCTTCATGCCTTCCTTGAGCAAACGCTGCGCGGTCTCGGCGTCGGCCGCTCGCACGGCGGTCAGACCGCGCGCAACGAACTGTTCCTGGAGGAGGAGTCCGAAACCTGTGTCGTCCTCGACGATAAGGACGTCTGCCACTTTGGGGCCGGGTTCGGCCACCGGCACCGTGAACTGAAAACGCGAACCCTTGCCAGGCCCGTCTGAGTGCACCGCGACCTCCCCGCCCTGCGCCTCGACGATCTTCCGATTGATCGCGAGCCCCAAGCCGGTTCCCTTGATAAGCCGGCGATCGCCGCTCTCCACGCGGTAGAACGTTGCGAAAAGCTTTGGCAGCTCGTCGGCCGGCAGCCCCAGGCCATTGTCCTGGACATCGATCGTGACCATCCCGCCGACAAGGTTCGTGGTGACGAGGATGTCGCCGCCGTCCGGCGAGTACTTGCGGGCGTTGGACAGAAAGTTGGACAGCACCTGGAGGATCGAGTCTGTGTCGATCATCACGAGGGGGAGATGCCCGGAGGTGCGCACCTGGATCGGCCTGAGAATGTCTTGCCCCGCGGCGTTGACCGCGCGCTGGATGAGAGCCTCAAGGTCCGCCGGCGCGAGGTTCAGGTCCTGGTGCCCGGCTTCGAGGCGCTGGATGTGCAGCACATCATTGATGAGGTCGGTCAGCCGGCGGCCCTCCCGCAGCATGACCCCGAGGTATTGCTTTCGCTGCGCTTCGGAGAACTCACGGGAGTACAGCAGCTCCGTGAAGCCCAGGAGGCTGGCCAGCGGGGTGCGGAGCTCGTGGCTGACGAGCGAGACCATCTCGTCCTTGACACGACTCACCGCGAGGAGGCTGCGCAGCTCGGCAGCGGTCAGGTCCGCCCTCATGAGGTTGTGCTCGGTGACATCCCGGGCCACCGACGAGGCTCCCACTATCGTCCCATCGGAATCGCGGATTGGAGAGACCGTCAGTGAGACGTCGATCAGCCGCCCGTCCTCGCGCAGCCGCTGGGTCTCGAAGGATTCAGTGCGTGCGTTGCTGGCCAGCATGCCGGCGATGATGTCGATCTCCACCGGCCGGCCAGGCGGTACAAGAAGCAAGATGTTCTTTCCCACCATCGTCTTTGCCGCGTACCCGTAAATGTGCTCGGCGCCGCGGTTCCACGTGGTGATCAGGCCCTCGAGCGTCATCCCGATGATGGCGTCGTTGGAGGAGTCCACGATCGCCGCCATCTCGGCAGCGACGGTATCGGTCTTCTTCCGCTGGGTGATGTTCCGCTGAATCGTCGAGGCGCCGACGATGTTGCCGGATAGGGCGCGGATCGGCGAAACGGTCATCGCCACGTCGATCAAAGACCCATCCTTGTGGACGCGCTTGGTCTCGTAGTGTTGAGCGTCCGCGCCAGCAGCCACGCGGCCCAGGACGGCCTCGAGCTCGTTGAGGCGGTCTGGCGGCAACAGGAAGGAGATGTTCCTTCCGACCACTTCCTCGGCTGAATAGCCGTACAGCCGTTGGGCGGCGGGGTTCCAGGTCGTGACCACGCTCTGATAGTCCTTCCCGATGATGGCGTCGTCCGATGACGCCACCAGCATCGCGGCCAGCAGCAACTGCCTTTGATCTGACAGTGGCTGCACCGGCGAAACCTTTAGGTCGATCTCCTCGGAAGCTGGGGGAGCCCTCACCAAGTAGTTGGTTTACAGGGGGTGACTCTCAGAGTCGCCGTCAAACCGCATTGGAGGGATGCCCTGCATGCTGAGGGTGTATCAACCCGGAGCCTTCACGGACTCGAAACCACTCAACCCGGATTGGCAATATATGCGAAGCAACATGGACGCCTCGAAGCTCGTCAAAACCAGTCTCGACGGGCAGATTGCCGACCTTGCCAGAACCGCCGACCACCGAACTATTGCAACCTGGGCCTGCGACTGTGCCGAGCGCGTCTTGCCGTTGTTCGAAACACAGTTCCCCGAAGACGATCGCCCTCGACTGGCGATTCAGGCTGGTCGTGACTGGGTGAAGACCGGCGTGTTCGGGATGGCCGAAATACGCAAGGCATCGCTGGATGCCCATGCCGCGGCACGCGGTGCATTGGAGCACAAGGCTGCTCGATCGGCTGCCCGTGCCGCCGGCCAGGCGGTGGCGGCTGCGCACGTTCCAACCCACGCGATCGCCGCGGCCATCTACGCCGCGACGGCTGTGAGAGACACCACAGCGGCGCCCGACGCAGGCGCCGCTGCCGCCGGCGAACGCCGTTGGCAGCATCGACACCTGCTGGAGCTGACGCAACGCTGATCAGGGACGGATCTGCGCGACCGGGACTGAGATCACCGTGACCTTTGGCGAGTGCAGGGCGGCCGTGAATGCGACGCCGAACGCCTCCGGGTCCGAGACCGAGGTCGCTTCCGCGCCGTAGCCGCGTGCGATCGTCACATTGTCGATCCCGGAGATCTCAGTTCCCGGGTGGGCGCGCTTGTCGTGTGGCACCTCGAGATGTCCCTCGATCGCGCGCTTGACCGCCAGGTAGCCGCCGTTGTCCAGGATGACTGCGACCAGGGGGAGCCTGTGCTCGACCGCGGTCCACAGCGCCTGGATCGAGAACTGAAAGCTGCCGTCGCCCGTCAGGAGCACCACCGGCCGGTCTGGCCGCCCCAGCTTGGCGCCGACCGCTGCGGGAAGGCCCCAGCCCAGCGAGCCGCCGGTGCTCCGCCAGACTTCGGACCCAGGCCCGACCATTCCGTGCCGGAAGAACAGGCGCGAGCCGCGCACCGCCTCCTCGACGATGATCGCGTTGGGCGTGAGAGCGCGACCGATCTCGGCCACGATGCTCGCGACGGATGCCGGTTTGCCTCGACGCCCCGCCTCGAGCTCACCCGCCGCGGCGTCTCGGCGGGCTTCCGAGGCCGCTCGGACGAAGGCGGACCGTTCGCGGCGAGTCGCTGCGTCGAGTCCTCCAATCGCTTCGAGGTCCGCAACCAGCTGCCGGAAGATCGCTGCCACGTCTCCGGCCAGGCCGATCTCCGTCGACTGCAGGCGGCCGATCTCGGACGGGTCCGGGTGGACGTGGATCAGCTTCGCCCCCGGCGGCAGGCGCGGACGGGCGTGGTCCGAAAACGGGAAGAAGACGCGGCATCCGACGGCGACGACGAGGTCGCAGCGTCCAGCGCCTCGGGCTGCTCCCCGTAGACACCCAGGTAGTAAGGGTCGGTGGTCGGGAAGCGCAGCACGGCGAGGTCGGTGAGGTCCGCCGCCAGGACGCCCACGGCGAACGCCTCTGCCGCCGCGGCCAGCTCGGCCGTCGCGCCGGCGGCATGGGTTCCGACGACCAGGACAGGTCGCCGCGCTCGAGCGATCATGCCGGCCGCCTCGCGCAACACCTCGGCCGCGGGCAGCTGAGCCAGGCCGAGATGCGTCACCGCGGGCGGCGGCGGAAGGCTGTCGGGAAGGCGCTGGCCCATCAGGTCCTCGGGCACCACGAGATACGACGGGCCCGGCGGAGGCGTCACGGCGAAATGGATGGCCTTGGCGAGGTCGGACGGAACCGCCTCCGGCGTGAGGCTCTGCCACGAGAACTTCGTGAATGGGCGAAGCAGCGAGGGCAGGTCGGGCAGGGCGCAAAAGCCGTCGTCGGCGAGCACCGCCCGGTCCTTGTGGCCGGCGGTCACCACGAGCGGCGTGCCGTCGCGCGAGGCGTTGTAGACCTGGCTCATGCCGTTCATCGTGCCCACCGTCGTGTGCAGGCCGACCATGCCTACCCGGCCGGTCGCCCGCGCGTACCCGTCGGCCATCGCGACCGTCACTCCCTCATGTAGGCCGAGCACGTACCTGATGCCGCCGTCCGCCCGCAGCGCTTCCAGGAGTGGCGCTTCGGTCGATCCCGGCAGGCCGAAGAAGGTGTCGATGTCCGCGTCGTGCAGGGTCCGGACGAAACCCTCGGCGGCGTTCATGCTTCCCCCGGCCCCTTCGCGCCCAGAAAGATCTCTCTCATCTCTGGTCTGGCGAGGACGTCCGCTCCGCTGGCTGAAATGACCACCCGCCCCCGCACCATCATGTAGGCCCAGTCGGCGATGCCCAGCGCGGCCACTGCCTTTTGCTCGATGAGCAGCACAGCCTTGCCGTGCGCGCCCAGAGTCTTGATCTGGTCTTCGAGCACCGCCCGCGAGAGCTCGGGTGAAAGGCCCGCGGTGGGCTCGTCCAGCAGCAATACCGCCGGATCGAGCATCAGCACGCGCGCGATCGCGGTCATCTTGCGCTCTCCGCCGCTGAGGGTTTCGACGAATCGATTGAGCTTCGAACGAAGCTGGGGAAAGAAGTCGAGCGCTTTCTCCATGCGGACGGCCCTTTCGCGATGGTTGAAAAGATAGCCGCCCATGTCCAGGTTCTCGCGTACGCGGAGGGAATCGAACACGTCGTCGACCTGGGGCACGTATCCGATGCCGAGCCTCGCCAGCTGGGGCAGCGGCATACCGGTCACGTCCTTTCCGTTGAGCTCGACGCGCCCTTCCATCAAGCGTGCGATTCCCAGGACAGCTTTCAGCAAGGTGCTCTTTCCTGCCCCGTTCGGACCGACCACGGCGACGACCTGCCCGTGCTTCACGTCGAGGTTGACGTCCTGCACGATCGCCGCATCGCCGTAGCCCGCGGTCAGGCCGCGGATGGACAGGGCCGAGGCGGACTGGGTCGAGGCGAGGCCCTGGTCAACCGATGACATAAGCATCCTGCACCTCCTTGCGGGTGCGAAGCTCGCTCATCCGGCCTTCCGCGAGAACCTTGCCCTGAGCCATCACCACCACTTTGCTGCAGAGGCGATCGACCGTGTCGAGCGAGTGCTCCACAAGCAGCAAGGAAAGGCCTTCGCGCGTGAGCTCGAGGAACATGTCCTCGAGCTGTCTCGAAAGACTTGGGCTCAAGCCTGCCATCGGCTCGTCCAGCAGCAGGAGCTTCGGCCGGGTCATCAACGCCCGCATGGTTTCGACGGCGCGCTTCTGGCCGCCGCTCAGGTTGCGTGCGTACTCGTCCGCCTTGTCCTGCATGCCGAAAGCTCCGAGCATCTCTCGCGCTCGTCCGAGCACCTCGTTTTCGCTCTTGCCCCAATAGCGTCCGCCGCCGAGCAGCCCAAGGGCGCTCTCTCCCCGCTGGCCGGGCGCCGCGACGAGGAGGTTCTCGATCGTGGTCAGACCGCCAAACACCCGAGCCAGCTGAAAGGTCCGGACGACCCCGCGCCGCGCGAGACGGTGCATCGCCTGCCCAGTCACGTCCTCGCCGTCTAGGAGGACGCGCCCGCCGTCCGGCGGAAGAAAGCCGGCGATCACGTTGAGCGCGGTCGACTTGCCGGCCCCGTTGGGTCCGATCAGGCCCGTGATGGTGCCCCGTTCCACCGAAAACGAGATTCCGTCCACGGCCCGAACTCCCCCGTAGTGCTTGACGAGCCCGGAGACCTCGAGGATGGGGCGCGCTGCGCTACCCACGGACCTCGCCGTATTTGGGCCGTCTCTCCGGCAGGATTCCCTGCGGCCTGAACCAGATAAAAAGGATGGTCAACGTGCCCAGGACGATCCAGCCCAGGTCCTGTGTCAGCGCGGGGCGGTTGAACTGCGCCTCGAGCGCCTTCAGCTCGGGAACGTCGTTCAAGAACTGGACACCCTGCAAGATCAGGATGGCGATGAGGAACGTGCCGACGCTGACGCCGCGGTCGTTGCCCATGCCTCCGACGATCACTGCCGTCAGGAGGGCCAGGGTTTCGACATACGCCCACGCTCCGGGTGACCAGCCTCCGATGAACCCGACCAGAAGGGCTCCGCTCAGGCCGCCCAGAGCGCCGCCGGCGGCCTGCACCATGAGCCTCAGAAGAACGACGTCCTTGCCGATCGCCGCGGCGGCGTATTCGTCGTCGCGCACCGCGCGCAGGGTCCGGCCGATCGGCCCGGTGGTGAACCTCCGAAGGACGAAGTACCCGATCACGCAGCAAAAGGCCACGATGCCGACATATGCCCAGCGCTGGATCTCAGGGTCCTGGTCCGACAGGGGCGCGAAGTTCGGCAGTAGCACGAGGCCGGCGTTGCCATTCAGGAACGGGGTGTCCGCGCTGACCACGGTCGCGGCCATCAGCGAGACCACAAGCATCGCGATCGCCTGGTAGTCCTGGCGCAGGCGCTTCAAGCCCGTGATTCCGATCAGAACGCCGACCACAGAACCGGCCACCACGCCGGCCGCAAGGGCGACCGGGAAAGGCAGCCCGAAACCGCCCACGTACATCTGGAAGTCACCCGCCGAGGCCGGGGAACCAAGCGTGAATATCACGTACGCGTACGCGCCCGCCGCGATGGTGACGATGTAGCCGAGGTTGGCCACGCCGGTGACGCCGAACTCGAGGTTGAGGCCCCAGGCGGCGAGCAGGTCGGTGCCGAGGTAGACGAGCAGGACGACGAGGTAGAACTCCCAGGCTCCCATCGCGCCTAGGCCATCAGCCGCCGGGTCGCCCACACGGCTCCGAACAGGCCATGCGGACGGACCAGCAGCATGACGATGAGGATGCCGAAGGCGACGACCTCGCGGTACGCGGGGTTGGTGAACGCGGCCGCGACCTCACTCGCGATACCAACGACGAGGCCGCCCACCATCGCGCCGTATGGTTGGCCGATTCCACCGAGGACTGCGGCGGCGATCATTGGTATCAGGAACACCGCACCGAGACTGAAGTCGAAGCTCACCGTGGTGATGGCGAGCGCCACGCCGGCCGCCCCGCACAGCATGCCCGACAACATCCAGGCGATGTCGCTGACGCGATCGGTCGCGATGCCGCAGCTCTGGGCGAGCACCCGGTTCGAGGCGGTCGCACGCATGGCGCGCCCCAGCATGGTCCGCGTCAGGAGCAGGTGCAGGCCGAGCATGAGGACGGAAGTAAGCAGGATGATCGTGACCTCGCTCGCGGTCAGCACCATGCCAAGCAGGTGAAAGGTCTGCCCGCTCTGCTCGCCATAGCTCTTTGCGTCAGGACCCGCGAACACCACGATGACGTACTGGAGCACGACCCCTGCAGAGACGGTGACGATGACGATCGCGAACGCGCGTGTGCCACGCTTCACAAGCGGCGCCAGGAGCCCGCGGTTGAAGGCGACGGAAACCAGACCCACGAGGATTCCGGCGATCGCCAGGGCGATCCACACGGTGACCCCACGGTCGATGAGAAAGAGGCCGACGTACGCGCCGAGCGTCATGAGCGCCCCGTACGTGATGTTGAGCACGTTGCTCATGCCGAACTGCACGGAGAACCCGACCGCCCCCAGCGCGATCACCGCGCCGGACGCGATACCAAACCCGATCGCCTCGATCAGCAGCTGCATTTGATAGCTGGGTGCGGGCTTGAGCCCCTCACCCTGGCCCTCTTCTGCCGACCTGGTTGCGGGCTTAAGCCCCTCACCCTAGCCCTCTCCCCGAAGGGGAGAGGGAAAAGATTTGCTATCCAAGCAGTTGGATGACCTGGCTGCCGGAGATCGTGCCCGCCTGGGTGGCGCTGCCATCGGCGTTGAACTTGTTCGCGTCGAACTCCCCGGCGGAGTTGTGGTAGCGATCGAAGGAAGGCTTGCCGAGAACACCGATGTACTGAATCGTCTTCCCGGCTGCCAGCGCGGCCTTGCCCTCCGCGTAGCTGCCGACCACGGTCGCCCCAGACTTGGGCGACACGACCTGGAGGATGTACGAGTTGTAGTACGAGCCGACCGTGCTCTTGGCCATGATCATCGCGAGGGCCATGATGTTGATTCCGTCATACGCGCCCGCCGGCGGCCCGACCGTGCTCAGCACGGGAGCGATGTCCTTGGTCTTGGCGTCGGCCAGCAGCGCGTTCTTGTACGTGTTGAATGCCGGAGTCGTCTGGTCGAAGTAAGACCCGACGAGCCAGATCTGGTGCGTCACGTAATCGGTGCCGACCACTTTGGTGACGGCGTCGAAGAAGTCAGGCGTGAGCGAGTCGGTGGCGGTGACCATCGGAGGCAGCACGCCGTTGTTCAGCGACTTGTAGTTGGCGAGGAAGGTCGCCGTCGTCTGAGGGTCGGCGGACCAGATCAAGACGTCCGGCTTGGCCGCGATCACCCGCGCGACCTCTGCGGAGTACGAGGCGGAGTCGGCCGGGATCGTCAGGTTGATGGCGATCTTTCCGCCGAGCTTCGGCATCGCGGCGTTCAGCCCGGGCAGGTTGCCCTCCGAGCCAATGTTGTTCTGGAACACGATGGCGGCGTTCTTGTATCCCTGCTGAACCGCCCAGACGGCGAAAGCGGCGCCGTTGGCGTCGTCACCGGGCGTCAGGCGGTAGTAGTACGCGAAGTTGTTCTTCGTGAACGACGTCAGGCCGTTGGTCGTGAAGAACGGGATCTTGGCGTTATTGACCAGGGGCACGGTGGTCGCCGCGGTGTTGCTCTCCAGCCCGATTGCGAAGTCGAAGTTGGTCGTGGTCGCGATGGCCCTCGTGACGTTGGGCACGGCGTCCGCCGGGTCGCCGGTGTCGTCGATGGAGGTGCATGCGACCTGGTGACCCAGCACGCCGCCGGCGGCATTGATCAGGTCGGTGGCCGCAAGACACGGGGCGGTGAGCAGGGTGCCGAACTCGGCCGCCGGGCCGGTGAACGGCGCGATGACGCCGAGGTTGAGCCCCCCGGTCTGAGTGGGAGGGGTGGAGCCGGTGCTGCCACCGCACGCCACGAGAACCAGCGCCGCCGTAAGGGCCAGGGGTGATGCCAGCCGCCGTCGATGGATCCCCATCAAAAAGCCTCCATGCAGATGCGCAAAACGGTCCTCTCGACAGGGTCAGGGAGCGTACCCCCTACTGCCGTGATGAGTACCATAGTGGACCGCGCGGCGACAGCGCAAGGCCCGGTGTGCCCTGGCTGACCGCCAGGCGCGCGCAGGGCGCATGAAAAGGTGCGCGCGCGGGGCGCATGAAAAGGTGAGGGAGATTGGCGACCGCCGAAACCTTCGAGACCAAGTACCTGCCCGGGCTGCCGCCGGCCGACGGAGGCTGCCCGCCGCTGCATCGGCGCACGGTCCGGGCCGACGGGATGGAGATCGACTACGACGTGGCCGTGCCCATGCGCGACGGGGTCGAGATCTACGTCGACGTCTTTCTCCCCGGTGCCCCGGGAGAGGCGCGACCCGAAGCTCCTGGAAAGGTCCCCGTGATCGTGGCCTGGGGCCCGTACGGGAAGCACGCGCCGGTCAAGTACGAGGTCTTCCCCAACCACGGCGTGGACCCGGCCTGGGTTTCGAAGTACGCCGGCTTCGAAGCGCCAGACCCGCTGTACTGGACGCATCACGGCTACGCGGTGATCAACGTCGACCCGCGCGGCATGTGGAACTCGCAGGGGGACGCGACCTTTTACAGCGCGCAGGAGGCGCTGGACGTCTACGACCTGATCGAGTGGGCCGGCACCCGGGAATGGAGCAACGGGAAGGTCGGCATGTCGGGCGTCTCCTACCTGGCGATCGTCCAGTGGCGGGCCGCCGGCGAGCATCCACCCCACCTGGCCGCCATCAACCCATGGGAGGGAGTGAGCGACCGCTATCGCGAGATGGCCTACCACGGCGGCATCCCCGAGAACCGCTTCGGGCCGATGTGGCGCTCGCGCCGCGTCCCGTACTCCCACCAGAGGGTGGAGGACACGGTGACGATGTACGCGGAGCATCCGCTGTGGGACGCCTACTGGGAGAGCAAGACGCCCGATCTGTCGCAGGTCGAGGTTCCGGCCTTCGTGGTCGCCAGCTGGTCCGACCAGGGCCTCCACACGCGCGGTACGCTCGAGGGGTTCAAGCACATCGCATCACCGCACAAGTGGCTGCTGGTGCACGGCCGCAAGAAGTGGCAGTTCTACTACCAGCCCGAGAACGTCGAGCGGCTCCGGCTTTTCTTCGATCGCTTCCTGAAAGGAATCGAGAACGAGGTGGACCGCTGGCCGAAGGTTCGCCTCGAGGTGCGCGACCGCTTCTACGAGGGCGACATGCGCGACGAGAACGAGTGGCCGCTCGCCAGGACTGTTTACGAGGAGCTCTATCTCGAAGGCGCGGACGCGAGCATGGGCCCGCTGACAGCGGGGACCGAATCGGCTGTTTCGTACGCGGCTGCCACCGGGCGGGCGCAGTTCACGTACCGCTTCAATACGACCACGGAGCTGATCGGGCACATGAAGCTGCGGCTGTGGGTCGAGGCGGACGGCGCGGACGACATGGATCTGTTCGTTGGGCTCCAGAAGCTCGACGCGTTCGGCAACATCGTCCCGTTCTCGTTCCTCAACGCGCTCGAGGACGGGCCGGTCGCGCTGGGATGGCTGCGCGTGTCACACCGCGAGCTGGACGAGGCGCTGTCGAGTCCACTGCTGCCCTGGCACGGACACCTCAGGCAGCTGCCGCTGACAGCGGGTGAGATCGTGCCGGTTGAGATCGAGATCTGGCCATCGGGCACGCGGTTCCAGAAGGGCGAGCAGCTGCAAGTGGTCGTGCAGGGAAGCGACGTGCAGCAGTACCCGCTGGGAGTCGTCTCGATGGGGCACTCGGTGACCCGGAACGCGGGGACTCACATCATCCACACGGGCGGCCGCTACGACTCTCATCTACTGGTGCCGGTGGTGCCCTAGGTTCTCCCCTCGCCCCTCTCCCCGACCCTCTCCCCCGGGGGGAGAGGGAGAAATGCGTTCGTAGTCCGCTTGTGTGTCGATGTCTACCGGGTGCGTGAGGTCGGTTTCCACAGGGAGGCTTGCGACCTGTTCGGGGCGGCCCCGGATCACGGCTCGGCAGCCCACGTCTCCCTCCAAAGTCATCAGGTCGCCCCACAGCTCGCGATTCAGCACCACCGGCGGGTGGAGCAGGCCGTTGAAGCTGAGCGCGGCGGCCGGGAGGCCTGAGCGCGCTTGCAGCTCGAGCAGCTGGTTCAGCAGCGCCGCGTCGACGTCCGGCTGGTCACCCAGGATGACGACCACGCGGTCGACGTCCTGCCCGAGCGAGGCGACCCCTGCCCTCAGCGAAGAGGCCATGCCGGAGGAATGCTCCGGATTGACCAGCACCCGGGCGCGGCCCAGGTCGACTCGGCCCTGGATCTCATCCGCCGCCGCTCCGAGCACAACCACCACATCGTCCAGATTCGACTCGTTGACCTGCCCGACCACGAGCTCGAGCAGCGGCTTGTCTCTGACCATCAGCAACTGCTTGGGGCTGCCCATGCGTCGCGAGGAGCCGGCCGCGAGCACCAGGCCGGTGCTGCTCACGCCTCTAGGCTTCGATGGGTCTGAGGTAGCGCTCGGGTTCCTTTTCGAACTCGTCCTGGCACCCGGACGAGCAGAACCAGTAGGTCGTGTCTCGATACACGGCTTTGTGCTGCGACGTGAGCGGGTCCACGGTCATGCCGCAAACCTGGTCGGTTGCGAAGACGACCGGGGAAACCTCGGCGGGCGCGGGCACGTGGCCCCGCTTGCGTCTTGCCGTGACCACCTCGGCCAGCGCCAGGAGCGCGATCTCCTCCTGGCTCACGCCCCGCACCTTGCCGGCCGGGGTGCGAATCCGCCCGAGGACCTTCTCGTCCATGCCGCGGCTGCGGAGGCCGTCGCGCACCGCGGCCGCGCGCCGGGTGCTGGCGACAAGCCCGACCTCTACGGCCGGGTACGCCAGCGCGGCCTCGAGCGCGTCCTCGTCGTAGTGGCCCATCGTGGCCACCACGGCCCAGCTGTCGGCTCCAGGGTTGGCGCCGGCCAGGTCGAAGCTGCCGAGCACCAAATCGGCCGCAAAGTCTTCGCGCGATGCCCCAGGGTGGACCGAGCACGTTCGGAAACCGGCCAGCGAGCCCATCTGGACGAGGGTGCGGGCCGCCGGGCTGTCCCCGAACACGAGCAGCAGGGGTCGCGGCAGCTGCGGTTCAATGAAGATGTCGAGCGCGCCCCCGCTCGGGCAGGTCGTGGCCACCATGAGCTCTCCCCGCTTTCTCGTCTGCTTGACCTCGGGCGCCGGGACGATCCGCACCAGCTGAGGCACGCCTTCGGACAGCGCGCGCAGCGCCTCGCGGCGGACGATCGGCTCCGAGCAGCTCCCCCCGATCCATCCGTGCAGCCGGCCGTCGGCGGTGACGACCGCCTTGTCGCCAGGGCGCGCCGAGGTGGGCGCCTCGGTGCGCACCACGGTCGCGAGCACATGCGGCGTGCCGGTTACCGCGTACTCGTGCAGGAGGTCGATCAGCTCGGCTGTTATTCCGTGACTCCTTTTTGAGGCGGGTATCCCGGAAGCGCCGCCGGATCTCGGGCCCCCAGGCAGCCCATCTGCGTTGTCAGCTCCTGTGCTCCTCGCTCACGCATCAACGGATGCGCTCGCTGCGGTGCTCGTCGCTTCCTAGCATCTGGGCCGCCTGGATGGCCCGATCTCTCGGCGTCATTCCGTGATACCCGCCTTCCTCAGGGCAGCCCATACCTTGTCAGAGGTGACCGGCATGTCGATGTTCGTGATGCCGTACGGGGACAGGGCGTCGATCACGGCGTTGACATAAGCCGCCGGCGACCCCACGGTCGGCGACTCGCCGACTCCCTTTGCGCCAATCGGATGATGGGGGGAGGGGGTGGTGGTCTCGCCGAGCTCGAACTTGGGAGTTTCCCAGGAGCCGGGGATCAGGTAGTCCATGAAGTTGGACCCGATGCAGTTGCCCTCGTCGTCGAAGGTGATCAGCTGCATGAAGGCGATGCCGAAGCCTTCGGCAAGGCCGCCGTGGATCTGGCCCTCGACGATCATCGGGTTGATCCTCACGCCGCAGTCGTCAACGGCCACCATCCTCTTCACCTTGACCTGGCCGGTTCCCTTGTCTATGTCGACCACCACGGCGTAGGTTCCGAACGGGTAGGTCATGTTCGGCGGGTCGTAGTAGTGCACCCCTTCGAGCCCGGGTTGCATTCCCTCGGGAAGGTTGGTGTAGGCCGCGAAGGCCGCTTCCTGGATCATCTTCGACCGCTCCGGCGAGCCCTTGACGTAGAACTTGCCGCGCTCCCACACCAGGTCTTCTTCTGCGGCTTCCAGCAGGTGGGCTGCCAGCTTGCGGGCCTTTTCCCTGAGCTGCCTGCTGACCATCGCCGTCGCGGCGCCCGCCACCGGCGTGCTGCGGGACGCGTACGTGCCGAGCCCGTACGGCGCGGTGTCGGTGTCGCCTTCCTCCACGCTCACGTCCTGCGCCGGGATGCCGAGCTCTTCGGCGACGATCTGCGCAAACGTGGTCTCGTGGCCCTGGCCCTGCGACTTGGTGCCCATCCTCAGGATGGCCTTGCCCGTCGGGTGGACGCGCAGCTCCGCGCTGT